>NZ_DBEXBB010000303.1:0-5650 GCF_048170425.1 Phocaeicola sp.
CTATTGTTGAACAAAAATAGTTTATTTTTGTTCTCTATTAAAACAACATTTTATGAAAATGACCGACAAGCTGTTCAGGGCGATTATGCGGAATCTGCATGCCTACGTACTGCTGATAAACCGCGACTTCACTGTATTCTACACCAATTACTACGATATTACCGGAGCTGTAAAGCCTGCCGAAACTGGACGGGTGGGAGATATTCTGCGCTGTAACAATGCCTTGTCGGCAGCAGGAGGTTGCGGCACTCACGATTTGTGTGAGCACTGCCCCGTGCGGAATGCCATAGAGAATGCCTTTGTGGTGCAAAAGAACTTCACGGATTTGGCAGCTATTCTGAATCTTAGGGATAGCGAAGGCAGAACTACGGAATGCAATGCTTATGTTTCCGGCGAGTATATGGAGATTGAGGACCGCGACTGCATGGTGATTACCGTGCATGACATTACCCGGCTGAAACAAGTGGAAGCTGAATTGAAACTGGCACGTGAGAAGGCAGAGAATGCCGACCGCTCCAAATCGGTGTTCCTGGCGAATATGAGCCATGAAATCCGTACCCCGCTGAACGCAATTGTCGGATTCTCGGAATTGCTGGCCTCTGCATCGACAGACGAGGAGAAGACACAGTTCCTGGAAATTGTGCAAAGTAACAATGAAATGCTGCAACAGCTGATTGCTGATATTCTGGACCTCTCGAAGATAGAAGCCGGAACATTGGAATTTGTGTTCTCGGATGTGGACATCAACCAGATGATGTCCGATTTGGAACAACAGTTCCGTATGCGGGTGGCCGAGCTGGGTAGTGGAGTGCAGATTGTCCGGGAGGCTTCTGAGAAGGAATATACCATGCATACAGACAGAAACCGGCTTGCACAAGTGATATCCAATTTTATGACGAATGCCCTGAAGTTCACCCAGGAAGGCAGTATTACCCTCGGATTCAGACTCTATGAGGAAGGTCTCTATTTCTACGTAAAAGACACGGGAACCGGTATTCCCCAGGAAAAGTTGCCACATGTTTTTGAACGTTTCGTCAAGCTGAAGCAGGAAAAGAACGGTACCGGACTGGGACTCTCCATTTGCCAGACCATTGTCCGCAAATTGGGGGGCGAAATAGGCGTGGAATCGGAAGAAGGGGCAGGTTCGACTTTCTGGTTCACATTGCCGTGGGAGCCTGCAACCAGACCGAAACTGGTGAGGGAAAAAGAGAATCAATGACAGTCAATTAATCACTAATCATTATATAGGTATTGTTTTCCCGGATTATTATTGTATTTTTGCGTTCCAAAATTAAACCTAAAGACTTGCATGACTGCAATAAAGGATGATTATTATCATGTCGGACTGACCGACGAACAAGTGCGGAAGAGCCGCGACGAACATGGAGTAAATTTATTGACGCCTCCTAAACGGCCTTCCTTATGGAAATTGTATCTGGAGAAGTTTGAGGACCCCGTAGTAAGGGTATTGCTGGTTGCCGCTCTGTTTTCTTTGATTATTTCCATTGTAGAGAATGAATATGCCGAGACTATCGGCATTATAGTAGCCATTCTGCTGGCTACCGGTATCGGTTTCTTCTTTGAGTATGATGCCGGAAAGAAGTTTGACCTGCTGAATGCAGTGAACGAAGAAACTTTGGTGAAAGTAATTCGTAACGGACATGTGCAGGAGATTCCCCGTAAAGATGTAGTGGTGGGTGATATAGTGGTGCTGGAAACCGGTGAAGAGGTTCCGGCGGACGGTGAATTGCTGGAAGCCATTTCCCTGCAAGTGAACGAATCGAATCTGACCGGTGAGCCGGTAGTGACGAAAACTACCGTAGAAGCTGACTTTGACGAAGAGGCTACGTATGCTTCCAACCGCATTTTGCGCGGTACAACGGTGGTGGACGGACATGGCACCATGCGTGTGGAGGCTGTGGGCGATGCTACGGAAATCGGTAAAGTGGCACGTCAAAGTACCGAACAGAATACGGAACCTACTCCGCTGAATATTCAGTTGACCAAATTGGCCAATCTGATTGGAAAGATTGGCTTTTCCGTAGCGGGTCTGGCTTTTCTCATTTTCTTTGTAAAGGATGTGGTACTGGTCTATGACTTTTCTTCATTTCATACCTTCCGTGATTGGCTGCCGGCCTTGCAGGCTACTTTGCAATACTTTATGATGGCAGTTACCCTGATTGTGGTGGCTGTGCCCGAAGGCTTGCCGATGAGCGTGACACTCAGTCTGGCGTTGAATATGCGCCGCATGCTCTCCACCAACAACCTGGTGCGCAAGATGCATGCATGCGAGACGATGGGAGCCATTACAGTGATTTGTACCGACAAGACCGGTACATTGACCCAAAATCTGATGCAGGTGCATGAACCCAATTTCTATGGTTTGAAGAATAACGGGCAGCTGGGGAATGATGACCTCAGCAAGCTGGTAATGGAAGGTATCAGTGCTAACTCCACTGCTTTCCTGGAAGAAGAGGTGACTGGCGAGAAGCCGAAAGGGGTGGGTAACCCCACGGAGGTGGCACTGCTGCTTTGGCTGAACAGCCAAGGATGCGACTATCTGGCGCTGCGTGAGAAAGCTACGGTTATCGACCAGCTGACTTTCTCTACGGAAAGGAAATTCATGGCTACCCTGGTGCAATCCCCCCTGATTGGGAAGAAGGTGCTGTATGTGAAGGGAGCTCCCGAGATTGTTTTGGGTAAATGCAAGGATGTCATGTTGGACGGCAAGCGTGTGGATGCGGTGGAATACCGTTCTACAGTGGAGGCTCAGTTGCTCAACTACCAGAATATGGCTATGCGTACACTTGGCTTTGCATTCAAGATTGTGGATGATGCGGAAGCGTCTGATTGTGTGTCATTGGTTGCTGAAAATGACTTGTCGTTCCTCGGTGTGGTTGCCATCAGTGACCCTATCCGTCCGGATGTGCCTGCGGCCGTTGCCAAATGCCAGTCGGCAGGTATCGGAGTGAAGATTGTGACGGGAGATACACCGGGTACAGCTACCGAGATAGCACGTCAGATTGGTCTGTGGAAACCGGAGGATACGGAAAAGAACCGCATTACGGGAGCTGCATTTGCCGAATTGACGGATGAGGAGGCATTGGACCGTGTGATGGACTTGAAGATAATGTCGCGTGCACGCCCCACAGACAAACAGCGTCTGGTGCAACTGTTGCAGCAGAAAGGTGCGGTAGTGGCTGTGACGGGTGACGGCACGAATGATGCTCCTGCGTTGAACCATGCGCAAGTGGGACTTTCGATGGGTACTGGAACCTCCGTTGCCAAGGAGGCCAGCGACATCACGTTGCTGGATGACTCCTTCAACAGTATAGGTACGGCCGTGATGTGGGGACGTTCTCTATATAAGAATATACAGCGTTTCATTGTTTTTCAACTGACTATCAATTTTGTGGCTTTGTTTATCGTTCTCCTGGGTTCACTGGTGGGTACGACGCTTCCTTTGACCGTCACGCAGATGTTGTGGGTGAACCTGATTATGGATACGTTTGCGGCCCTGGCCCTGGCGTCCATTCCACCCAGTGAGAGCGTGATGAAGGAAAAACCGCGTAAGAGTACGGATTTCATTATAACCAAGTCCATGAGGTATTACATTCTGGGAATGGGGTCTGCCTTCCTGGTGTTACTTATGGGAATGCTCTTCTGGTTTAACAGTGAAGAGGGGGGGATGACTACCTATCGGTTGACTGTGTTCTTCACGTTCTTTGTTATGCTTCAGTTCTGGAACTTGTTCAATGCACGTGTGTTCGGCACTTCGGACTCGGCGTTCAAGGGCATTTCTAAATCTTATGGCATGGAGCTGATTATACTTGCCATTTTGGGCGGACAGATACTGATTGTACAGTTTGGTGGAGCTGTATTCCGCACAGTGCCGCTCGATTTTATGACTTGGATGACGATTGTCGTTTCTACTTCGTTTGTTTTGTGGATAGGTGAACTGGTTCGCCTTATCCGACGTTTAACACAGAAATAGTGATGAAAAGAAGAGGAATCAAGAACCTTATTATTGATTTTGGCGGAGTTCTGATTGATTTGGACCGCCAGCGCTGTTTAGAGAATTTCAGAAAGCTGGGATTGCCGGACGTGGAAGTCATGTTGGACCTCTATCACCAGCAGGATTTCTTCCAGAAATATGAAAAAGGGTTGATTACCAGTGCGGAGTTCCGGGAAGTGATTCGTGGAAAGATAGGGAAACCGGTGACTGATGCCCAGATAGATGACGCCTGGAACAGTTTCCTAGTGAGTATTCCTACTTTTAAATTGGATTTACTGTTGGAACTGCGCAAAAAATATGTGGTCTATCTGCTGAGCAACACCAATGAAATCCATTGGCAATGGTCGTGTCTGCACGCGTTTCGCTACAAGGCTTTCCGTGCGGAGGACTTTTTTGAGCATATCTATCTCTCTTATGAGATGAAGATGGCAAAACCGGATGCCGATATATTTCAGAAAGTACTGGATGAGACCGGTATTCTTCCCAACGAGACTCTTTTCATTGACGATTCTGAGGCCAATTGCCGGACAGCGGAGGCGTTGGGTATTTCTACCTATACGCCAAAGGCCCACGAGGATTGGAGACATGCAGTTGTTTTGTGAAACATCGGACATTGGTTCCCGTCCAAGTGTAGCCACTATCGGTTTCTTTGACGGAGTACATCGGGGACACCGCTACCTGATAGAGCAAGTGTGTGCGGTAGCTGCCGGGCGTGGGCTTGCTTCGTCGGTCGTGACTTTTCCGGTACATCCGCGTAAAGTGATGCAGGCCGATTATCATCCGAAGTTATTGACCACTTGTGATGAGAAAGTTTCCCTGCTTGCCAAGACTGGGGTGGATTATTGCATGATGCTTGATTTTACTCCTGAAATAGCCCGGCTTTCGGCACGGGAATTCATGTCCATACTGAAGGATCGCTATCAGATACAAGCTTTGGTAGTGGGGTACGACCATCGTTTCGGGCATAACCGCAGCGAGGGTTTTGAAGACTATGTGCACTATGGTCGCGAATTGGGTATGGAGGTGCTTCTTGCGCGCGCGTATTCTTATAGTAAGGAGACATCGGTAACGGAGGTTACTGTCAGCTCCTCGGCTATTCGAGGTCTGTTGCAGGAGGGAAACGTTTCGGAAGCTGCCGAGTATCTGGGATATGATTTCTTTTTGGACGGTACGGTTGTCGGCGGCTATCAGGTGGGGCGTAAAATAGGTTTTCCTACGGCTAATCTCCGTGTTTCCGATTCTGACAAGCTGATTCCCTGCGATGGTGTGTATGCCGTCCGTGTCTGTGTTGAAGGCAAGGAGTACGGCGGTATGCTAAGCATTGGCTACCGGCCTACGTTGGAGAACGGACCCGATCGCAGTATTGAGGTCCATATATTCCGGTTTGATGCTGACATTTATCAGCAGCCGATGCGTCTTTCCTTTGTGCGCCGCACCCGTCCTGAACTGAAATTCGACAGTATAGAAGAACTTATTGCCCAGCTTCACCGTGACGAGGTGGAGATTAAATCCATTCTTTCTTTATAAACATAAGGCGATAAGGTCATTTATCTCCTTGCAGTTCTATGTATTTTCCCGTTTGAAGTGTTTGTTTTCTGTGTATTTATCGTAAAACGCGTTTTTTTTATTGTTTTT
>NZ_DBEXBB010000304.1:0-6331 GCF_048170425.1 Phocaeicola sp.
CAATTACCACCATTTTGACGATAACGAGTTACATAATAGTATGGCGCAAAATTACCCATCATTACTCTATCCACAAAAGATTTTGAAATATCCACTTTATCTGACACAGACAAACGTATCCCCTTCTGTAGTGATAAATCACATATTACAAGCATGAATTCACTTATAATACGAAACAAATCTGTATCTATAATTCTATGAAACTCCTTAACATGGCGTTTAACAAACTTATCAAATGCATCTTTATATTTGAAATCTTCACCTTTAGATGTCTTTTCAAAAATTTTCAATATGTTCTTTACATCATCGACAAAATCTTTTACACCATATACTAAATCAACAAACTTTCCTAAATGAGGAACAAAACAAGACAAAATAACCTGTTCTGTAGAAGAAGTTATATCACACACTATTTTAATACGATAATTAGGTGCCAAAAACAGAACTCAATTTGTTTCTGAGGTAAAGCATTCAAATACCGTATCTCACATTTTACACTTGAAAAATTAAATAGTCCCATAATTATTACAACGTTCAGTTCCCCAAAGCAAATTAGTTAACAAAAGAAGCGTGGAACTGCGTGCTATTCCACCTTTCTGAAGGCCCTGAGAAAGCCCAACACACAATAGAATAGACAACAGCCCCACGCTGAAAACAGCGTAGGAACCGACTATGTCATTCTTGTGTGTTTTGAAAATTTCTCAGGTTTTCAGAAACAAGAATGAAGCATGACGCTTCTTACAATTTTTTCCCACAAAAAGCAAGGTGGCAAACTCCTTTACACATCCTTTTTACAAAAGTAAGGAATCTGAACAAATAAAACAAATTATCAATCAATTGAAGAACAGATTTATATTACAACTACTCCTTGCATGTAACAACTCGCTTCAATTTATGCAGTTTTTGGCTGCACAAATTCAGAGACCTTGATACTATTATACTGAATGTATTTCCGATGAAAATGAAAAGCCACCCATAGGTTTATCAGCAAACCCTCTCACACATTCTACGTTTCGCGCAGCAAAAACCTACGTTTCACGATAGGAAAACGTACGTTTTTGCCAAGGAAAATATAAGTTTCCTGCTCGAAAACCATAAAAAAGACAAAAGAAGATAAGCACATACGCCACGACATTCAGCACTTATCAAACAAAAGTTTACTGACCTATTTCCTCTTTTTTGGACAAGTAATACCCCCTGCGATTTGTCTCATTTTTCCTTTTCCTCGCTTTTTCTTGAAAAAAATCGAAGAAAAATACAAAAAATTATTCTATATTTACCACTGAGAATAAATATAGGTAACTAAAAAACAAGACTATGACACTAAAGCACTCTCTTTCTTTCATATTTTATCTGGTTTTTACCACAATCTCAGCTTGGGCGCAGAGTAACAATTTCTCCAACTCCCTTTTCCGTTTTGCCACGCGTGCCGAAGGACAAATGCTGATTACGGAAGTAGATGACTATACCCGCAACTGGAACCAGTTTGACATCGACGTGCGTCTGCAAAAACCGCAAGGACGCAAATCACAGTTGTTGCAATTTGCCATGGAACAGACACTCAACTGGAGTGACGCTGAAAAAGAGCGAATCAGCAAGGCAATGAAAAGCCTGGACGCGGAAATCAAGAAACAAAGTTACAACCTCGATTTCCCGAAAGAAATCATCTTTGTAAAAACTACCCAAAAAGAAGAAGGCAATGCAGAGGCCTACACCCGCGTAAACTGGATTGCCATCGGTGAGCATGCGTTGAAGGAAGCTTCAGATGCAGATTTGAAATACCTTGTAGCCCATGAGTTGTTTCACCTGCTGACACGACAGAATTCCAACTTCAAGAAAGACATTTACAAGGTCATCGGATTCACGGTGATTGAAAAAGAAATTATCTTCCCGTCCGATTTGGCGGATATTCGTATCTCCAATCCAGACATCAGCCGATATGATAGTTATGGTATTTTTACCATCGGCGGACAGAAGCAATACTGCACCATGGTGATTTATACCGACAGACCTTATGACGGAAAAACGCTCTTCGACTACCTGAAAGTGGGACTTGTACCTTTGAACGGTGATTTTGTTCCTATTCAGAAGGCTGGAAAGACAATCATTTATGCACTGGATGAAGCGGAAGACTTCTACACACAAGTAGGAAAGAACACCAACTATCTCATTCATCCGGAAGAAATCATGGCAGACAACTTTGCCTTCACGCTGATTGGAAAGAAGGACCTTGCTAATCCGGAAATAATCCAGAATGTACAAAAAGTGCTGAAGGCCAAAAACCGATAAACAATCTACTTTCACAGATACAAAAAAGTCAGGCAACCGCTGAAGTGCCTGACTTTTTTTATGACTTATGAGATTATCTTTTCCGGTAATCCTTCTCGATGGCTAAGGTTATCCAGTTAGCTAAGGCCTGACGATTGTCGGCAATGACCAGACGTTTCTGATCCTGCGCATTCTGGATATTTCCTACTTCCAGGAAAACAGCTACCGGAGTCGTGTTGCGAAGAACAAACAGGTTACGTTCACTTACCGTACCATCGAATCCCCGGTTGGGCTGATGGCGGTCGTACTTAGCGCGGAAAGTCCGCTGGATTTCCCTCGCCAGTCGTTTCCCCTTCGAACTGCCCGGTGCATGATAGAAAAACACATCGGTCTGGTTGTTCCGGGCCCGGCTGTCCACATGGATAAACACGGCACGCTTGTAACTGCTCTTATCCTTCCGATACAAGCGGTTTACGGCATCACAACGCTGTTGCAGACGAGCCACCTGATTCAACGGAATAGCCTTTCCCATACAAGTCTCCCGCTTGCTGTTGTTCAGAATAGCCTGGTCACGAATTCCGTCCTTTGCATCCTGAATGATAAAATGCACTTTTGCCCCACGTTTCAGCAACTCACGCCCCAAACGGAGAATAATATCGTAAGCATATTCGTCTTCGTGTAACTCTCTTCCCTGATATTTACCTATACAGCCAGGATCAGGTCCTCCATGTCCGCTGACAAGATAGAAAGTGGCACCTTTCAAGGAACTGGAAGTCACCGCATACGAAGCATACTTCTTTCCAAACAGCGGTTCATAGTGTCCTTCCTTTTTCCCCGTGACTCCCGAAGGAAAGCACAGCAAGCCACATAAAATCAAACATAAGAACTTCTTCATCACTTCAGCAGTTCATCTATCTTCTTACAAAGGGAAGCAAACTCCTCTTCATTATACAAGCGAGTCATCATCACGATTTTACCCTCTTTATCTATCAGCACGTTACGGGTGATTCCGGCATTGCGTTCCGCATATTTGGCAAAAATATCTGCTCCCGGATCAAGTCCTAACGGATAAGTCACTCCTGTCTGCTTGGCAAAGGCTTTCACTCGTTCCAGCGGCTCGTCACGGTCAATTCCATAAAGCGCAAAGGAAGCATTGTCCTTATGTTTCTGCCAGATGTCTTTTTCAATAAAAGGCATTTCCTTACGGCATACTCCACACCAGCTTGCGGTAAACTGCAACATGACTACCTTTCCCTTAAGTTCTGACAATTTCACCTTGCGTCCGTCCGTCAGCTTCATTTCAAAGTCGGGAGCCGTATCGCCTACCTTGACAATATATCCGGCAGCATCAGGAACCGGCTGAGAGGCTGTAAGTGGTGCATGGCCGCCTAAAAGTCCCATCAATGTCAATGCAAAAATAAGCTTCTTCAGACACATTCTAAATTATATTACGGCTAAAAGATAGGACAAAAAATTAAAATACAGACACATTCGGCAAGAAACCTGCCTGCAAAAAGAATATCAGAAAGTGCGAAAAGTGCCGAAAGAAAATGCTTTTTATTACTTTTCGGTATGTTTATACAGAAACTTTATTAACTTTGCGAATTATGAAGAACAAAGCGTACACCTTTGCGCTTTTATTGTAAATCAAAGCTAAAGAGAAGACCTATGGATTGCACAAACATCATCGGAGAAAAAATTAAATCACTCCGAACCAATCAAGAAACAAGTATAGAGGAACTGGCAGAACGCGCAGGGCTGACTGTGGAACAAGTAAGCCGCATCGAGGAGAATATCGACATCCCTTCACTGGCTCCGCTTATTAAAATAGCACGTGCCCTGGGAGTACGTCTGGGTACATTTCTGGATGACCAGACCAGCGAAACCGGACCGGTTATCTGCCGTAAAGGCGAAGCGGACGATACCATCGGATTTTCAAACAACGCCACGCATGCCCGCCAGCACATGCATTATCATTCGCTGTCCAAAAGCAAGGTCGACCGTCACATGGAACCGTTTATTATCGACATTGATGCCAACGACGAAAAAGATTTCTTTCTCTCCGCACATGAAGGAGAAGAGTTTATCATGGTATTGAAAGGGGAACTGGAAATCAGCTACGGAAAAAGCAACTATCGTCTGAAAGAGGGGGATACCATCTACTATGACTCCATCGTGCCGCATCATGTACACACTGCCGAAGGACAGGCAGCACAAATTCTGGCCGTGGTCTATACTCCGGCATAAGTCTCACGCAAATCTTCAACGACATGTTACAACTTTCTGAAAGAACATTAGGCGACTGGCTGGAGCATTGGGCAGAAGTGACTCCGGACAAAGAATACATTGTATACTCCGACCGTAACCTGCGTTTCACCTGGAAGCAATTTAACGAACGTGTAGACCACATGGCCAAAGGATTGCTGGCCATCGGAGTAAAAAAAGACACCCACGTGGGCATCTGGGCCCGCAATGTACCCGATTGGCTGACGTTTCTGTATGCCTGTGCCAAAATAGGTGCCGTGGCCGTTACGGTCAATACGAACTACAAGCAAGCGGAGTTGGAATACCTCTGCGAAAACTCCGACATGCATACCCTGTGTATCGTAGACGGAGAGAAGGACAGCAACTTCGTGGAAATGACCTACACCATGCTGCCCGAACTGAAACTCTTCGAACGGGGACGCATGAAGAGCAAACGTTTCCCCCACATGCGCAATGTGGTGTACATCGGTCAGGAAAAATACCGGGGCATGTACAACACGGCAGAAATTCTGCTGTTAGGGAGCAACATTGACGACGAGGAACTGACTAACGCCAAAAAGCTGGTAAACTGCCACGATACGGTAAACATGCAATACACTTCCGGTACTACGGGATTTCCCAAAGGTGTCATGCTTACCCATTACAATATTGCCAACAACGGATTTCTCACCGGCGAGCACATGAAGTTCACGGCCGACGACAAACTGTGTGTATGTGTACCGCTGTTCCATTGCTTCGGTGTAGTACTGGCCACCATGAACTGCCTGACGCATGGGTGCACACAGGTCATGATAGAACGCTTCGACCCGCTGCTCGTATTAGCTTCCGTACACAAAGAGCGCTGTACGGCTCTCTACGGAGTACCCACCATGTTCATCGCCGAACTGCATCACCCGATGTTCCCCATGTTCGACTTGTCGAGCCTGCGCACGGGTATCATGGCCGGTTCTCTCTGTCCTGTGGAGCTGATGAAACAGGTGGAAGAAAAAATGTTTATGCGTGTCACCAGCGTATACGGACTGACGGAAGCTTCACCGGGCATGACCCACAGCCGTATTGACGATGCTCCGGAAGTGCGTTACACCACCGTAGGCCATGACTTCGAATTCACGGAAGTAAAAGTAATCGACCCGAATACCGGAGAAGAATGTCCGGTGGGCGTACAAGGCGAAATGTGCAACCGGGGTTACAACACCATGAAAGGTTACTACAAGAATCCGGAAGCCACAGCCGAAGTGATTGACGCGAACGGGTTCCTGCATTCCGGTGATTTGGGAGTAAAGGATGAAAACGGAAACTACCGCATCACGGGCCGCATCAAGGACATGATTATTCGCGGAGGAGAAAATATTTACCCGCGCGAAATCGAGGAATTCCTCTATAAGATGCCGGGCATCAAAGATGTGCAGGTAGCTGGAGTACCCTCCAAGAAATACGGTGAGGCAGTTGGAGCTTTCATCATCCTGCATGAAGGATACACCATGAACGAGTTTGATGTACGTGAGTTTTGCCAGGGAAAAATAGCCCGCTACAAAATCCCCAAGTACATTTTCTTCGTAAAGGAATTTCCAATGACAGGAAGTGGAAAAATCCAGAAATTCAAACTGAAAGATTTAAGCTTGAAACTATGTGCCGAACAAGGCATTGAAATCATATAAAGGGACACTCAGTAAATAGTATAAAATTAGCCAACTAATTCATACAAAAAGTATTGCGAATTAGTTGGCTTTTTTGTATCTTTAGGTATTCCCCCGAAAATAAGGTTTGGCAGCCAAAACGGGGGAAATACTCCGACTAA
>NZ_DBEXBB010000305.1:0-7771 GCF_048170425.1 Phocaeicola sp.
GAAAGAATAAAATCACTGAAACGAACATATACCCTTTTTTTCGTGTGTTTTGTCGCTTGCATGTCCTTATGGGCACAACCTAAAATATCCTTTGATATGACCACAAAGGACTTAGGCTATGTATTGTGGCGTACTCCGGCAACCATAACTTATCAGTTTACTAATACGGGAGACAAGCCATTGGTTATATCCAATGTGACGACTTCTTGCGGATGCGCCAAAGCGCAATGGACAGAAGACCCTGTACCTGCAGGGGGAAAAGGAAATATCACGGTGGTATTCGATGCAGAATCCATTGGACATTTCTATAAGGATGTGGGTGTGTATTGCAATGCAGCTTCTTTGCCCATTTACCTGGACTTTAACGGAGAGGTGACAGCCGATGCCAAGAACTATTCCTTTACGCACCCTTATGCGATTGGTGCCATCCGGTTGACACAGGATGAGCTTGATTTTAAATCCGTCAATAAGGGAGACCGTCCGGTTATTGAATTGTTGGTGGCCAATACCTCCAACAAGGCTTATTCACCTGTGCTGATGCATCTTCCTCCTTATCTGGAAGCAAAAGCGGAACCTGAAAAATTGGGACGTGGAAAGACCGGAAAGATTTTGGTGACACTGGATTCTGAGAAATTGCCGAAATTAGGTATCACACGTGCATCTGTCTATCTGTCCCGCTTCCCGGGTGATAAAGTCGGCAGTGAGAATGAAATACCTGTATCTGTGGCTCTGCTGCCTGACTTCTCCAAGCTGACCGAACAGCAGAAAAACAATCCTCCTCAGATTACGTTGTCGGCTAAGGAATTGGAATTTGTGGATTTGAAACCCAACCAAAAGAAGTCACAAACGATTGTCATTTCAAATACAGGTCGCTCAAACCTGAATATTCAGGATATGCAGGTGTTCAGCATGGCTTTGGCCGTGAAACTGAAAAAGAGAGTGCTGAAACCGGGTGAATCGACCAAGATGAAGATTACTGTTCTGGCACAGAACCTTCACCGTGTGAAAGGTACGCCCCGTGTCCTGATGATTACAGATGATCCTAACCAACCGATGATTACCATCCGTGTGAAAGCCCGGCTGAAATCGTCCGAAAAATAAAAACTTTTATGGAACACCCCGAAAACAATGAAGCTTATAAGGGGTTAACTGTGAACCAGGGAGTGGAACAACCCTCCATTGTTAATCCTTATCTGAATCTTAGAAAGAAACCCAAACGTCGTCAGTATTCTGCTGCCGAGTATGTGGAAGGTATTGTGAAAGGCGATGTGACCATGCTGAGCCAGGCGGTCACACTGGTAGAAAGTGTTAAGCCGGAACATCAGGTGCTGGCACAGGAGGTCATTGAAAAATGCCTTCCTTATTCGGGTAATTCTATCCGTATCGGTATCAGCGGAGTGCCCGGTGCCGGGAAGAGTACGTCGATTGATGTATTCGGACTGCATGTGCTCGAAGAAAAAGGAGGAAAGTTGGCTGTCTTAGCTATAGACCCTAGTAGTGAACGTTCCAAAGGAAGTATTTTAGGCGACAAGACCCGTATGGAAAAGTTGTCGGTGCATCCTAAATCCTTTATCCGTCCCAGTCCTTCGGCTGGCTCATTGGGCGGTGTGGCTCGTAAGACCCGTGAAACCATCATCTTGTGTGAAGCTGCCGGATTTGATAAAATCTTTGTCGAAACTGTGGGAGTAGGCCAGAGTGAGACTGCTGTACATTCCATGGTAGACTTCTTCCTGCTGATTCAGTTGGCCGGTACGGGCGATGAGTTGCAGGGCATCAAGCGCGGTATCATGGAAATGGCCGATGGTATCATTATCAACAAGGCCGATGGAAATAATGTAGAGAAGGCACAGTTGGCTGCTACGCATTTCCGTAATGCACTCCACCTTTTTCCGGCAGCTGAATCCGGATGGACTCCTCAGGTGCTGACGTATTCAGGATTTTACAATATCGGTGTCAAGGAAATCTGGGATATGGTGTATGCCTACATTGACTTTGTCCGCAAGAACGGTTATTTTGAACACCGTCGGAACGAGCAGGCCAAATATTGGATGTATGAAACCATCAATGAGCATTTGCGCGACAGCTTCTATCAGAATCCGGAAATCGCTTCCTTGCTTCCCTTGCAAGAAAAAGATGTGCTGGAAGGACGGGCAACGTCTTTCTCGGCAGCCAGAAAATTGCTGGACATGTACTTCTCCGGCTTAAAACAGGAATGATGTATAAATATTCAAAACATTGCTGGTTTTTGGTATTAAATAAAAATAAAGAAGAAATATAAGAGCGATATGCCTTTTGAAATGAATTAATATGTAACTTTGCGAACTAATTTTCTAAAAACGATGCAAAGTGAAATTAAACCTATTATAGAGGTAAAGGGTGTATCAAAGTTTTTTGGTGAAAAAACAGCCTTGGATAATATCCACTTATCCATCAAAAAGGGAGAGTTTGTAACTATCTTGGGACCTTCGGGATGTGGCAAGACGACCTTGTTGCGCCTGATAGCGGGATTTCAGACCGCTTCGGAAGGCATTATCCGTATTGCGGGGGAGGAGATTACTCAAACTCCTCCTCATAAACGTCCGGTCAATACGGTTTTTCAGAAGTATGCCTTGTTTCCTCATTTGAATGTGTATGACAATATCGCTTTTGGCTTGAAACTGAAAAAGATGCCAAAGGATACGGTACTTAAAAAAGTAAAGGCTGCCTTGAAAATGGTGGGTATGACCGATTATGAGTACCGCGATGTCAATTCGCTTTCGGGCGGACAGCAGCAGCGTGTGGCCATTGCACGTGCCATTGTGAATGAGCCGGAAGTATTGCTACTGGATGAACCGCTGGCCGCACTTGACCTGAAGATGCGTAAGGACATGCAGATGGAGTTGAAGGAAATGCACAAGACGCTGGGCATTACCTTTGTGTACGTGACGCATGACCAGGAAGAAGCCTTGACGTTGAGTGATACCATCGTGGTGATGAGTGAGGGACGTATTCAGCAGATTGGTACACCTACCGACATTTACAATGAACCGGTTAACTCGTTTGTGGCTGATTTTATTGGAGAAAGTAATATCCTGAATGGAGTTATGGTGAGAGACAAGTTGGTACATTTTTGTGACTGTGACTTTGAATGTGTGGATAAAGGCTTTGGTGAAAACACACCGGTAGATGTGGTGATTCGTCCGGAGGATTTGTATATTTTCCCAGCGTCGGATATGGCACAGCTTCGTGGTACCGTACAATCGTGTATCTTTAAGGGTGTGCATTATGAAATGGTGGTGTTGTGTCAGGGCTATGAGTTTGTGGTGCAGGATTATCATGCTTTCGAGGTAGGAACCGAAGTGGGTATGCTGGTCAAACCGTTTGATATTCACATCATGAAGAAAGAGCGTCTCTGTAATACTTTTGAAGGCAAACTCATTGATGAAAGTCATGTGGAATTCTTGGGATGTGAGTTTGAATGTGCACCGGTAGACTTGCAGAAAGTACCGTTGGGCGATGTGATAGTGGAGGTTGATTTCGGAAAAATCACTTTGCTGGACAATGCGGAAGACGGCATGCTGACTGGAGAAGTCAAATTTATTTTGTATAAAGGAAACCATTACCACCTGACGGTATGGTCAGACTGGGATGAGAATGTGTTTGTTGATACGAACGATGTATGGGATGATGGAGACCGTGTGGGTATTTCCATTGCTCCTGAAGATATTCGTGTACGTGTAAAACAGGAGGAACGATGAATAAACTGCGTTTGTTTTTTCTTTCACGCC
Source organism: Phocaeicola sp. (assembly GCF_048170425.1). GTDB lineage: Bacteria > Bacteroidota > Bacteroidia > Bacteroidales > Bacteroidaceae > Phocaeicola. The sequence continues at coordinate 3,768 of NZ_DBEXBB010000305.1, forward strand.
GAAGCTGGACACTTCCTTATCTCATTTTCTCTCTCATTTTTGTGATTGTTCCGCTTCTGCTGATTGTGGTATATGCATTTACCGATGATGCAGGTCGTATGACACTTGAAAATTTCCGGAAATTCCTGGCTCATCCGGAAGCAGTCAATACCTTTATTTATTCCATCGGTATAGCCATGCTGACAACGATAGGTTGTATCGTGCTGGGGTATCCGGCGGCCTGGATTCTGAGTCGTAGTAATTCAAATTATTCGCGTACGCTGATTCTGCTGTTTATCCTGCCGATGTGGGTCAACATCCTGATACGTACGTTAGCTACCGTCGCCTTGTTCGACTTTGCCTGTCTGCCTTTGGGAGAAGGAGCGCTGATATTCGGAATGATTTACAACTTCATTCCTTTCATGATTTATCCGATTTACAATACCCTTCAGAAGATGGACCCAAGTTATGTGGAAGCAGCACAGGATTTAGGTGCCAATTCTTTTCAGGTGTTCAGGAAGGTGGTATTCCCTCTGTCAATGCCTGGAGTGGTGAGCGGCATCATGATGGTGTTCATGCCGACTATCTCTACTTTTGCCATTGCAGAATTGCTGACCATGAACAATATCAAACTGTTTGGTACGACTATTCAGGAAAATATCAACAACAGTATGTGGAATTATGGAGCGGCTCTTTCCTTGATTATGCTGTTCCTGATTGCCGCTACCTCATTATTCAGCTCCGACGAAAAAAGTGATTCAGAGAAAGGAGGACAGGTATGGTAAAGAAAGTGCTGATGCAGACCTACCTTTGGGTATTGTTACTGTTGTTGTATGCTCCGATATTGATTATCGTAGTCTATTCATTTACTGAGGCGAAGGTATTGGGCAATTGGACGGGCTTTTCGTTGAATCTGTATCGTTCGCTATGTAACACCGGTGCACATCATTCGTTGATGAATGCGCTGATAAATACAATAGCCATTGCCTTTATTGCTGCTACGGTATCGACCTTATTAGGGAGTGTGGCAGCCATTGGTATTTATAACCTGAAGGCTCGCAGCCGGAAGGCCATGGGATTCATCAATACCATTCCTGTTTTGAACGGAGATATTATTACAGGTATTTCCTTGTTCTTGCTGTTTGTGTCATTAGGCATTACGCAGGGATTTACGACCGTAGTCCTGGCACACATCACTTTCTGTACTCCTTATGTCGTACTGAGTGTGTTGCCGCGCCTGAAACAGATGAACCCGAACCTGTATGAGGCCGCACTCGATTTAGGGGCTACACCCATGCAAGCTTTGTGGAAAGTGATTATTCCGGAAATCCGTCCGGGAATGGTGAGTGGATTCTTGTTGGCGTTGACCATTTCCATCGATGATTTTGCCGTGACAGTATTTACCATCGGAAATCAGGGACTGGAGACGCTTTCTACCTATATTTATGCCGATGCCCGTAAGGGTGGTCTCACACCGGAGCTTCGTCCGCTGTCGGCCGTCATTTTTGTGGTGATACTGGTGCTGCTGATTATTATTAACCGTAGAGCTGATAAAGCAAAGAACAAATGAAACAGAAGATGAAAAGGTGGAACTGGTGGGTGGCTTTGTGCGCATGCTGTCTGTTGGCAGGATGTTACAATGCTGATGAATCACGTGAAAATGTACTCAAGGTATACAACTGGGCAGATTATATTGGAGAAGGTGTACTAGAAGATTTTCAGGAGTATTATAAGGAGCAGACGGGGGAAGATATCCGCATCGTGTATCAGACGTTTGACATCAACGAAATCATGCTGACAAAAATTGAGAAAGGGCATGAAGACTTTGACGTGGTTTGTCCTTCCGAGTATATCATCGAACGGATGCTGCACAAAGGTTTGTTGCAGCCTATTGATACGGCTTTTTCTCATTCACCTAATTACATGAACGGGGTGGCGCCTTATATCCGTGAGCAGATAGATAAACTGACGGTAAAGGGAGATTTACCGGCCAGCCGTTATGCCGTGTGCTATATGTGGGGTACGGCCGGACTGCTTTATAACAAGCAGTTTGTCTTTGAAAAAGACCTGAAGTCGTGGGGATGCCTGTGGGAAAAACGTTTTTCCGGCAAGATTCTGATGAAGGATGCCTATCGCGATTCGTACGGCATGGCTTTGTTGTATGCGCATCGTGAGGATTTAAAAGACAGTACCCGAAGTGTGGCCGAATTGATGAATGACTATTCTCCGGCTTCCATGGACTCGGTGGAAAAGTATCTGAAACTGTTGAAGCCGAATGTGGCCGGATGGGAAGCGGATTTTGGGAAGGAAATGATGACCAAAGGCAAGGCTTGGATGAATATGACCTGGAGCGGAGACGCACAGTGGGCTATGGAAGAAGCGGCTACGATAGGAGTAGACCTTGGTTATACCATCCCGGAAGAAGGAAGTAATGTGTGGTACGACGGATGGGTGATTCCCAAGTATGCCAAGAATCCTAAGGCGGCCAGCTATTTTATCAACTTCCTTTGTCGTCCGGATATTGCCTTACGTAACATGGAAGAGAACGGGTATGTCAGTGCCATTGCTGCTCCGGAAATTCTGGAGGCTTGCATTGATTCTACCCTGGATACGGAAGTCGATGCCAGCTATTTCTTCGGTCCGGAGGCACAGAAGGTGAAGCTGCGTAACACACAGTATCCTGATAAGTCTGTGATAGCCCGTTGCGCCATGATACGTGACTTTGGAGACAATACGGTAGATGTGTTGGAAATCTGGTCGCGTGTGAAAGGCGACAACCTGAATAGCGGGATTGTTATCCTGATTCTTTTGGTAGTGGTAGGTCTGAGTGCCTGGCAGATTCGCCGTCGCTGGATACGATATAAGCGTCATAAGCGTACGCACCGCAGAAACCGCCGGAGAAAATAAAGTAAGATAAGAAAATACAGCAATATAAAAATCCCTCTTCAAAAAGCATTCAAACGTCTTTTGAAGAGGGATTCTTTATATGGAATTGTTCTGTTAGATTGACAATTCGTTCAATACGCTAACCAGTTCGCGGTCGATAGGCTTGTCGTTCTTGATAGCCTTGGCAAACGGAACGTATACAATCTGGTCGTTTTCAATACCAATCATGACATTGCGCTGGCCTTCCATCAGGGCCTGGATACTGGCTACTCCCATACGGCTGGCAATGATACGGTCGTGTGCCGTCGGGCGTCCGCCACGCTGCAAGTGTCCCAGAATAGTTACACGTACGTCATATTGCGGATATTCGTTTTTCACACGTTCTGCATAATGCATGGCTCCTCCGGTGATTTCACTTTCTGCCACCAGCACGATGGAGCTGCTCTTCGATTTGCGGAAGCCGTTGTTGATGAACTCTTCCAGCTGGTCTACCTCCGTATTGAATTCCGGAATGATGGCAGCTTCGGCACCTGCGGCGATGGCACCGTTCAAAGCCAGGAAGCCGGCATCACGTCCCATTACTTCCACAAAGAACAAACGTTCGTGTGAAGTCGCGGTATCACGTATTTTATCCACTGCATCCAAAATCGTGTTCAGTGCCGTATCATATCCGATAGTCGTGTCCGTACCATACAAGTCGTTGTCAATCGTACCGGGTAATCCAATACAAGGAACGTCAAATTCCTGAGCCAGCAGGCGGGCACCGGTCAACGAACCGTCACCTCCAATGACTACCAGTGCATCAATGCCTTCACGCTTCATGGTTTCGTAAGCCACCTGGCGGCCTTCCGGTGTACGGAACTCCTGACAGCGGGCCGTTTTCAGGATAGTTCCTCCTAATTGTATGATATTGCTGACATTTTCAGTCCTGAATTCCTTGATTTCTCCTGTAATCAGCCCTTTATACCCACGGTAGATACCTTTCACTTTTAGTCCATTATAGATGGCAGAGCGGGTGACTGCGCGGATTGCAGCGTTCATGCCGGGAGCATCTCCTCCGGATGTAAGAATACCGATGCATTTAATAGTTCCCATAATTGTTAGTTGTTAGTTTGATTTTTTTATAAAGCAAAAGTACA
>NZ_DBEXBB010000306.1:0-5893 GCF_048170425.1 Phocaeicola sp.
CTTAGTCGGAGTATTTCCCCCGTTTTGGCTGCCAAACCTTATTTTCGGGGGAATACCTAAAGATACAAAAAAGCCAACTAATTCGCAATACTTTTTGTATGAATTAGTTGGCTAATTTTATACTATTTACTGAGTGTCCCTACCTCGTAGCAAACTCTGGATTACCTTATAGTAAATCCTCAACTACCCTGTAGTAATAGTTGAGGATTTTTTGTATATACATATCTTTTCCTGAAACATATGGCTACACAAGAAGGGAAAGATAAAGCCGATTATTTCTTCACAATAGAAGTCAATGGGTGACGATTACCCTTAATATCGGTCAGAAAAGCTTTTGCTGAACCAAAGTTCAAGTACATGTCCAGACGCACCGGCAAGTGATTACGGTCGTCTGTAATATAGAAGGTTATAACTTCTTTTTCCTTCTTTTCTTCTCCCACATATTCCACGAGCGAGAATACCAGACAACGATAAGTCACTCCGTTTTCAGCCTTATAATTCTCCTTACGACGATAAATCAAAGTCTGTTTTTCTACTTCTCTTCCGGTAGCCATAGAGAAAAGAATCTTTTGTCCGGGCTTATACTCTGTGGGGTCATACGAACGGGCCTGCAAGAGAATACTCAACATATCGTACACACACACCGACAATTCATCATGATGCTTGTCGGTATTACCGCGTAACGTACGCTGCTGGTCCACGATGCATTTCCCATTCTGATAACTGAATTTCACCTCATCCACCGTATAGCGTTTTCCTTCTTCCGCTCCCTTACGAAAATACAGAGGAACCAAATCCTGTGAAGTGATGCAAGTCAGCGTATCACGCATCTTGAAAAAAAAGTCAATTTTCTTGTTTGTATACGACTGCAAGTCCGTTTTCAAACATGAGAGGCCGTTATAAGTCGTCTCGTTTACCGTCATCTTTGCCCACCCGGCATTAATCCAGACGAATTTCCAGTTAAACTTCAGCTCATAAGAGAGAGTTTCTCCTGGCTTGATTGCATCATTCACTGCACCACATTGTGCGCTGGCTGCCATTCCTCCTGCCAGAAGGAATAGGCAAAGAATCAGTTTCCTTATCATGTTCTTCCTAGTTTACGAGCCCGCTCTTTGTTGCGGTCCTTGATTTTCTTAGCCTCATCAGGCTTTTGTTTCTTTATCTCGTCCAACTTCTGCTTGTCAAGCGGCAGGGCGTGTATGTCCCACGTTTCTTCAAATTCAAAATTGGCTTTCATTTCCCACACTTTCGGGAAGTAAAACACCTCTTCCGGCTGCCGTTTCTCTCCGTAGTTACCGGTATCCCACACCCCATTATTATTGTCGTCATTGAACAAACGGATATAATATTTCGTGCTGGGCTGCAGAAAATAGAAGTCGCATGTATTCTTGTCCGTCACCGGCTGCTGCCGTACAACTCCATCACTTCCGTTCAGCAGCTGTACCACAGCATGAGGTCCTGCCCCGATGATATTCAAATACAGCGTACCGTAGTCTTCAAGCGTTTTCACCTTTAACTGGTTTTCCACCTTGTTAGTGTAAAGTCCGTAAATCCCCTTAATACCCAGAGAATCAATCTTGAGCTGATACTCCTGTCCGGGCTGCCAGTCGGCCAGTATCTGATACTGACGGGGAGCAACAGAGTCCGCCATCAGAATAAACGGTATCTCTTTCCACAGCGAATCCACCTTGACAGCCATGTGAATGGCCGCCGTATCAATATATTCCACCGGCTCCTCAAATTTCAGCACGATGTTCCGGTTCAAATCCAGACTGGAAGGAGCATCAACCGACATGGCAAAGAATTTCGGCTCCGCCTTCAGCGTATCTCCTCTCTTTTCACGCTTTTTCCGTTCCTTTTCCTCCTTCTTCATGGCTTCTTCGGCCAAGGCCATACGCCGTTTCTTGTCAATCTTGTTCACCATGCGCAAAGTATCAGTCTTCGGCACAAGCTGCCCCAGCGTATCCGTAGCCAGATAATCCATCTGGAAGGTCAATGTATCACGTTCACACATCACAGTATCTTTAATCCAGTAGCGGATAGTATCGTTGCGCGGATTACTTTCGATGACAAACGCATCCTTCTCGTCAAAATCCAGCCCTTTGATAGTAGGAAGTGTATCTGATTTAGCACTAAAATACAGAGAAAAACGATTCAACTGTTCTCGCTCGCTCTTTACCAGATACTGTATCGGGTTCTCTTCCTTGAACGAACGTAGAATCAGGTTATCAGGCAAGAAGCGTGTATAATGCACCTCGTAAATCGTATCATAAGCCAGTGTATCCAGCTCATTCCATACGGTATCTTGTCGCACGTCCGGACGCATGTCAGGTACCACCAGCGAATCTAAAAAAGCAATAGCCTCTGTCTTCGAATCAAACATATAGTTTTGGTTACCATCCATCAAGGCATAAATACGGTATTTGCCCGGAGCCACCCCGCGAATAGTAAAACGTCCGCGACTGTCTGTACGCGAAATACGGTCGAACGGGAGTTTCACAAACGCACTGTCTTCCAAGTTCTTATGAAGTCCTACCTGAATACCCTTTACCGGTTCCAGATTTTCAGCGGCCAACACCGTCCCCGATACCTCCATCGTATCAATATGCTCGCCCGTAGAGAAAGCGTACGCAAAGTTACCTAACGGATTATCTTCGTTATTGTCCACAATGGCATCACCAAAATCTATCGTATAAGTAGTATTTGCCCGAAGTGTATCGAAAAATTCCACCAAGACCCGGTGCCCGCTTACCTTCACTTCAGGCGCCTCATTCTGGGGAGGAGAGATAATCACCTTCTCCGATGCCTTGTCAAGTTTGATGTATTCATCGAATTCGATGGAAATCTTCTTACGCTTGTTGTTCGTAGCATTGGGTGCCGGAGTAGCACGCACAAATTTAGGGGGCGTTTCATCATAAGGTCCCCCGTCGGGCATACCCGTGCTCGCACATGCATAAAACCCGATAATGACCATCAACAAAGCAACATATTTAGGTATAGGTTTCATCTATATAGTTCAGTTATTCAGTTTCAACATTTCTTCAATATAGTCACGGCTGTTGCTCAGTCGAGGCACCTTGTGCTGACCGCCCAGTTTTCCTTTCTGTTTCAACCAGTCGTGAAACAGTCCCTCGCGAGCCATAATTACCTCCAGACGCTGCAAAGTAATGTCCTTATGCCGTTTCGCCTCATAGTCCGAGTTGATTTCCTGCAACGCAGTGTCAAGCACCTGTGCAAACTTCTCCAGCGAATCCGGCATCACACTAAATTCTATCAGCCACTGGTGACGGCACTTGGCATTGACATCCATAAAGACAGGAGCCGCTGTATACTCCAGCACCCGTGCGCCGGTCTCCCTGCAGGCTCTTTCCAGCCCTTTCTCCGCATTGTCCACCATCAGTTCTTCACCAAAGGCATTGATAAAGTGCTTGGTACGGCCGGAAATAATAAACTTGTATGGATTCTTCTGCGTAAACTTCACCGTATCACCGATAAGATATCGCCACAACCCGCAAGCCGTGCTGATGACCACCGCGTAGTTACGTCCCACTTCCACGCCCCACAAAGGCACAACCGACGGATTCGGCCTGTCAAGTTCTTCCAACGGAATAAACTCATAGAATACGTCATAGTCAATCATCAGCAACATGGCCGGGTCATGCAGGTCACTTTGCAAGCCAAAGAAACCTTCACTGGCATTATACGTTTCCATGTAATGCATCTTGTCGGTCGGTATCAACTGCTTGTATTGTTCCCGGTAAGGAGTAAAGCAGACTCCTCCATGAAAAAAGACTTCCAGGTTAGGCCACACCTCATTCAAGTGTCTGGCACCTGTTTTCTCCAGTACACGGTTCAGCACGGCCAGCATCCAGGAAGGTACTCCCGACAAATTTGTCACATTCTGATGAATGGTCGTATCGGCAATGCGTTCCACCTTCTCCTCAAACTCACTCAACAAGGCAATCTTTTTCTTAGGTACCCGTATCAAGTTCACCAGCGGACTAATATTCTGAATCAGAATAGCCGACAAATCGCCCACCAAGCTATCCTTTACATTATAATTCGGACTATGACTTCCACCTAGAATCAACCCCTTTCCAGAAAAGAAACGGCTTTCAGGATTCTCACGAAGATACAATGCTACCGCGTCTATTCCTCCACGATAGTGAATTTCCTTCAATCCATCGGGACTGACAGGGATAAATTTACTCTTGTCATTGGTGGTTCCAGATGACTTGGCATACCAGATAACCTTTCCCGGCCAGAGAATGTTTCTTTCACCGTGACGCATACGATCGACATATCCCTTCACATCCTCGTAGGTCTGTACCGGAACACGCTGAAAATCCGTATAGTTCCGGATGTGGCTATAATCATATCGGGTACCCCACTCTGTAGCGGAAGCTTTATGTATCAGTTTTCGGAATACACGGGCCTGAATTTCTTCGGCCTTTGTCCCATAAAGGTCGATTTCCTTCTGTCGGGGGACAAATATTTTTCCTATTAACTTGGTTGAATTCATTCGTTTTTAAATTTCAAATCCTTATAAGTGACGCATGCAAAGGTAGATTTTTTCTGCCTAATTCAACAGAGAGGAACATTATTTTTTCCTTCTTCATGACAAATATACAGTTTTTTCTTACCTTTACCACACAATCTATTAATATAGCAAAACATGAAGATAGGAATCTTGACTTCAGGAGGAGACTGCCCGGGAATCAATGCCACCATCCGAGGGGTATGCAAGACAGCCATCAACCACTACGGGATGGAGGTTTACGGAATTCACAGCGGTTTTCGGGGACTGCTGGACAATGACATTGTTCCGCTGGACGAAAGTTCACTGACAGGACTTCTTAATCTGGGAGGGACCATTCTTGGAACCTCGCGCGAAAAACCTTTCAAGAAAAAAGGAAATGCCCTATCGGAAAACAAACCCGCCATCATGCTCCAGACCATCCGCGAACGCAATCTGGACTGTATCGTGTGCATCGGAGGAAACGGTACACAGAAAACAGCGGCTAAACTGGCTGAAGCGGGAGTAAATGTGGTAAGTATTCCCAAAACCATAGACAATGACGTGTGGGGAACTGACGTTTCTTTTGGTTTTGATTCGGCCGTAACCATTGCCACCGATGCCATTGACCGACTGCACTCCACTGCCAGTGCCCACCAGCGTGTCATGGTCATTGAAGTCATGGGACATAAGGCAGGGTGGATTGCCCTCCATTCCGGCATGGCAGGAGGAGGCGACATTATCTTACTTCCAGAAATTCCGTTCGATATCCACCGCATCGGCGATGCCATTATCAATCGTCTGAAAAAAGGAAAGCCTTACTCTATTGTAGTGGTAGCAGAAGGAATTCCTACAATAGGGGGAAAGAAAGCAGCGCAATACATTGCCGAGGAAATAGAATACGAAACCGGATTTGAAACCCGAGAAACTGTGCTGGGCTACATTCAGCGAGGAGGAAGTCCTACCGCCTATGACCGCAACCTGGCCACCCGCATGGGAGGACATGCCACTGAACTGATTGCACAAGGAATGTTCGGTCGGATGGTGGCGCTGAAAGGCAACACGATTGATTCTGTTCCACTAAGCGAAGTAGCCGGCAAGCTGAAACTGGTAACAGAAGACCATGACCTGATTTTACAAGGACGCCGCATGGGAATCTGTTTCGGATAAAATTACAACAGGCTACAAATCAGCCACTTATAAACATTCCAAAAATATCCTTGCATTTCAACCAAAACGCAAGGACATTTAAAGGAAAACGCCTTTACGTTTTACTCAAAACTCTTCAACGTTTGATTTCAAATGCCAAAGAGTTTTCGTTTAAACGCAAAGGCGTTTTTTCTTGCTCCTTTTTTAAACGTTATATCGCGAAGAAAT
>NZ_DBEXBB010000307.1:0-3678 GCF_048170425.1 Phocaeicola sp.
GCGATAGATTATGTTTCCAGCCTCATCCTGAAATGATTCCACAGCTACCTGCTTGCCGAATTCCAGCAAGAAAGCCTGAATTTTTTCCAAATGTCCAGACGGACGAGGAATTTGCGTCAACGAATAGAAATGCTTCCACACATTCTGCGGAGCCAAAGAAAGAATTTCGTTCATATTATATTTTTTGATTTTATTCCGGAAAAGCAATTTCACTTCCCGGTCCGTTTCTTATTTACAAGTGGTAAGGCTACAAGCCCGTAAAAACCTAGCAAAATTAATAAAAAGGTTTGAATACCGTGCACCAGCAGGGCAAATATTCCGGCATCTTCCTTTCCCACCCCATACATCATCATCATGGTAATGACTGCAAAGTGCCACGGACCTGCTCCGTTAGGAGTAGGAACGGCCACGGCGATACTGCCCACCACAAACATCACCAGTCCAGGCATCCAGCCCAATGAGGCAGAAAAATCAAAGCAATAAAAGCTTACATAAAATTGCAGGAAATAGCATGCCCAGATGCCCACGGTGTAAAAAGCGAACAGCCACGGATGTTTTACATGCCGAAGCGACAAACATCCGGCCCACACATCGTTCAATATGCCGCGCACCTTCGCAAATACCGTCAAATTGCGAATCAGGAAAAACGCCAGCACGCCCAAGGCGAACAGACAGATGAGGGTGATATAAAAATTGGTGGAAGTAAACAAGCCCGTAAAGAAGCCCATGTTCGTACCGGTCTTTTCAAAGAATGCCGCAAACACACGCGACTGGAGCAACAGCGTCACTACGGTAATCAGCAGCACACAGATGGTATCGATGAGACGCTCCGTCACCACCGTACCCAGCGATTTGGAGAAAGAAACCCCGTCGTACTTCGACAGGATACCGCAGCGGGAAACCTCCCCCACACGCGGTACGACCAGATTGGCCGCGTACGACACAAAAACCGCATACACACTGTTCGACACCTTGGGATATTCACCTAACGGGGCTAACGTCAGATTCCAGCGCCAGCCGCGGAACAGATGTCCCAACACACCAAACACCAGCGAAAAGGCCATCCAGCCATAATTCATGCCGCCATCCAGCACGCTCCACACACGCCGGAAATCAAAATCGTGGTATGTCCAAAGCAGAATAGCCGCTCCGAGTACCAACGGAAGCGCTATCTGGAAGACCTTATTTAGTACTTTTTTTAAACCTGTTCGTTCCAAAATCAGTCTGTATATAAAGATTTATGTTTAACTTTGCAAGTCACAAAGATAATACGAACATTTAAAACCTGAGGTATGAAATTAGTTAAACCTAAAAAGTTTTTAGGACAACACTTCCTGAAAGACCTGCAAGTGGCACAAGACATAGCCGACACGGTAGACGCCTGCCCGGCCCTTCCCGTTCTCGAAGTAGGTCCCGGAATGGGAGTTCTCACCCAATACCTGCTGAAAAAAGATCGCCCGCTCAAGGTGGTGGAGCTGGATTTTGAATCGGTAGCTTACCTGCGTGAGAATTTTCCGCAATTAGGAGACCATATCATCGAGCAGGATTTCCTGAAAATGGACCTCCGGCAACTTTTCGACGGACAGCCTTTTGTGCTGACCGGCAACTATCCCTACAACATTTCCAGCCAGATATTCTTCAAGATGCTCGACTACAAGGACTTGATTCCCTGCTGCACGGGCATGATTCAGAAGGAAGTGGCCGAACGCATCGCGGCTCGTCCGGGCAACAAGACCTACGGCATTCTGAGCGTACTGATTCAAGCCTGGTACAGCGTGGAATACCTGTTCACCGTACACGAACATGTGTTCAATCCTCCTCCCAAGGTGAAGAGCGCCGTCATCCGCATGACCCGCAACGAAACCAAGGAGTTGGGATGCAACGAGCAGTTGTTCAAGCAGATTGTCAAGACAACATTCAACCAGCGCCGCAAGACGCTCCGCAACTCCATATCTCCGATTCTGGAGAAAGGAAATCCGCTCAGTGCCGACCCTATCTTCAACAAACGGCCTGAACAGCTTTCCGTACAAGACTTCATCGACCTGACCAACCGGGTGGAAGAAGCCTTGAATTCCTCAGCCGCAAAGGCCGAGTGACCCCTGCACACGAGACTTACAGACTACGATAACAACCCTCATCAGGAGTTTACAAGATGAATAGCGAAGATATTAAATTAGTCACCGAACTGATCGAGAAGAAAGATTCCGACCAGTTAAAAGAAGTCATCAAGGACCTGCATCCGGCCGACATCGCCGAGCTGTGCAACGAGCTGGACGCAGAAGATGCCCGCTTCATCTACCTGCTGCTGGACAACGAAACGGCAGCCGACGTACTGATTGAAATGGACGAGGATGCACGAAAGAAATTCCTCGAAATACTTCCCCCTGAAACCATCGCCAAGCGCTTTGTCGACTACATGGATTCGGACGATGCCGTAGACATCATCCGTGAAATGGACGAGGACAAGCAGGAAGAGGTGCTTTCACACATTGAAGACATCGAACAGGCAGGCGACATCGTCGACTTGCTGAAATACGACGAAGACACCGCCGGTGGTTTGATGGGTACGGAAATGGTGATTGTGAATGAGAACTGGAGTATGCCCGAATGCCTGCGCGAAATGCGACTGCAGGCAGAAGAAATGGACGAGATATATTATGTATATGTGGTAGACGACGACGAGCGTCTGCGCGGTGTATTCCCACTGAAAAAGATGATTACCAGTCCGTCGGTTTCCAAGGTGAAACACGTGATGAAGAAGGACCCGATTTCCGTCCATGTGGATACGCCCATTGAAGAGGTGGTGCAGACCATTGAAAAGTATGACTTGGTGGCCGTTCCTGTGGTCGACAGCATCGGCCGCCTGGTAGGGCGCATCACCGTAGACGACGTAATGGACGAGGTTCGTGAACAGGCCGAACGCGACTACCAGTTGGCATCCGGTTTGTCACAGGACGTAGAAACAGACGACAACGTGTTCCGCCAGACCACCGCGCGCCTTCCGTGGCTACTCATCGGTATGCTGGGTGGAATCGGTAACTCCATGATTCTGGGCAACTTTGACTCTACCTTTGCTGCTCATCCGGAAATGGCGCTTTACATTCCCCTTATCGGTGGAACGGGAGGAAACGTGGGAACCCAGTCCTCTGCATTGGTCGTGCAAGGTCTGGCTAACAGCTCACTGAACGCCGAAAACACTTTCAAGCAGGTGCTGAAAGAATCCGTCGTAGCCCTTATCAACGCCACCATCATTTCCATGCTGGTGTATATCTACAACTTCATCCGCTTCGGAGCTACGGCTACGGTCAGCTATTCGGTATCCATCAGCCTGTTTGCCGTGGTTATGTTTGCCTCCATTTTCGGCACACTGGTGCCCATGACACTGGAAAAACTGAAAATCGATCCGGCCATTGCCACCGGACCGTTTATCTCCATTACCAACGACATTATCGGTATGCTCATGTACATGGGAATTACCGTATTATTATCCTAAATTCTGATTAAAAACAACGCAAGTGCGTTTGAAGTAAAGCGTAAGTACATTTTACTTCAAACGCCTTTATGTTTTCACCCAAACGTAAAAGAGTTTTCTTTCAAACGCCAAAGCGTTTTTTCATCCCCTCTACAAGCCCTTCTGAAGTGCATTCTTCATCTTTTTATTTCTAAAAATCATTCTCA
>NZ_DBEXBB010000308.1:0-7812 GCF_048170425.1 Phocaeicola sp.
ATGATAAGTTGCGCCAGGAACAGCGTAAACAGATGAAGGATGCGATTATTAAAGAAATCCGTAAGAGTGATGAAAAGACAGACAGGGGAGGGTTGAATGATGAGGTCGCGAAAAAGAAAAAACGTAACCGTATTAATAAAGAGCGGGTGGATATTAATGCAACCTCCAGCGCATCTTCAACTTCACGGAATGAGAAATCTGGAAAGGGAAATCAGAACCAAGGACAGAGCGGCAAACATAATAAGGACCGCTTTAAAAAACCTGTGGTAAAACAGGAAGTGAGCGATGAAGATGTGGCAAAGCAGGTGAAAGAAACCCTTGCTCGTCTGACAAACAAGGGAAAGAATAAGGCTGCTAAATACCGTAAGGAAAAACGTGAAAACATTCAGAACCGTCAACTGGAACAGGAAGAACTGGAACAGGAAGAAAGCAAGGTGTTGAAGCTGACTGAATTCGTGACAGCTAACGAACTGGCTAATATGATGGATATTCCGGTGACTCAGGTTATCTCAACTTGTATGAGTGTGGGTATCATGGTGTCTATTAACCAGCGTCTGGATGCAGAAACAATCAACCTTGTGGCAGAAGAATTTGGTTACAAGACTGAATATGTAAGTGCGGAAGTGGCACAGGCCGTAGAGGAAGAGGCTGATGCAGAAGAAGATTTGCAACCGCGTGCGCCAATTGTTACTGTAATGGGGCACGTAGATCATGGTAAGACTTCTCTGCTGGATTATATCCGTAAGGCGAATGTAATTGCGGGTGAGGCCGGAGGTATCACACAGCACATTGGTGCATATAATGTGAAACTGGAGGATGGACGTCGTATTACATTTCTGGATACTCCGGGACACGAAGCATTTACTGCTATGCGTGCACGTGGTGCGAAGGTAACTGACGTGGTAATCATTATCGTAGCAGCTGATGATAACGTGATGCCGCAGACAAAAGAAGCTATCAACCATGCGATGGCTGCGGGAGTGCCTATCGTGTTTGCTATCAATAAGGTCGATAAACCGAATGCGAACCCGGATAAGATTAAGGAAGAGCTGGCTGCCATGAACTTCCTGGTGGAAGAATGGGGTGGAAAATACCAGTCTCAGGATATTTCTGCCAAGAAAGGTACCGGTGTTCCTGAATTGCTTGAAAAGGTATTGCTGGAAGCTGAAATGTTGGACTTGAAAGCAAATCCGAACCGTAAGGCTACCGGTTCAATTATTGAATCTTCTTTGGATAAAGGACGCGGATATGTGGCTACGGTGCTGGTTTCCAATGGAACACTGCATGTAGGAGATATAGTGTTGGCTGGGACTTCATACGGTAAGGTGAAGGCAATGTTCAATGAACGTAACCAGCGTTTGAAAGAGGCTGGTCCTTCTGAACCGGTATTGATTTTAGGATTGAACGGAGCACCAGCTGCCGGTGATACATTCCATGTGTTCGATACAGATCAGGAAGCACGTGAAATTGCCAACAAACGTGAACAGCTGGCTCGCGAACAGGGCTTGCGTACACAGAAGATGCTGACACTGGACGAAGTGGGACGTCGTCTGGCATTGGGTGACTTCCATGAGTTGAATGTGATTGTGAAAGGTGACGTGGATGGTTCTGTGGAAGCATTGAGTGACTCATTGATCAAGTTGTCTACCGAACAGATTCAGGTAAATGTTATTCATAAGGGTGTCGGACAGATTTCAGAATCGGATGTATCGTTGGCTGCGGCATCAGATGCCATTATCGTAGGTTTCCAGGTACGTCCGTCAGGAAATGCGGCTAAGCTTGCAGAACAGGAAGGTGTGGATATTCGTAAGTATTCTATTATTTACGATGCGATTGAAGAAGTGAAGTCGGCTATGGAAGGTATGTTGGCTCCGACATTGAAAGAACAGGTTACTTCTACAATCGAAGTGCGTGAAGTGTTCAACATCAGCAAGGTGGGTATGGTTGCCGGTGCGATGGTGAAGACCGGAAAAGTAAAACGTACGGACAAGGCTCGCTTGATTCGCGACGGCATCGTAATCTTTACAGGTTCAATCAATGCGTTGAAGCGCTTCAAGGACGATGTGAAAGAAGTGGGTACTAACTTTGAATGTGGTATCAGTTTGACGAACTGCAACGACTTGAAAGTGGGTGACGTGATTGAAACGTATGAAGAAGTGGAAGTAAAACAGACATTGTAAAGACGTAACGTCTGACCATTGTTTGGGTGCAAATAAATACATTTGTCATTCAGAGCAAAGCGAAGATGCTTGTATTCACCCATCAGACAGGGGAGCAAGTTCTTCGCTTTGTTTTTAGTTCGAATTTTAATAGATGGCAACAATTGATTGGGTGATTGTAATCGTGCTGGCTTTGGGGGCAGTTTCGGGCTTTATGAAAGGCTTTTTCAAGCAACTGGCTTCGATTGTGGGATTGATAGCCGGGCTATTGGTAGCACGTGCCTTGTTTGCGACTTTAGGTGAACGGCTAGCGGTAGCAGTAGGTACTTCTGTAACGTTCGGGCAGGTGTTGGCTTTTCTACTGATTGGTATGGTTGTGCCGCTGGCTTTGGCTCTTTTGGCTTCTGCATTGACGAGGATTGTAGATATGACAGGATTGGGGTTTATCAACCGTTGCCTGGGGGCAGTGTTTGGAGCGATAAAATATGCTCTTGTAATCAGCTTGATAATTCATTTTATTGATTTTGCAGACTCTAAAGATAACTTAATACATTCAACCACTAAAGGAAGTTCATTGTTATATTATCCGATAAAGGATTTTTCCGCTTTCTTTTATCCGGTGGTGAAAACTGTAACAGAGAAATTTATAGAAACAGATAATATTCATAATTGATATGCAAGTAGAACCCAACAAATATGTGAAGGAACTGACACAGGCGAAGTACAAGTATGGCTTCACTACGGATGTTCACACAGATATTATAGAGAAGGGACTGAATGAGGATGTCGTGCGGCTGATTTCTTCAAAGAAGGGGGAGCCCGAATGGTTGCTTGAGTTCCGTTTGAAAGCGTTCCGTTATTGGCAAACGCTGGAAATGCCTACATGGGCACATTTGAATATTCCGGAGATTGATTATCAGGCTATTTCATATTATGCAGACCCGACAAAGAAAAAAGAAGGGCCGAAGAGTCTGGATGAAGTGGATCCGGAACTGTTGAAAACCTTTGATAAACTGGGTATTCCTTTGGAAGAACGTATGGCGTTGAGCGGTATGGCGGTAGATGCGGTTATGGACTCCGTCTCTGTGAAGACAACTTTTAAGGAGACACTGATGGAAAAGGGGATTATATTCTGCTCTATCAGTGAAGCGGTGCGCGAACATCCGGATTTGGTGAAGAAGTATTTAGGTTCGGTAGTGGGCTATCGTGATAATTTCTTTGCCGCATTGAACTCGGCTGTGTTCAGTGATGGTTCGTTTGTGTATATTCCGAAGGGGGTTCGTTGTCCGATGGAATTGTCTACTTATTTCCGTATCAATGCAGCTAATACCGGACAGTTTGAGCGTACGCTGATTGTCGCAGATGATGACAGCTATGTGTCTTATCTGGAAGGATGTACGGCACCGATGCGTGATGAAAATCAGTTGCATGCGGCAATTGTGGAAATTGTGGTGCTCGACCGTGCAGAGGTGAAATATTCAACCGTGCAGAACTGGTACCCTGGTGATGCGGAAGGCAAGGGAGGTGTATATAACTTTGTGACCAAAAGAGGAATTTGTAAGGGTGTGGATAGTAAACTTTCCTGGACACAGGTAGAGACCGGGTCGGCCATTACATGGAAGTATCCGAGCTGTATTCTGAGCGGAGACAATTCTACCGCAGAATTCTATTCTGTAGCGGTAACCAATAACTATCAGCAGGCAGATACTGGTACAAAGATGATTCACTTGGGTAAAAACACTCGTTCTACTATTGTAAGTAAGGGAATCAGTGCTGGAAAGAGTCAGAACTCTTATCGCGGGTTGGTGCGTGTGGCTGAAAAGGCAGATAATGCAAGAAATTACAGCCAGTGTGATTCTTTGTTGTTAGGTAGTCACTGTGGAGCACATACATTCCCTTACATGGACATACACAATGAAACGGCTGTGGTAGAGCATGAAGCTACGACTTCCAAAATTTCGGAAGACCAGATTTTTTATTGCAACCAGCGTGGTATCTCTACTGAGGATGCCGTAGGATTGATTGTGAATGGTTATGCAAAGGAAGTGCTGAACAAACTTCCGATGGAGTTTGCCGTAGAGGCTCAGAAATTGCTGTCTGTATCGTTGGAGGGCAGTGTAGGATAAACGATAAAAATAGATTGTTATGCTAGAGATAAAGAATTTACATGCCAACATCAATGGCAAGGAGATATTGAAAGGCATTAACCTGACTGTAAAGGCAGGTGAAGTCCATGCGATTATGGGGCCTAACGGTTCAGGGAAGAGTACATTGAGCAATGTATTGGTCGGTCATCCGGCTTATGAGGTTACAAAAGGAACTGTTACATTTGATGGAAAGGATTTATTGTCCTTGACTCCGGCAGACCGCAGTCATGAAGGATTGTTCTTGTCTTTCCAGTATCCGGTAGAAATTCCGGGAGTGAGCATGGTCAATTTCATGCGTGCAGCAGTGAATGAACAGCGTAAATATAAAGGTCTTCCGGCTTTGACGGCCAGCGAGTTCTTGAAACTGATGCGCCAAAAGAGAGAGATTGTAGAACTGGATAGCAAACTGGCTAACCGTTCGGTAAATGAGGGATTCTCTGGAGGCGAGAAGAAGCGTAATGAGATATTCCAGATGGCTATGCTGGAGCCTAAACTGAGTATCCTGGATGAAACTGACTCCGGACTGGATATTGATGCTTTGCGTATTGTGGCTGAAGGAGTGAATAAACTGAAGACTCCGGAAACCAGCTGTATTGTGATTACGCACTACCAGCGCTTGCTGGATTATATTAAACCGGATATTGTGCATGTGCTTTATAAAGGCCGTATCGTGAAAACTGCCGGTCCGGAACTGGCGTTGGAACTGGAAGAAAAAGGATACGATTGGATTAAGAAAGAACTGGGAGAATGAGCATGAAAGCAGAACAGCAATATATTGATCTTTTCACGCAGTGCGAGGCAATGATTTGTCGGCAAAGTGCGGATGTGCTGAATGCGCCCCGTGCGAAGGCATTTGCTGATTTTGAGAAGCTGGGCTTCCCGACTCGCAAACAAGAAAAGTATAAGTATACGGAGGTGAGCAAGTATTTTGCTCCGGATTATGGACTGAATTTGAATCGTCTGGAATTTCCGGTTAATCCGTATGAAGTGTTCAAGTGTGATGTGCCGAATATGAGTACTTCGCTTTATTTTGTGGTGAATGACACATTTGATAAGCATGTACATCCTTCTGCTCAGTTGCCGGAGGGGGTTTATTTCGGCAGCTTGAAGGATATGGCCGAACAGCGTCCTGATTTGGTAAGAAAATATTACGGAAAACTGGCTGATACGTCGAAGGATGCTTTGGCGGCATTTAATACAATGTTTGCACAGGACGGTGTGTGTATGTATGTACCGAAGAATGTGGTGTTAGAACGTCCAATCCAGCTGGTGAATATTTTGCGTGCAGATGTGGATTTCATGGTAAACCGCCGTATCTTGATTATATTGGAGGATGGTGCACAGGCCAAGTTGCTGGTATGTGATCATGCGATGGACGACGTAAATTTTCTTTCTACTCAGGTGGTGGAAGTCTTTGCAGGAGAAAATGCCGTATTCGATTTGTATGAATTGGAAGAAACTCATAACAGCACGGTGCGTTTCAATAACTTGTATGTGAATCAGGAGGCTGGAAGTAATGTGTTGTTGAATGGCATGACACTGCACAATGGAACAACCCGTAATACTACAGAGGTGACATTGGCTGGCCGAGGTGCAGAAATCAGTTTGTGCGGAATGGCTATTGCCGATCAGAATGAGCAGGTGGATAACCATACTTTTATTGATCATAAGGTGCCTGATTGCACAAGTAATGAGTTGTTTAAATATGTGCTTGATGACCAGGCTGTGGGGGCTTTTGCTGGAAAGGTACTTGTAAGGGAAGGCGCACAGCATACTTCTTCCCAGCAGACAAACCGGAATCTGTGTGCTACCCGTGAAGCACGTATGTACACTCAGCCGCAGCTGGAAATCTATGCAGATGATGTGAAGTGTTCACACGGAGCTACGGTAGGGCAGCTGGATGAAAATGCATTATTCTATATGCAGCAGCGTGGTATTAGTTTGAAAGAGGCGCGGCTGTTGTTGATGTTTGCTTTTGTCAATGAGGTGATTGACCATATCCGGATGGATGCCTTGAAAGATCGTTTGCATCTGCTGGTAGAAAAACGTTTCCGTGGAGAACTGAACAAATGCCAAGGCTGTGCGATTTGTAAATAAACCGTTTCTTTTTACAGGAAATGCATGTCATATTTTAACAGAGAATTTATGCAATACGATGTCAATAAGATAAGGGAGGACTTCCCGATTCTTTCGCGGTCGGTGTATGGAAAACCGCTGGTTTATCTTGACAACGGGGCCACAACTCAAAAGCCTCGTTGCGTAGTGGAATCTATTACAGACGAGTATTATTCGGTAAATGCGAATGTACACCGTGGAGTGCATTTCTTGTCACAACAGGCAACAAATTTGCATGAAGCTTCACGTGAGACGGTACGCCGGTTTATTAATGCACGCAGTATTTCGGAAATCGTTTTTACTCGTGGAACGACTGAGAGTATTAACTTGGTTGCCTCTTCATTTGCTGATAGCCAGATGAAGGAAGGGGATGAGGTTATTGTTTCTGTGATGGAACACCATAGTAATATTGTTTCATGGCAGCTTCAGGCTGCGCGGAAAGGAATTGTGCTGAAAGTAATCCCGATGAACGACCGGGGTGAGCTTTTACTGGATGAATATAAAAAGCTTTTTTCAGAAAAGACAAGGCTTGTTTCCGTAACACATGTATCCAATGTGCTGGGAACAATCAATCCGGTAAAGGATATGATTGCCTTTGCTCATTCGCAAGGCGTTCCGGTGCTGGTGGATGGGGCACAGAGCATCCCACACATGAAAGTGGATGTACAGGATTTGGATGCTGATTTTTATGTGTTCAGTGGTCACAAAGTATACGGTCCTACGGGTATCGGCGTGTTGTACGGGAAAGAGGTCTGGCTGGAAAAGTTGCCTCCTTATCAGGGAGGAGGGGAGATGATTAAGAATGTTTCTTTTGAAAAGACGACATTTAATGAACTTCCTTTTAAGTTTGAGGCTGGCACTCCCGATTACATCGGGTCTACAGCACTGGCAAAGGCATTGGATTATGTTTCAGCCATAGGAATGGATCACATTTTTTCCTACGAGCATGACCTGACCCAGTATGCCATGAACCGTTTAAAAGAAATCCCGGGAATGAGGATTTTGGGTGAAGCGGAGCAGAAAGGAGGAGTTATTTCTTTCTTGGTAGGGGATATACATCATTTTGATATGGGGACCTTGCTTGACCGCCTAGGTATAGCTGTTCGTACCGGACATCACTGTGCGGAACCTTTGATGCACCGTTTGGGTATTGAGGGCACGGTGCGTGCATCTTTGGGATTGTATAATACGAAAGAAGAAATAGATGCGCTGGTGGAAGGTGTGCTTCGAGTAAGTAAAATGTTTGCTTAAATAGGGATATTCAGTAAATGTCCCTAAAAGTAAGATGGCATATAAAGTCGATAGAGTATAATCACTTTATATGCCATTATTATTGCCCTTTTTCTGTGTTTTTTCATATAGTCCTATCTGTTGGACATGACGTTCCGGAA
>NZ_DBEXBB010000309.1:0-3896 GCF_048170425.1 Phocaeicola sp.
GTTTTATTTTTACAAGAACAAAGTCAACAAACAAACCACGATAGCAATCAGTGCCACACCTTCTACCAGCGCCGCAGCGATAATCATGTTCATACGCAAGTCGCCTGAAGCTTCCGGCTGGCGTGCGATACCTTCCATGGCCGAGCTACCAATCTTACCGATACCGATACCGGCACCCAAAACTGCAATACCTGCACCGATAGCGGCGCCCAACTTACTAATACCTACACCTGCAGCTGCCTGCAATAAAACTGACAATAACATAATTTTCTTGTTTTAAAAGGTTATACTTTAATTTTCTTTGAATCTATTGTTTTTCGGCATGTTCCTTCACCTGCGACAGACCGATAAACACGGCCGACAGCATTGTGAAGACGTATGCCTGGATGAATGCCACCAGAATTTCCAGCGCATCCATGAAAATGCTGAATGCCACCGATACCACCGTCATCGAGCCGTTAATTACCGGACCCGACTTCACCGTGATAAAGATAATGGCCACCAGACTGAGCACGGCCGCATGTCCTGCCATGATGTTGGCAAACAAACGGATCATCAGTGCAAACGGTTTGGTAAAGATACCGAAAAATTCAATCAGCGGCATCATTGGAATCGGCGCCTTCAACCACGTAGGCACGTCGGGCCAGAAGATTTCCTTCCAATAAGCCTTCGTACCATACACGTTGGTCAGCACGAACGTACACAAAGCCAGCACTAACGTAATGGCGATGTTACCCGTCACATTGGCGCCTCCGGGGAAGATAGGAATCAGCCCCATCAGGTTGTTCACCAGCACGAAGAAGAACGCCGTAAGCAGATAAGGTGCGTAGCGGCGGTAATTCTCGCCGATGCAGCCCTTAATCACGTCGTTGTAGATAGAAAGCACCGTGACCTCAATCATGCCGACGCCCCCCTTGGGTGCCCCGTCTTCCAGCGGATGTTTCTTGTACCAGCGTACGCAACTCATCATGATGACCAGCAGCACCGCACTGTTGATAAACAAGCCCAGCACATTCTTCGTGATGGAGATGTCCAGCGGACGCACCTCCTCGCCGGCCGCATTGCGTTCCACAATCTTGCCGTCGTAAGCACCGCCCTCGGCCACGTACAGCCCCTCGTAAGGACCTTCCTCCAGCCGAGCAGACGAGAACACATGCCAGCCCGTACTGCTTTTCACGATTACCGGCAGCGGAATGCTTACCTCCATATCGCCAAACTTCGCAATGTGCCACTGGTAGGCATCGCCAATGTGTCCGAACACCAGTTCGTTCACGTCGATGTCACCCTCAGCGGCCTGTGCCTTCGTCAGCGCAGCCGGAACCGCCATCAGCAGTAACAGCGTGATGATTATGTACCGTATTTTTTTCATCATTAGCTTTTTTTCTTAGTTTGAGTTTCGCTTCAAAAAGAAGGAAAAAACGGGTTTCGAATAGCAGAAACGCAAAGTAGAAGAAGATGAAGGTCAGCATGAACGCCACCACTTCATGTCCTATCACAAATCCGTAGAACATCAGCAGCATGGCACTGATTATGAATTTCAGTACCTTGCACACCAGATACGTCATCGCAATCCGTTCCAGCCCCACGCGATAGTTGAACGCGAACAGTTCTATGTAAAACAGGCCGAAAAGATAGAAGAATATCGGAATGGCCGGGAACCACAGGAAGTACCTGTCGGGAATGAACAGATGATATACCACGGCGACGAGCGCTGTCAGCACAATTCCAGTCACGGTCAGTTCTTTTATAAATTTCTTCTTAACGGTCAACAAAAACATAGTATCGTGCGGTTTTTCATCCGGAAAGCCGCCAAAAACATATTCGGTTCATCGCCTGCTTCGCTCCTCTCAGAGCTCCACACAGACTGAAATCTGATTCTCCTTGACTTCCACGAATCCCCCCTTGATTTGCAGGGATTGCGTTTCCTGTCCGGCCACGTATTTCACTTCCCCGGCCGAGAGCGTGGAAATCAGCGGGGCATGGTCGGCCATGACCTGAAATTTTCCTGCGCTTCCCGGAAAGGTCACCTGGCTCACTTTTCCTTCGTAAACCAGTTTTTCGGGTGAAACGATAACCAGATGAAATTCTTTCATATTAAGCTATCAGCTTTTAACTTTTAACTTTTAATTATTAACTCTTAGCCACTTCCATCAGCTTCTTACCCTTCTCGATGGCGTCCTCAATGGTACCTACGTTCAGGAAAGCCTGTTCAGGCAGATAATCCACCTCGCCGTCCAGAATCATCTTGAATCCCTTGATGGTGTCTTCTATGGAAACCATCACACCCGGTACGCCCGTAAACTGCTCGGCCACGGCAAACGGCTGCGAAAGGAATCGCTGCACGCGGCGGGCACGGTTCACCGTCAGACGGTCTTCATCCGAAAGTTCATCCATACCCAAGATAGAGATAATATCCTGAAGTTCCTTGTTGCGCTGCAGAATCTGTATCACGCGCTGAGCCGTTTCGTAGTGGTCCTTACCCACAATCAGCGGGTCGAGGATACGCGACGTAGAGTCCAGCGGGTCTACAGCCGGATAGATACCCAGCTCGGTAATCTTACGGCTCAACACCGTAGTGGCATCCAGGTGCGTAAAGGTGGTAGCCGGAGCAGGGTCGGTCAAGTCATCGGCCGGCACATACACCGCCTGCACGGAAGTAATGGAGCCGTTCTTAGTGGAAGTGATACGTTCCTGCATCTGTCCCATTTCCGTAGCCAGTGTAGGCTGGTAACCTACTGCCGAAGGCATACGTCCCAACAGAGCCGATACCTCAGAACCTGCCTGCGTGAAACGGAAGATGTTGTCGATAAAGAACAGAATATCACGCGGACCGTTTTCACCCGTCTGGCGGTCACGGAAAGACTCGGCCAGTGTCAGCCCCGACAAGGCTACTGACTGACGGGCACCGGGAGGCTCGTTCATCTGTCCGAACACCATGGCTACCTGCGATTTTTCCACTTCCTTGTAATCCACCTTCGAAAGATCCCAGTTCCCTTCCTCCATGCTCTTGAGGAATTCGTCACCGTAGCGGATTACGCCAGATTCAATCATTTCTCTCAGCAGGTCGTTACCTTCACGGGTACGCTCACCCACTCCGGCAAACACGGAGAAACCATTGTGTTTCTTGGCAATGTTGTTGATTAACTCTTTGATGAGCACGGTTTTTCCTACACCCGCCCCACCAAACAGACCGATTTTACCACCCTTCAGGTAAGGTTCCAGCAGGTCGATGACCTTGATACCGGTAAACAATACTTCCTGGGTAGTAGCCAGGTCTTCGAATTTCGGAGGTTCACGGTGAATGGGAAATCCGTCCGTCTTGTCCAGTTCTTTCATACCGTCAATGGTATCACCTACCACATTCATCACACGGCCCTTAATCTGGTTTCCGATAGGCATCGAAATCGGATGCCCCGTAGGAACGACTTCCATTCCGCGCTTCAACCCGTCCGTACTGTCCATGGCCACGCAGCGTACCGTGTCTTCACCGATATGCTGCTGCACTTCAATCACCAGCGTACGCCCGTCGTTACGGGCAATCGTCATGGCATCGTGGATCTTCGGCAAGGCGTGTTCCACGTCTTGTCCTTCTTCAAACTTGAAGTACACATCGACCACCGGACCGATTACCTGCGAAATGTGTCCAACGATTTTTGACATAAGCAATTATTTTAATTTAAAAGAATGAATCATCCATAGTTCTTACCTCTTAAACAAACATCCCGGGTATTTGTTTAAAATTTAACCATTTCTGTAACGCAAATTTACAGAATAAAGTCTCATATGTGTAACTCCATATAACATTTTTTAGACGGATTCCCCGAATAACAGACATAAATCAAGAAATATCGGACAAATCGTTTCACACTCGTTCACACGAAAGCCGAATATGCTAA
>NZ_DBEXBB010000310.1:0-16787 GCF_048170425.1 Phocaeicola sp.
AAGCTTTAGAAGAAGAGGTAGCGCTGGTCTAAATATTTTGCTTTCTGATACAAATCATTGATAATCTGATTTCCTGCAATGCGTTCAGCCATGTTAGTCAATGTAGCTTCTTCTTGTTTTGCATCAAACTTCTCGCTTCCTTTTTCTTTTGCGTATACCTGAATCATGTATACTCCACCATTACCCTTGATAGGTGCGCTTACCTTGTTGGCAGCTGTTTTAGCGGCTACAGCACCGATAACCGGTTCGCTACTGCGTGTAACTGAAATGTAAGCAGGAGCACTGAATGTAACGTGTTTTACAGAATCACTTACAGCATCCTTCATTCCCTTCACCTGAGCAATGGAGTTATACTTCTTCATTTCTTCCATAATCTTTTCAGCTTTCTTGTCGCGGCGGATTTCAGCTCTCAGCATTTCAGCTACTGAGTTGATGTCACGATAACCGGCTTCATGAATCTTGTCGAGAGCAACTACCATCAGATGGTCGTTTTCACCACATTCATACAGCGGAGAAACTTCACCTGGTTTCGCAGCAAAAATCCATTTCAGTGCTTCACGAGTAGAACGTACGCCACCTACATAGTGTTCTGCGCTTGAAAGGTCTGTGCGAGGCATCAGTGTATAACCGCTTTCTTCTGCGTTCTTCACCATTGAGTCGATAGTAGTGTTCTGTGCTACAAACTGGCTGAATTTGTTGTATGCTGCATTGTAAGTTTCTTTGCTGAATTCTACTTCACGTTTAACGACAGCTACTTTGTATTTAGTCTGTATGCTCTTCTTGTTCATTACCTGCAGAATCAGGTTAGCTTGTCCCATGTTGAGGTTAGCCAGTTCGTTTACAGGCTGGTTCAACAATGTGTTGATGAACTTGCTGTTGTCTGCATCCAGTTCAGAACCCTCCCAGCTCTGTGCATTTACCCAAGTTGCTTCACCTGTCTGTCCGTAAATCTTAGCTACGGCTGCGAAGTCAGCACCACCTTTCAATGCATTGTAAATACTGTCGGCCAGTGTTTTTGTCTTTTCTTCAGTGTCAGCATATACCTGAATCTGACGGAACTGGATTGAGTCAGGAGAAGAAACTTTTGCAAGCAACTTGAATGCATTGAATGAATCGTCTGTCTGATTGTAGTAAGGACCGTATACTTCGTTTACATTCGTAGAGTCAAGGCGTGAAGCTACATCTGCAGGAAATACGGATTTGCTTACCGGAACGTCAGAGTAATTTACAGAAGAACCTGTAGAACGAACGAAAGTTCCAAAATCAGCTGTTGTGCTAGCCAATTGGTTGCTGTATTCTGTTACTTCTTTTTCTACAGCCTTACGGTCTGCATCAGACGGAACTACTTTTACGTCGATGTAACGGATGTCGCGTGTTTCTACCAGCTGCTTGAACTGTTCTTTCTTTTCGTTGTAGCGGTCTTTGATTTCACTGTCAGAAACCTGAACTGTAGAATCATTGATAGAGCTGTAAGGTATACCAGCTAACAACAGGTCATTCTGTTCTGTGCGTGAGTTGAATGCATCTTCAGCAGCTACAGGGTTAGAAATCAAAGATTTTGCTACCAGGTTCTGATATTTTTCAGCCAAAGTGCTTTGTGCCAAAGTCTTTTCTACAAACTGCCAGAAAGCACCCATCTTTTGATAGTATTCTACATACTGTGCAGGCATTTGGCTTGCATTCAAATTTGCATAATCTATCAGGAATTTCTTCAACATATCTTTATCGAACATACCAGTCTGCGGATTGCGGAAAGGAGTCTGCATCAGCAACGGATGTGTGCCTTGGTCAATGATGCCCTGTATTTCAGCGTCTGTCACTTTCAAGCCTAATTTTTCTGCCTGTTCAGCAATCAGCTTGTTGTTGACATAACTTTGCCATACCTGATCTTTCACGTTGTTCAACTGGTCTTCTGTCAGCGAATTCAATCCATTAGTCAGTTTGATGACTTCACTGAGTTCGTCCACCATTTTCTGATAATCTTGTGCACTGAGAACTTCCCCGTTCACTTCTCCTACGTCTTGTTTACCTTGGTGCGGCTGGAGTACTTTCCATGCGTCACCGGCAATAAATGCAAAAAGGGCAAGACCGATTACGATGACCAACAAAGGTCCTTTGCTTCGAATTTTTTGTAAAGTTGCCATTTAAAGTTATTATTTTTTTGTTTATTGTTTTTATAGTTCTGTTATTAGCGCACGAAGATACAAAAAATACTGTTTAGTCACTATTTTCTCTCAAAAAAATGCTTATTTCGTGGTAAACAGTTTGACCAATTCTATTTTATTGGCGCTTACTTTGATAATTTTGAAGGTAAAATTCTCAGTCTGAATGACGTCGTTTACTTTGGGTATGCTTTGACATTCATTCAGAATAAGGCCGCCGATGGTCTGGTAGTTTTCACTCTCAGGCAGATTCAGGCCAAAGGTTTCATTGGCTTTTTCTATATCTATTCTTCCGGAGAAGATGTATTCGTTATCTGATATTTGCTTGGCAACGATGGATGTGGTATCATGTTCATCTTCAATGTCTCCTAGGATTTCTTCAATCAAATCTTCCAGTGCTACGATACCTGAAACGCCTCCAAACTCGTCTACTACTACAGCCAGTGAACGTTTTTGCTGTTTGAAAATTCGCATCAACTTGTGGGCAGCCATTGTTTCAGGCACAAAGGGGATACTACGAATACCGTTTTGCCATTCGTTGTTGCTGCGGAACATTTCAGATGAATGAATGTATCCCACAATGTTGTCAATATTTTCTTTGTAAACGATTATCTTGCTGATACCATTTTCAATAAATACCTTTTTGAGTTCAGTGAGCGGAGTCTCAAAATCCACAGCTATGATTTCAGTTCGAGGAATCATGCAGTCACGTATTTTGACATTGGAGAAATCAAGTGCATTGCGGAATATCTTGATTTCATTGTCAATTTCTTCTCCCTCTTTGCCTTCTTCGATACTGCTTTGGATAAAGTAATCCAAATCGACTTTGGTAAATGCTTTTTCCCGGTCTTCTTTATTTGTCTTTACTCCTACAAGATGAAGAATACCGCTTGAAAGCAGCGATGAGAAACGGCTGATGGGGTAGAGTATGATGTAGCATACAAATGTCGGTACGCTGAAAAACTTCAGAGTAGCGTTGGGATTAATCTTGAAGAGTGTTTTGGGAAGAAATTCCCCGGTGACAAGAATAATCAATGTGGAAATTACGGTTTCTATGGGAACAAGCAATGCCTGATTTGAAATCACATCTGCAAGTATATAATGTTCAATAAGTTGAGCCATTAAAATACCATAGATGACCAATGCGATGTTGTTTCCTACCAGCATGGTGGAAATGAAATTATTTGAGTGCCGGTAGAATACGGAAAGGATATAAGACGATACATTGTTCGTCTTTTCCATCTCAAAACGTAATTTGTTGGAAGAAACAAAGGCGATTTCCATACCTGAGAAATAGGCAGAAAACACCATAGATATAAGTAGTTGGATGATAAGCTCCATACTAATAGTTTTATTTGGAAGTTTGTGTGCTGTCTGCCTGGACAGCATTGTCTTCAACGGTAAAGATTCCCGTATTGTTATAGATTTGGTATTCGGTCATTTGCTGATTGGATTCGAAACCGTATCCAGTCAGTACCTTGTCAACTTGTTCGATACGGATAAATTTATCGGAATAGATTTTTTCTTTTCCTTGATCCCAAAACATCAATTCCGTGTCGAATTTGTCGCCTCTTTGGCTTTGAATATGGACGTTTCCACGTAGCTCCCATAGTTTCTTGGGCTCGTAGTAATAAGCTGTATCGGCTTTGATACTTGCATCTACATGGAAAAGGCTATCAAATTTCTCCAGATAGATTCCTTTTTCAAACGCCCAGAATGGAGGATTCCGATGGCTGTAGATAAGCCATTCTGCTGTAATAATCTTGTATCTGATCATTCCTGAGTCAGACACGAGGGTGGTTACTCCTGTAGTACGCATGTCGGGAAGAGAATCTCCTTCTTTTACGGCTGCAGCAGTAGGTTTCTCTTTGTTTCCGCATGCAGGAACAAAAAGAAACATAACAGTTGCCCATGTGGCAACTGTTATGTTAATAAATAGCCTATATATGTGCTTTTTAAGTTTGGCTGACATATATTTATCTGATGGTTGTAGTTTCTCCGATCCATCCACCGATTGTCACAGAGTTACCTTTCTTCAAGCCAAGGAAGAAGAGGTCTTCATCTTTCGGGGTATGTCCGGCATATGTGTTGATCAACTTCTGAGCTTCTTCTGCTACGCTGGGATCTACACTCTTTGCACGCTGCAATTTATCGATAGCAGCAAAGTAAGTACATTTGTTCAAAGCTGCTTCGTCGCTCCAGTTCGGGCTTGATGCATACATTTGTGCAATCAGGATATAAGCCTTTCCATAGCTTCCGTTGAAAGAAATAGCTTTGTTTGCATATTGTTTAGCTTTGCTCAACTGTTTCTTGCTGAACAATACCACTGCTGCACTGTATGCATAGTCTGCTTTCTTTTCAGCTTCCTGCTCCAGTTCGATAGCCTGGTCAAAGTACTGTACGCTCTTGTCCAAGTCACCTTTTTTGTAGTACATGTAAGCACATCCAGCAGCTGTTGCAGCTGTAGGTTCCATTGCATGTGCAGCTTCAGAAGCAACGAAATAAGCTTCTTCTTCTGTACATTTCAGCATCTGCATTACATTAATCACTTGTTTCAGGTATTCCAAGTTTGTCTTATTCTGACTTACTTTCGGGCCATAGATAGCCTGCAGGTTTTCGCAGCTGGCAGCACCACTGTTGATGAAATAAGCATCAACATTGTCTTTTGCTGTTTTCAGCAGTTTTTTATCTCTTTCTTTAGTAGCTGCTTTCAGAGCTTCATCTGCATAACCTGATGCTGTCAGGTAGTCTTGGATAAACTGTTCTTTATGAGTGTCATCACTCTTTAATTTGCGAGCAGAGATGTCCATCAAATCCTGGAACATGAAATAATCAGATGTAGCTTTTTCCAAATCAACAGCTTCTTTAATCATTTGGTAAGCCTTGTTTACGTCTACATTAGCACCTGAGAAGATGATGTAGTCATGAGCTTTCATACCAAGGATGGAACCTTTTGTTGTAGGAGTTTTTACCAACTGGTTCAATCCGTCAAGGTACTTGATACGTTGGTCATGTACAGCCATCAATTCATCCAGATACTTTTTCTGCTGAGCAGCATCTTTAGAGCTGGCAATTAAAGCACGTAAAATCTTAGCTCCGTTTGTATAAGTACTTACCTGAGCTAAAGGGGCTTCTGTAAATACAGCCATCCAAGGCTTGTATGCATCTGTAAAGTTGTCAGTTTTTACGTATTCACTGTAAATACTGATGTTCTGCAAACAACGGATACTGTCTTCTCCATGTCCGAAACGAGATCCGTCTTCTACACCTTTCTGAGCGAAAGTTGCTGTGGTACCCAAAGATAAAGCACACAGCATTGTAAACATTTTCATTTTCATCGTATGTAAGATTAGTTGTTCATTGTGTTTATTTTCATATTAATTTACTCTCCATTTCATGAACCAATGTTCGTTGAATGTCAATCCTATTTTTAAGACAAATCGGTTTTCCGATAACATGTCGCTTACAGAAGGGGTGGCATGAATGTACTGACCGGTAATGCTTAGTACACTGTTTCGTTGGTATAGTTTTAAAGGTAAACCTAATCCGATACTTACACCATATTCTTTAGGACCATCTATCATATTTTGTGACACTGGTATTTGAAGATTCGAGTTTGCATAATAAACACCTGCTCTATAGCGTATGCGGCTAAAATAGCTTCGCCCGAATTCTTGTGGTAAAAATTCTGCTCCGATAGCTACTTTAGAGCGGTCCTGATATAAATCTGTTCGATTGTTGTATTTTACTCCGCTCCATTTTTGCAGTGTATAATCAGCTTCTACTGTCAAATTTTTTTTATACTTCCAAGCTAAACCTCCTCCATATATATGAGGAATTCCGTAGGAATCATTAATTTGTTCTTGATTTACTACAGAGTAGTTCGAACCATTGGTAATCTGCGTACCTTGCGTATCATGTCCATTTAAAGTATGTCCCAAACTATAAGTAAGACCTAATGTCAGTTCATTTTGTTTATTTATAGGCTGAGTGTATTGAAGGCCAAAACTAGCATTGTAACTGCTGATAGATAAAGTATTGTAAGTTATGGTTTGGTCACCTCCATTACTGAGGGTCGCTGTCGTCTGGTAATTCAGTTTACCATACAAATAACCAATATTGGCTCCGATAGACAGGTTGTTCAAAATCTTGAATCCCAATCCTCCAAAAATTTGTTGTAAACCTCCATCACCATAGAAATTATTGGATATTGTTACGTCATTGCTATTTTCTATTTCTTTTGAACGGGTAAAATTATATCCGACTGTAGAAAAAGGGGTATATCCAATCGTCATACCCAGTCTGGGATGCAAGCGAAACTGCATTCCGATATAATCAAAACTGGAGTTTTTGGCGTTGGCTTTATATTTCCCTTCTTGGAAGTTGGAACTTTTTAAAGACATTCCGGCATCAAAAATAAAAGAAAGAGAATCAACAGCTGTATAAGAAGCTGGATTCATGGCGTTTATATGCTCAGGTGTTCGGAGTGCATATCCTACTCCTCCCATTGCTGCATTGTTTGTAAAGCTCTGGTCGAACATGTCTCCGAGTCCGTAACGCGTATAAGGTGAGTTAGTGCTTATTTGTGCACATACCATTGTAGAGGTAGCTAAAAGCCATGAACCAACAAATATTTTTTTACTTAACATTATAATTCAATATTCTGTTTAAACCTTTCAATACTAAAAATCTATCTGCAAAGATGATACTTTTTAAATTTGTATCAAAAGAAAATTTATCTCCTCCAGTTAAAAAAACCAAAAGGTCGGGATATTTCTTTTGTAGCAGGGTAATATAGCCGATGATTTCGAATTCGATACCTCTGATGACTCCGGCGCGGATTGCAGTCTCCGTGTCAAATCCAAATTCGGGTGTCTCGCCTTTTCTTTCAATCAAAGGAAGCTTATCGCAACAGGCGTTCAGCGTCTTAAAACGAGTATATATTCCGGGTGAAATATTTCCTCCCCAGTAATTCCCCTCTGCATCTATAAACTCGTAAGTCAGTGCGGTTCCTGCATCTACTACCAGTAGATTTCTTCCAGGCGAAAGGTAGTTGGCACCCACTACGGCAGCTAGTCGATCCATGCCCAAAGTTTCGGGCGTTTTGTATAAATTGTGGATGGGAATAGGAGTCAAGTGGTTCAACTCAATGATTTCAAATGACACACCCGCCAATTGGCGTCGTATGGTGTTGCTGAGTGTTATAACCGATGCTATGATACCTCTTTCAATTGGATATTTGTTGCATAACATTGACAGCCAGTCCAGCGAATGATTGGACCCTCTTAAAACCTCCACCACTTTATCACCATCAAATACTGCCAGTTTTGCTACAGTATTACCGATATCAATTACTAAATTCACGTTTTTCATCTTTGTTTCGTCTGCAAAGTAAGACAAAATTTTGGATATGTACATCAATAAAACTGATTATTTATTTCGCTCTTATGGTAGAATCCATGTATTTTTGCATGCGGAAAAATATTATGAATTATTCAGATACTTCAGAATGTGTTGGTATCTGGTTGATATTTGCATTTGTTTATGAAAAGGAAGTTTGTTTTTCTGTGTTGGGTGGTCTTGATAAGTTGCCTTTTTTCTCCGGTGAGGGTTAATGGAGAAATTTCGGATAATATGGAAAGAATGCCGCAAACCGATAGCATTCAGTTTAGTTTGCTGACTTGTGCGCCGGGCAATGAAATCTATGCGCTTTTTGGTCATACAGCTATTCGTTATCAGAATTTTTCCAGAGGGGTAGACTTGGTATTTAATTACGGTATGTTTAGTTTCAATACGCCGCATTTTTTATATCGCTTTGTAAAAGGTGAAACGGACTATCAGTTAGGAATTACACCTTACCCTTATTTTGAATCGGAATATGCATTCAGGGGTTCTTCCGTTTATCAGCAGGTCCTGAATTTGACAAACTTGGAGAAAATATCTTTGCTGAAATTACTTCAGGATAATTATCTTCCGGAAAACAGGATTTATCGTTATAATTATTTTTATGATAATTGTACGACTCGCGCTCGTGATCAGATAGAAAGAAGTATTCAGGGAAAAGTTGTGTATCCTTCCGTAGACTGGCATAAAACTTTCAGAGGGATTGTGCATGAATTTACAAAAGGTTCTCCGTGGGATGAGTTGGGTATAGATTTATGTCTTGGAGCGGAAGCTGATAAGCCGATAGATATAAGGCAGCAAATGTTTGCTCCGTTTTATATGCGTTATTTTGCTCAGGATGCATACATTCAAACTCCTGATGGCGGCAGACGGCCTTTGGTCTTGCGCGAGGAAAAGATTGTGGATGCAGAACTGGAAGCAGAATCTTCCTGGGGAATAAGCCCGATGGTAGCTGCTACTTTATTTTTGCTTTTGAATGTAATTATCGGATTTTTCCAGTGGAAGAAGCAAATGATCTTCTGGGGGTGGGATATATTATTGTATGCAGTTCAAGGAATAGCCGGCTGTATTATTGCTTTCTTGTTTTTCGTTTCTTCTCATCCGACTGTAGGTTCAAATTGGTTGCTGGTCTTGTTTAATCCGTTGCCATTATTTTACCTGCCTTTTATGATTTATCGTGAGTTAAAACATAAAAAAGACTTGTATCATACTTGCAATCTTGTGTATTTAACACTTTTTATAGTGCTATTCCCGTTTTTACCGCAAGATTTTAATTTAACAGTATTACCTTTGGCACTCGGTTTGCTGGTAAATGCTGCAAGCCATGTATTAGTATTGAATAAAAAGCAATGAAAGAACGTATACTGACATCTCTATTGACTGTATTTGTTATTTCTGGAATTCAGGCGCAAGCTCCTTCTCCGGTTCCAAAATTGGTGGTGGGGTTGACGATTGACCAGTTGAGGGCAGATTACATAGAAGCTTTTTCTGCCTTGTATGGGGAAAGAGGGTTTAAACGCCTTTTAAAAGAGGGGCGTATATATACCAATGCGGAATATGATTTTATCAATGTTGACCGTTCGTCGGCGACAGCTTCGATTTATACAGGTACTACACCTTATTATAATGGTATACCTTCTAATCGGTGGATGGATCGCGGGTCTTTACGGATTATAAAATCGGTAGATGACCAGGATTTTATGGGGGTATATACCTCTGAAAACTCTTCGGCTAAGTTGTTACGTTGCTCTACTTTGTCGGATGAATTGAAGGTTGCTACTCAGGGACGGGCTGAAGTCTATTCTATTGCTCCAACTCGTGAAATGGCTGTTTTGGCGGCAGGGCATGCGGCAAATGGGGCTTTTTGGTTGAATGATGAAACAGGAAAATGGGCGGGAACAACTTATTATGGAGATTGTCCGTTGTGGGTAAGTAATTATAATGACAGGGAAGGACTGGATTTTCGGATTAATAATTTGGAGTGGTTACCTTATTTGCCGGTAACTTCTTATCAGTATATCACAACAGAAACCAAGCAACTTAGTTTTAAGCATAACTTCTCGGATGAACGTCTGGATAAATATAAGAAGTTTAAAACAAGTCCATATATAAATGACGAGGTAAATCGTTTGGTGAATGCATGTTTAAGCAATACGCAAATTGGTCAGGATGCAGCTCCAGATTTGCTTACTTTGTCTTATTATGCAGGGAATTATGATCATAAACCTAATACGGAATATGCGATGGAGATACAAGATATGTATGTCCGTCTGGATAATAGTATTGGAGATTTGCTGGATTTGATAGACCGTAAGATCGGGCTTCGTAATACCTTGTTCTTCATTACTTCTACAGGTTATACCGATCCGGGACCTGTGGATCCGGTTAAATACAAGATTCCTGGTGGAGAATTTCATATTAAGCGCTGTGCAGCTTTGCTGAACATGTATTTAATGGCTCTTTATGGGCAAGGTCAATATGTGGAGGCCTATTATGACCGACAGATTTATTTGAATCATAAGTTGATAGAAGAACGTAAACTGAATTTGGTGGAAGTTATGACACGTTCTTCGGAGTTTGTGGTGCAAATGAGCGGGGTACAGAATGCTTATTCAGCACAGCGTTTACTTTTGGGAGCCTGGACTCCGAAGATTGGAAAAATTCGAAATACATATAATCCAAATTGCTCGGGTGACATTTATATTGAAGTAATGCCGGGGTGGTCTGTCGTTAATGAATATTCTCAAAAAATTGAAGTGGTACGTGAAGCATATACTGCAGCTCCGCTTGTGTTTATGGGATTTGATGTAAAGCCTGAAAAGCTTTATTCTCCGGTGAAAATTACTTCAATAGTACCTACTTTAGCTCATTTTATGCGCATACGGGCGCCAAATGCTTGCTCAGATGCTCCAATGATTAATATTCGTAAATAAATATTATGCGAATAATTCGTAATTTACCTATCTTTGTAGCGGTAGGATTAAAAAATATTTAATTAGTAAATAATAAAAAGAAATATACAATGGGATTTAATGAATTTATAAGCAAGCTGTTCGGAAACAAGGCGACTCGTGACATGAAGGAAATTCAGCCGTGGGTAGAAAAGGTAAAAGCCGTGTATCCGGAAATTTCCAAATTGACGAACGATGAACTACGTGCGAAAACAGAAGAATTGAAGAAGTTTATCAAGGATTCAGCCGCAGAGGAAAATAAAAAGATTGAAGAACTGAAGGCAACGATTGAATCTACTGACTTGGAAAAACGTGAGAGTATTTTCTCGCAGATTGATAAGCTAGAGAAAGAAGTTTTGGAAAAATATGAAAAAGCACTTAGTGAAGTGTTGCCGACTGCTTTTTCTATTGTAAAGGATACAGCTCGCCGTTTGGCAGAGAGTGAAGAGCTGGAAGTTACAGCCAGCGATTTTGACCGTGAACTTGCTGCACAAGGACGTGATTTTGTTCGCATTGAAGGTGACAAGGCTATCTGGAAGAACCATTGGAAAGCGGGTGGAAACGAAATGACCTGGAACATGGTACATTACGATGTACAATTGTTTGGTGGTGTGGTATTGCATCAGGGTAAGATTGCGGAAATGGCAACCGGTGAAGGTAAGACTTTGGTAGCAACGCTTCCGGTATTCTTGAATGCCTTAACTGGTAATGGAGTACATGTGGTAACTGTCAATGATTATTTGGCAAAGCGTGACTCTGAATGGATGGGTCCCCTCTATATGTTCCATGGGCTGAGTGTTGATTGTATTGACAAGCATCAGCCTAATTCAGAAGCCCGTCGTCGCGCCTATATGGCAGATATTACTTTTGGTACCAATAATGAATTCGGTTTCGATTATTTGCGTGATAATATGGCCGTTTCTCCGAAGGATTTGGTACAGCGCAAACATAATTATGCCATTGTCGATGAGGTGGATTCAGTATTGATAGATGATGCGCGTACGCCGTTGATTATTTCTGGGCCGGTGCCCAAAGGCGACCAGCAATTATTTGAAGTACTTCGTCCGTTGGTAGAGCGTCTGGTAGAAGCACAGCGTAAACTGGCTACCCAGTATCTGGCCGATGCTAAACGTTTGATTGCTTCAGATAAGAAGGACGATCAGGAAGCAGGTTTCCTTGCCCTTTTCCGTAGCCATAAGGCATTGCCTAAAAACAAGCCGTTGATTAAGTTCTTGAGCGAACCGGGTATCAAGGCTGGTATGCTGAAGACAGAAGAAATCTACATGGAACAGAATAACAAGCGTATGCCGGAAGCGGTAGAGCCTTTGTATTTTGTGATCGATGAAAAACTGAAGAGTGTAGATTTGACAGATAAAGGTGTAGACCTGATTACTGGTAACTCACAGGATCCTACCTTGTTCGTACTTCCTGATATTGCGGCTCAGTTGTCTGAACTTGAAAATCAGAAAGGGCTGTCTGATGAAGAACGTCTGGCTAAGAAAGATGAACTGATGACCAATTACGCTATTAAAGCAGAACGCGTACATACCATCAACCAGCTGTTGAAGGCATATACCATGTTCGAAAAAGATACAGACTATGTGGTAATGGATGGTCAGGTGAAGATTGTAGACGAACAGACCGGACGTATCATGGATGGCCGTCGTTGGAGCGATGGTTTGCACCAGGCTGTAGAAGCTAAGGAAGGTGTGAAGGTAGAAGCTGCTACACAGACTTTTGCAACTATCACCTTACAGAACTACTTCCGTATGTACCATAAATTGTCTGGTATGACCGGTACTGCAGAAACAGAAGCAGGAGAGTTCTGGGATATCTATAAGCTGGATGTAGTGGTGATTCCGACAAACCGTCCGATTGCCCGTATCGATATGAATGACCGCGTTTATAAAACGAAACGTGAGAAATATAAAGCCGTAATCGAAGAAATTGAGAAGATGGTACAGGCTGGTCGTCCGGTGCTGGTAGGTACTACTTCAGTAGAAATTTCTGAAATGTTGAGCAAGATGCTTACCCTGCGTAAGATTGAGCATAATGTCTTGAATGCGAAGTTACACCAGAAGGAAGCTGAAATTGTTGCGAAGGCAGGTCAGAGTTCCACGGTAACTATTGCTACGAACATGGCCGGTCGAGGTACTGATATTAAGTTGAGTGCAGAAGTGAAAGCTGCCGGTGGTTTGGCTATTATTGGTACAGAGCGTCACGAATCACGTCGTGTAGACCGCCAGCTGCGTGGTCGTGCCGGACGTCAGGGAGACCCGGGCTCTTCTGTCTTCTTTGTTTCCTTGGAAGACGATTTGATGCGTCTGTTCTCATCCGACCGTATTGCTACCGTAATGGATAAACTGGGATTCAAGGAAGGAGAAATGATTGAACACAAGATGATTTCTAACTCCATTGAACGTGCGCAGAAGAAGGTGGAAGAAAACAACTTTGGTATCCGTAAACGTCTGTTGGAATATGATGACGTAATGAACAAACAACGTACAGTTGTTTATACTAAGCGCCGCCATGCACTTATGGGAGAACGTATTGGAATGGATATTGTAGACATGATTTGGGATCGTTGTTACAATGCTGTACAGCAACCGACTTATGATGATGCCAAGATGGAAATTCTTCAGGTATTGGCTATGGAAGCTCCGTTTACAGAAGAAGACTTCCGCTCTAAAAAGAAAGATGATTTGGCTGAACAGACTTTCCAGGAGGCTATGGCATTGTTCAAACGTAAGACTGAACGCATGGCTCAGATTGCTAATCCGGTTATCAAGCAGGTATATGAGGCTCAGGGCCACATGTATGAAAACATTATGATACCTATCACTGATGGTAAGCGTATGTATAATATTTCAGTAAATCTGAAAGCAGCATATGAAAGCGAATCAAAAGAAATTGTGAAGTCGTTTGAAAAAGCCATCTTGTTGCATACAATTGACGATGCTTGGAAAGAAAACTTGCGTGAACTGGATGAACTGAAGCATTCTGTGCAGAACGCAAGTTATGAGCAGAAAGACCCACTGTTGATTTTCAAACTGGAATCTGTGAATTTGTTTGATAACATGGTCAATAAGATTAACAACAACACCATTTCTGTATTGATGCGTGGTCAGATACCGGTACAGGAGCCGGAACAAGTGCGTGAAGCTGCTCCAGAGCCTCAGACTCCCCGTCAGCAGTATCGCGAAGAGAAACAGGATTTAAGTGATCCGAACCAGCGTGAAGCTGCGAGTCGTGATACTCGCGAACAGAAACAAGAACCTTATCGTGCAGAAAAGACGGTGGGTCGTAATGATCCATGCCCTTGCGGAAGCGGATTGAAATATAAGAACTGTCATGGGAAAAATGCCTGATTGAGCATTTGACTGAGATATTTACAGACACGGTTTTCACCGTTTGCAGATTTTTATTTCTTAATTTAGAATAATCTGTGAAAACGATGGAATCCGTGTCTTTTTTATTTATTATTTTTGTTTGCGTACATAAAAGTAGTGAATTATGAAGAAATACATTATGGCCGGAATCCTTTTAGCAGCTACCATGCTGGTTTCTTGTGGAGGACTTCAGTCTTTTACATTTGATCAGTTATATCCTGCAGAGGTTACTTTTCCTGAGCAGGTTCGTACGGTGGCAGTAGTGAACCATGCCCCTGCTATACCTTTCCCTAAAAAGGATTTATTGACATTGGGCCGATTGGAAGGAGATGGGAAGGTCTTGTCGGAAAGTTTGGCTGGAGGACTGGCTGATAGTCGTTATTTCTATCAGGTAGTTATTTCAGATTCAGCAATTACGCAGGAATTGACAAGAGGAGAAATCCTGCCTCAGCCGGTGGTAGACAGTTTAACTCAAGTACTTGGGGTCGATATGATTCTTTCTGTGGACAGAATTCAATTGTTGACCGGAAAGAAAGAAATCTACTATCCGGGTTTAATCTCCCCTTTTGCTGCTTTTGATTTGAAAATCCGTCCGGTGGTACGTGCATACATTCCTTCTAGGGTAATGCCTGTGGTGACTATCAGTAAGGTGGATAGTATGTTATGGGATTTAACTCCTATGTTATCTGACCATGATGTAGTGAAAGAAGCTTCTCAACATACCGGTGTTACGCTTGTTAACCAGTTAGTTCCTCATTGGAAGAATGTAGAACGAATTTATTTTGATGGAGGAAATCCCAACATGCGTGATGCAGCAGTTTCATTACGAGAAGGAGACTGGCAGGAAGCAGGCCGTTTGTGGAAGAACTTGTACGACTCATTGAAAAAGGGAAAATTGAAATCACGTGCTGCTTTCAATATGGCTTTAGCCTGTGAGGTACAGGGATTGATGGATGAGGCTGTTTCTTGGATTGAAAAAGCAAAAAGTTGTGCATCTAAAGGTTCGGAAGAAGAACGTGCTGCACTCTTTTATTCTACAGTATTGCAGGAACGCGCCAAAGATTTTCAGTTGCTGAACCTTCAAATGGCTCGTTTTGGAAACAAAATCAATTAATAATATCTTGTCCGATTCATTTTTTTTGTACATTTGAGTACATAAAAAGAATATAGCCTATGAAAATGAGTGAACAATCACGTGCTTCAATAGTCTCGGCTCTGAAAACAGCCCTTTGTCGGTATGCATCAGAAGGAGATGAAACGGTCGTTACAGATATTCATTTGCAACCAAACTCAGAAAGTGGTGAGCTGATTATTTTCGACGATGACGATCAGGAATTGTCGCGTACGATTATCAATGAATGGGTAGAATATGAGAGTGATGATTTCTATACTGTAGTAGAACCGATTCTTCGTGCAGAGGTTGAGGCGCTGAAAGAGAGCGGAAAACTGGAGAAGCTTTGTCTGATGAAGCCTTACTCTTTTGTGCTGGTAGACGAAGACAAAGAGACGGTAGCCGAACTGCTTCTTGTGGACGAAGATGAGACCTTGTTGCTGAATGATGAGCTGCTAAAAGGGTTGGATGAAGAATTGGATGCCTTTTTGAAGGATTTGTTGGAACGTTAAATTCCGATAGAATGGGAGAGCGAATCACATTCCGCCGCAATGAGGGGTTGCGAAGCATACACCCTCATTGGAGAGGGAATCCGACCGTGAATGGCAAATTTTTTAACCGTCAGCATCGTTGGAAACCGGGGATGGGAAGTGTCCTGAAATGGCGATTCTCTCCTAATCCCCAGCGGAAAGAGAAGCGTACAATCAAATGGAACCCCAAAGTGCATTACCTCACTTCCTTGGAAAAAGTGGTGGGTAACTCATTGATATGGTTGGGACATAACTCTTTTTTTCTTCAACTAGGCGGAAAACGCTTGATGATTGATCCTGTATATGGGAGTATCCCGTTTGTAAAGCGCCGGAGTCAGTTTCCTGCCGATCCGTCTATTTTTCGCCAGA
Source organism: Phocaeicola sp. (assembly GCF_048170425.1). Taxonomy (GTDB): domain Bacteria; phylum Bacteroidota; class Bacteroidia; order Bacteroidales; family Bacteroidaceae; genus Phocaeicola. The sequence continues at coordinate 15,916 of NZ_DBEXBB010000310.1, forward strand.
TAGACTATCTGCTTATTAGTCACGATCATTTTGACCATTTGGATAAACCGAGTGTGGCACGTCTGGTAGCGGATAACCCTCAGCTTAAACTTTTTTGTGGTTTGAATACGGGTGCTTTGATTAAAAGCTGGTTTCCTAATCTTGAAGTGATAGAAGCTGCATGGTATGAACAGTATGTTGATGGCGATTTCTGCTTGACTTTTTTGCCTGCCCAGCACTGGAGCAAACGTGGCGTGAGTGATGGAGGAGAGCGTTTGTGGGGCTCATTTATGATTCAGGGAGATGGTATTACCATCTATAATAGTGGAGATACCGGATATGCCCGGCATTTTGAAGAAATTGCTGGATTCTTTTCTCATATAGATTATTGCATGATAGGAATTGGAGCCTACAAACCGCGCTGGTTTATGAAGCCGAATCACATATCTCCATACGATGCATTGACTGCTTCGGCCGATTTGCATGCAAGAATGACCATCCCGATGCATTATGGCACTTTTGATCTTTCAGATGAACCCTTGTTTGATCCTCCTCATATGTTTGCAGCAGAAGCCAAGAAACGCGGCATGCCGGTCATTATTCCTGAATTAGGGGAAATTATCAAGTTGCAACCGATTCGATAAAATTATATAGTAAAGAAAATAAAAAAATCCGGAAATCTTATCTTCTGCATGTTGTCAGAAAATAGATTTCCGGACTTTCTATTGTCAATTGTTTTATTTTCGAATCATAATAGGGATATTCAGTAAATGTCCCTAAAAGTAAGATGGCATATAAAGTCGATAGAGTATAATCACTTTATATGCCATTATTATTGCCCTTTTTCTGTGTTTTTTCATATAGTCCTATCTGTTGGACATGACGTTCCGGAA
>NZ_DBEXBB010000311.1:0-9532 GCF_048170425.1 Phocaeicola sp.
AACACCTGAAGAAAAAAGAGCTCGTAGAAATGCTGCTCAACTATTTCCGCACAAAGCCGAATGAAGCATTCAGCCTCAAGCAGTTGTTCCAAGCTCTAAAACTTACAACCCATCCGGGAAAAATGCTCTGCATAGACGTAGTGGAAGAAATGTTGGAAGACAACTTCCTGATTGAAATCGAAAAAGGGCGCTATAAAATCAATGACAAAGGACAGATTCTGACCGGAACCTTCGTACGTAAAAGTAATGGAAAGAACTCGTTTATTCCTGAGGAAGGAGGAGAGCCCATTTTCATTGCCGAACGCAACTCTGCCCATGCGATGAACAACGACAAGGTGAAAGTTTCCTTGTGCGCCAAGCGCAAACGGCATCAACTGGAAGCACAGGTAATCGAAATCCTGGAACATGCCAACGAAACTTTTGTCGGTGTACTGAAGGTGAGCAAAAACTATGCTTTCCTACTCACAGAAAACAGTACCCTGGCCAACGACATCTTTATCCCGAAAGACAAGCTGAAGGGCGGAAAGAACGGCGACAAAGCCATTGTCCGTATTACCGAATGGCCGGAAGAAGCGAAGAATCCGTTTGGCGAAGTAATCGACATCCTTGGAAAAGCGGGCGACAACACTACTGAAATGCACGCCATCCTGGCCGAATACGGCTTGCCGTACGTATATCCACAGGCGGTAGAGGCTGCTGCGGAAAAGCTGTCGGCAGACATTACTCCGGAAGATTACGCCGAACGAGAAGATTTCCGCGATGTCGTGACGTTCACCATCGACCCGAAAGATGCCAAGGACTTTGATGACGCCCTGTCTATCCGCACCCTGAAACCGGGGCTATGGGAAGTCGGCGTACACATTGCAGACGTATCCCACTATGTAAAAGAGGGAAGCATCATCGACAAGGAAGCTGCCAAGCGCGCCACGTCCGTTTATCTGGTAGACCGTACCATCCCGATGCTGCCAGAACGCTTGTGTAACTTTATCTGCTCCCTGCGTCCTGATGAAGAAAAACTGGCTTACTCTGTCATTTTCGATATGAATGAAAAGGCAGAAGTGAAGAACTACCGTATCCGTCATACGGTCATCAAATCAAACCGTCGGTTCACGTACGAAGAAGCGCAGCAAATTATTGAAACAGGAGAAGGTGACTACAAAGAAGAAGTGCTTCAGCTGAACCGTCTGGCTCAGATTCTGCGGCAGAAACGAATGAGCGCAGGATCTATCAACTTCGACCGCTGCGAAGTAAAATTTGAAATTGACGAGACAGGCAAACCGCTCAGCGTATACTTCAAGGTGTCTAAAGAAGCCAACAAGCTGATTGAAGAATTTATGCTGTTAGCAAACAAGACGGTGGCAGAATACGTAGGAAAAGTTCCGAAGAACAAAAAGCCGAAGGTACTTCCTTATCGTATCCACGACCTGCCCGACCCCGACAAGCTGGATAACCTGAACCAGTTTATCGCCCGCTTCGGCTACAAAATCCGTACGGGAGGCAGCAAGATTGAAGTTTCCAAATCACTGAATCACCTGCTCAACGAAATTGAAGGCAAGAAAGAACAAAACCTGATTGAAACAGTATCCTTGCGCGCCATGCAGAAAGCACGCTATTCGATTTATAACATCGGACACTACGGACTGGCATTCGATTACTACACGCATTTCACCTCTCCTATCCGCCGTTACCCGGACTTGATGGTACACCGTCTGCTTACCCGTTACCTGGCTGGAGGGCGAAGCGCACAGGCCGACAAGTATGAAACACTCTGCGAACACAGTTCGGCCATGGAGCAGACCGCTGCCAGTGCGGAACGTGCATCCGTGAAGTACAAACAGGTGGAATTTATGGGTGAACGCATCGGAGAAGTGTACGACGGTGTAATTTCTGGTGTCACAGAATGGGGGCTTTACGTAGAAATCAACGAAAACAAGTGCGAGGGCATGATTGCCATGCGCGACTTGGGCAACGATTTCTATGAGTTCGACGAGAAGAACTACTGCCTCATCGGACGTCGTCACCATCAGAAATTCAGTCTCGGCGACCCGATTAAGATTAAGGTAGCCCGTGCCAACCTGGCCAAAAAACAGCTGGATTTTGTGTTGGCTGAAGCATAACGAACCACTTTATAACTAAATTATTTCCCCGCTTCTTTCTGGAAAGTTTCTGTTTTCAGAGATGGAAGTGGGGATTTTTATCATTTCACCCTGCGGTTCAACTGGTTATTCGCTTTCTCCGGACGAGACTTTCCCACCCGTTTTCCACTTGTCTTTTTCTTATTGCTCTGTTTTGCCTTGAAGGCAAACGGATTTTTCTTGTTTACGACCATACCATTCTGATTTTTCCACAAAAATAAGATTTTATTGGATTCATCACAAAATATCGTTATTTTTGCCCATTATCAAAAAGAAAGAATCATGAGTCCAATTGATTACACACATATACTGACAAAGGCTGTTGACGAACTTTCCGACAGCCAATCTTACCGTGGACTGTTCCATCAACACAGAGAGGGCGAGCCGCTTCCTTCCGGAAAATCACTGGAACGTATCGTGGAATTGTCACGCACCATCTTGTTCCCCGGCTACTTCGGTAATTCTACCATCAACAGCCAGACCATCAATTACCACATTGGTGTCAATATTGAAGAACTGTTCTCTCTGCTTATTGAACAAATACAGGCCGGACTGTGTTTCGGGGTGGAAAATTCAGGCCAGTGCGACTGTCAGTCACCCTGCCGTGCCACGGCTACCCAGTTAGCTGCTGAATTTATCAGCCGTCTGCCGGAAATCCGCCAGATTTTAGCGACAGATGTGGAAGCCGCATACTACGGTGACCCGGCTGCCACCTGCTTCGGTGAAATCATCTGCTGTTATCCCGTCATCCGTGCAGTGACCAACTACCGGATTGCCCACGAGCTCCATCGGCTCAACATACCTCTTATTCCGCGCATCATCACGGAAATGGCTCACTCCGAAACGGGAATCGATATTCACCCGGGTGCACAAATCGGACATCATTTTACCATTGACCACGGTACGGGTGTCGTAATCGGTGCGACCTGCATCATCGGCAATCACGTGAAACTGTACCAGGGTGTCACACTGGGTGCCAAGAGTTTCCCCTGCGACGAACAGGGAAATCCCATCAAGGGTATTCCACGTCATCCGATACTGGAAGACAATGTGATTGTCTACTCCAATGCCACCATTCTGGGACGTATCACTATTGGTGAAGGAGCTACCATTGGAGGCAACATCTGGGTAACGGAAAGTGTACCTGCCGGTGCCCGCATCGTACAGCGAAAGAGCAAGGAAAATTAAGGGAAAATACCTCGCCCAAAAACGCACTTACGTTTACTCCAAAACACAAGGACGTTTGAAACCAAACGCAAGTACATTTCATCTGAAACGCCTTTGCGTTTCAATCCAAACGTAAAAGCGTTTGAAAGTAAACGCAAAGGCGTTTTTTTTGATATCTCAAAAGGCCGCTTTTTCCCTTAGAAATCCTCAAAAAAATAACGTCCGCAGTCCCGGAAAACTCACCGGAAACTGCGGACGCTTTGTATATAAAACAATATGGATGCTTAGAAAGCCTTATGGTAAAGAGCTTCAATGTCTTCTACTGAAGTCGGACGAGGGTTACCTCCGGTGCAGACATCATTGAACGCATCGATGGCCAACTGATGCAAGTCTTCTTCCTTCACACCGATTTCATGCAACTTCTGCGGAATACCGATGCTCAAAGAAAGCTGGCGGACAGCTTCTACCGCAGCCTTTACACCTTCTGCTTCGCTCATGCCGGCAGTATCTACTCCCATCGCCTTGGCAATATCCAGGTACTTCGGTGCGGCAGGAGATTCTGCATTGTATTCCATGACATAAGGCAACAGCAATGCGTTGGCTACGCCGTGCGGAGTGTCATAGTGTGCACCGAGAGGATGAGCCATAGAGTGAACGATTCCCAGACCTACGTTGCTGAATCCCATTCCGGCAATATACTGTGCCTGCGACATGGCTTCACGAGCCACCGGGTCACTGCCATTGTCTACGGCAGCCTTCAGGTTCTTGGCAATCATTTCAATGGCCTTCAGTTCGAACATGTCCGACATCACCCAGGCTCCCGGAGTAATGTAGCTTTCAATGGCATGTGTCAGGGCATCCATACCTGTAGCCGCAGTCAGTCCCTTCGGCATAGAATACATCAGCTCAGGGTCTACGATAGCTACCGACGGAATATCGTTCGGGTCTACACATACCATTTTCTTGGTAGCAGCCTCATCAATAATCACATAGTTGATAGTAACCTCAGCCGCAGTTCCGGCAGTAGTAGGCAGAGCAAAAGTCGGCACTGCTTTATGCCGCGTGTCTGCTACACCTTCCAACGAACGTACATCTGCAAATTCCGGATTGTTCACCACGATACCGATACCTTTCGCCGTATCAATGGAAGAACCACCCCCCAATGCCACGATAAAATCAGCACCGGAAGCCTTGAAAGCAGCCACACCGTTCTGCACATTCGCAATAGTAGGATTGGCTTTTACATCACTGTATATTTCGTAAGGAATACCTGCCTTTTCGAACACTTCCACCACCTTGTCGGCTACGTGAAAACGAATCAGGTCCTTGTCAGTTACAAAAAAAGCTTTCTTGAAACCTCTGCGGCTAGCTTCAGTAGCGATGGCTTCGCGACATCCGGCACCAAAGTAAGAGGTTTCGTTCAAAATCATTCTGTACATAATTTCATGGTTTAAAAGGTTAGATTTAATATTTATTTCGGAAGATGGAACACGTCTGTCAGTTCCTGCATCTGCTCTTTCGTCATACCGTCCGGTTCAAATCCCATGCAGCGGGCATTGATATAAATCTGGGCAGCCTTGGTCAGCACGTCAATCTGGTCGAATGCATCCATTACGTCAGTACCTACGGCAAACACACCGTGTTTTTCCCACATTACTACATCGTAATCGTCCAATTCCTTCAGTGTAGCATCTGCCAATTCTACTGAACTCGGCATCTTATAAGGCACGATACCCAATCCACGCGGACAGAATGCCTTTGTTTCCGGAATCATACTCCACAACAGATAAGTCAGCACATCCTTTTCCAGGAACTTCGGAGTATGGCTCATTGCCACCAGTTCGATGGGGTGTGTATGTACGGTAGCCTTTTTCTGGGCACCTTCCGCAATCAGCGTATTGTGAACAGTCAGGTGAGAAGCCACTTCCGAAGTCGGCATCACCGGCTGGTCAGCAATAATGACATAGCTGGCACAATCGTCGCAGATACGAATCACAGAACCGTTTTCCATCGGCCAGCGAGCCAGGTCGCGCATACGTTTCTGAGTACCCTTACAGAAGAAGTAACAGCCTTTCAGATGCGGCAGTACCGCTCCAATCTGTTTCGGCTCACTGATGGCCGGCATCTGACGGATTTCATCGTCCACAAACTCTGTTACATTGATAGTGATATTTCCACCGTTGCGTTCAGCCCATCCTTTTTGCCACAAATATCCGGCCACTTCGGCCACTTTATTGATTTCACGGGCCAAACCCGGACGTCCTTCAAGAATTGATTTCATCATATTACGTATTTAAATTTGATTTTTATTTCAATAACTGCGGAAGGAAAGAAGATACAATCAAGACAATCAGTCCCAATACCAGTACCCAGATGGTCTTTGCAGAACATCCTTTCCATTCCTTCAAAATAATTCCCCACACATTCGAGAATGTCACATTCAGCGACATCAGGATACACCAGGAGAACGTAAGCAGTACCGGTGAAGCTACCAGGAAGCCTTTTCCCAGACTCAAGCCAAAGAACTGGCTATACCATAACACACCGGCTAAAGCACAGAATAAAATGTTGTTCACATAAAGCGAAGTCTTTCCATAATCGCCCCATGTCTTGTTCTTTGCATTCTGATAGAAACAATACACCATGTTGGTAAGGAAACCTCCGGCAGTCACCATAAAAGTGGCCGGCAGAGTTTTATACACTTCTGCACTTTCCGGGAAGCACAAACTTTGTCCGAATCCTAATCCGATGCTGAAACAGGCACTCATGAAACCCGCCAATAAAGCTACGAAAATTCCTTTGGTAAAATTGAAATCTTTCACCGCTTTTTTCTTTTCTTCCTCACTCAGGCTGGCCGACTTCATGTTTCCGGCATAACCGATGATACCGATACCCAGCAAAGTCACAATTACTCCCACAATGACCGGCATAGTCAGCTCCTCCATGTGACCCGTAAAAATAGGTGTCAAGATAGTTCCTAATCCGGCACAAGTTCCCAGCGAGATAGACTGCCCCAATGCTACCCCAAGGTAACGCATACTCAAACCAAACGTCAAGCCGCCTACTCCCCAGAGTACACCAAAGAACATCGCCCAAAGCGTATCCACTGGATGAGCCGCATAAATCTCAAAAAGGCTGTGTCCATCCGGAACAGCTAGCAACGCTCCCAAGAAAGGAAAAACGAGCCAGGCAAATACTCCCTGCACAATCCAGTAAGATTCCCAGCTCCAGTTCTTTATTTTATTAATGGGTACATAGCAGCTCGACTGACAGAATGCTCCCACTGCAATAATCAACAATCCGATAATGATTTCCATAGCCTATAAATTAAGCCAGCCGGATGACGGGCTAAACCAGCTTTTCCCGCCATCCGGCTGTAAGATTAATTTCTCTTGGAAGTTACTTCCGCTTCGTATTTTTCAACCTCAGCAATGTATTCTTCGCCTACAGGTACATTATTCTTCAAGCAGAACATATCCCATACAGCTCCCCAAGGCAATGACTTGCATTCTTCGAGCAATGCCAGACGCTGGAAACCGCGGTCAGTTTCTTCATAGTCACGCAGCGTGTTCAGCGGTTCGAGCAATGCCTGCAGCAAGCACTTCTGTGTAGCACGCATACCGATTACATACGCACCGATGCGGTTGATAGATGCATCGAAGTAATCCAGACCGATGTGTACACGGTTCAACGCATTGCAACGTACGATTTCCTTGCACAAGTCGAGTGTATCGTCATTCATGATGGTTACATGGTCTGAGTCCCAACGAACCGGACGGCTTACGTGCAGCATCAGTTCCGGTACATAGAGCAACAGAGAAGAAACCTTATCAGCCACACTTTCTGTCGGATGGAAGTGACCGGTATCCAATGTAATCAGTTTCTGGTTCTGTACACCATAACCAATATAGAAGTCATTAGAACCCACTGTATAGCTTTCCAGACCAATTCCGAATACTTTTGACTCGATGCAGTCCTTCATATTGTCATATTTCTGTGCAAAAATCTGGTCCAAAGAATCTTTCAGCAATGCACGGTATTTCATGCGGTTTACGGTAATGTCTTTGCTACCATCATGCACCCACAAGTTCATGATACAAGGGTCACCCTGACGTTTACCCATTTCTTCAGCAATGGCACGGCAGCGTTTGGTATGTTCAATCCAGAAATCACGGATAGCCTTATCCGGATTTGACAAAGACAAGTTGCCAGACTTCGGGTGAGAGAAAGAAGTAGAGTTGAAATCCAGCTTCATATCATTCTCTTTTGACCACTGCATCCAGCCTTCAAAATGTTTTACTTCCACCTGGTCACGGTCAACAAACTGTCCACCAAATTCACCATAGATTTCGTGCAAGTTCAAGCGATGCTTTCCCGGTACGTAAGAAGCAGCCTTCAGAATATCTGCACGCAATTCCTCAATGTTGCGAGCCTTTCCCGGATAATTTCCAGTAGCCTGAATACCTCCGGTCAGTGAACCCTGTGATTCGAATCCTGTCACATCATCTGCCTGCCAGCAGTGCATTGACAGAGGTACAGACTGTAAAGTTTCCATTACGGCATCCGTATCGATACCCAATTTAGCATAGCGTTCTTTTGCGACTTCATACGCATTGATAATCATTTGTTCTTTCATGGCAAATTATTTTTTAATGATTGATATATATTTTTGATAAGCTTCGTTCCACACTTCTGCATCTGCCGGAGAGAAATAATCCGGCTCTACATTGACGGAAATCACGTTACGCATTTCCTGCAACGTACTTACTACACCGGCAGCTTTAGCCTGAAGCATAATATTTCCAATCGAAGAAGCCTCACTCGGTCCGGCCACTACCGGCAAACCGATGGCGTTCGAAGTAAACTGGTTCAGCAATTTGTTTCGTGAGCCTCCTCCAATGATATGCAACTTTTCAATCGGATTTACAGAAAGTTCACGGAATACATCGAGTACCTCACGGTATTTCAGTGCCAGACTCTCAAAAATGACACGGATAAACTCACCGTGTGTTTGCGGCGCATCCTGACCGGTACGTGCACAATATTCACAGATAGCTTTCGGCATATCCTGCGGATTCGTAAATCCCGGGTCATCCGGATTGATGAAGCAAGCAAACGGACGAGCGGCCTGAGCCAGTTCCACCATCTGCGGATACGTATAATCCGTTCCTTCCTTATGCCATTTCTTCAGGCATTGTTCTACAATCCACATACCAGTGATATTCTTCAGCAAACGAATGGTACCATCCACTCCACCTTCATTCGTAATGTTATAATGAGTCGTCTTTTCATTGACTACCGGCCCATCTGTTTCAATTCCCATCAGCGACCAGGTGCCTGAGCTCAAGTAAGCAAAGTTCTTATTGGCAGCTGGTACAGCCGCTACGGCAGAAGCCGTATCGTGTCCGGCTACAGCAATCACCGGAACCGGTTCTATCTGAAGTTCTTCACACAAATCCTTGGTCAGCATACCGATTTTTGCTCCCGGTTCCACCATATCCGCGAACAACGAGTTGTTAACCCCCAGTACTTCCAGTAATTTCTCATCCAGCTTACGCGTTTCCGGATTCAGCAACTGAGAAGTCGATGCAATGGTATATTCTGTCACCATCTTTCCAGTCAGCAAATAAGAAAGTGCATCCGGCATGAAAAGCAGGCGACTGGCGTGCGTCAGTCCGAAATCTTTCCGCTGCTTCAAGGTGTACAACTGGAAAATGCTGTTGAAATCCATATGCTGGATTCCTGTTTTTCCATACAACTCATCTGCCGACATCACCTTTTCAAAAAACTCTTCCTTCTTACCGATAGTCTGCGGGTCACGATACGCATACGGAAGACCTATCAATGATCCTTCCCCGTTCACAAAAGCAAAATCCACTCCCCAAGTATCGATACCGATAGAAGTGACAGGCACTTTCTTCTGTGCTACGGCAGCCAGGCCTTTCTTCAAATTCTCATACAAGGAAAAAATATTCCAGTAAAAATGTCCGTTAAGTTGCAGCATCTGGTTCGGAAAGCGAGTAACTTCCTCAAGTGTCAATTTATCACCGGTCAGCGTCCCCAATATGGTTCTTCCGCTGGTTGCTCCTAAATCAAATGCAATAAAATATTTGGAATCCATGCTAAAAGTTTATTTGGTTAACTACTGGTACAAAAGTAGAAAGAAAAAATTCCCTTCTTGCAGAAGAAATGACTTTAAAATATAAGTTTTTGATTTTTCCTGTTCCACC
>NZ_DBEXBB010000312.1:0-14862 GCF_048170425.1 Phocaeicola sp.
TTACATTCCCTCCAAATAAATCTATTCAATCACGTCCACATCCGTTATTTTTTCTTCCTCGTGCCTCATTTTTTCCAATTCATCGTTAAACCGCTTAAACTTAAAAGCAACCACCACCCGAAAGACTCCATAAAAGCAAAATGCCCCAGTCAAATAAACAAGAATAAATATCCCTCCATAAACTGGAGTCACCAGAAATAAAAAGGCACAGACCAAACTTAGGATATTGAAGCCTAACAGAGAACGCCACTTTTTAAAGGAGTAGTGAGAAAAACCACAGGATTCACATATTCCGATGACTGAATGAAACAACATCCAGAAACCGACAATATAAGAAAAAGACAGCAACATGTGAGTCGGAGGGAGCAAGTACAACCACATTCCCAGCAACAGCTCAATAATGCCTCGAGCCAAACTCCATCCCCAGAAATCATTCCATTCTCTGTTTGTCACGGCAAAAGCAATATTAAACAATCCACTTGCCAAAAGAATACAGACAAACAGGACAGACAGCAAAACAAATGATTCTATGGGCAGAACCAAACAACAAATGCCGGCAAGAATACTCAATATTCCCACTAACAGAGGTATCCACCAATATTTAAAACAATTCCCGTGCAAACAAGTTCCAGTTGTCATATCAAATCAGATTTACAATTTATATTCACAAAAATAAACGACAGAGGGTTGTTTTCCATTACCATAAGCCACCTAAAAATGTGCATAATTTCCTATCTTTGTCCAAAGAAGTTTTTTCAGCTATGCAAACCAATGCCACATCAAAAGCCCAACCAGCCACTTTAAGCCTTCCCAAATCCAGCATTCAGGATTTTACAGATAATATCGGACATTTACCCGAAGAGCATGTCTTTCTCTTTGACGGTATTATTCTGGGTATTTGCACAAGAGGGTATGTCCGATTCAAAATAAACTACAAGGAATACCAGGTTTCGTCCAATGAAACATTCATCATTTTGCCACGCCATATTTTCACCATCATTGAAACCAGTTCCGACCTGCAGCTAAAAATACTTCAGTTCTCTTCCGACTTTTTATTGTCTCTCCCTACAAGTCCCAATTTCGACCTGATGAGAAGAATATCCTCTTGTCCTTGTGTTTTCATCCCACCAGAAGACATGGAAAATCTGACAAGTCTGTGCACGATGTTCCATCAATATGAAACGAAATCCGAAACGGCCATACAACTCCAAAGAGCCTTACTGCTATCCATTGCCTTCATCATTGCCACCTCTTTCGAGCAGAGCCCCGTATGCGAGGAAGCGCCCCTGTCACGACAAGAAAGTCTTACAAAAGAATTTTTCAATCTGCTACTGCAACACTACAGCGTGCAGAGAAATGTATCTTTTTATGCGGCAAAACTTTACATCACTTCTAAATACCTCTCTACAGCCGTAAAGAAAGTGACAGGCTACCCCCTACAAAACTGGCTCAACGATCTCACCGTCATTGCAGCCAAACGACGTATCAAGACTACAACCCTGACCATACAGCAGATATCCGATGAACTCCATTTCCCGACGGCCTCTTCATTCGTGCGCTTCTTCCGGCAACACACCGGAACAACCCCGTTGAAATACCGGAAAGAAAAATAGTCCAAGCTATTTTGAGCGGCTTGTTGCATGCAGGATGCTCATAAATTCCTCCCCTGTAATCGTTTCTTTTTCCAGCAAGAAGGTAGCGGCTTCGTGCATCACCTCCAAATTCTCCTGAATAAGTTTCCGCGCTTTCTCATGCGCTTTCTTGATTATCTCCAGTACTTCCTGGTCGATGCTGGCAGCTGTTTCTGCCGAACAAGTAAGCGAGGCATCTCCTCCCAGGTAGACATTGTTCACGGTTTCCAATCCCATCATATCATATTTATCACTCATTCCATAACGAGTTACCATCGCACGAGCCAGTTTCGTAGCCTGCTCTATGTCATTCGAAGCCCCCGTAGTCACCACCTGACAAACCACTTCTTCCGCAGTACGCCCTCCGGTCAATGTCACAATCCGATTGAACAAATCATCCTTATTCATCAAAACCAGTTCCCCACTTTCCACTTGCATGGTATAGCCCAATGCGCCTGATGTTCGAGGAATAATCGTGATTTTGTGTACAGGAGCCGAATGTGTCTGCATGGCAGCAACCAGCGCGTGTCCGACTTCATGATAAGCTATAATTCTTTTTTCTTCTGCAGATACTACCTTTCCTTTCTTCTGAGCACCGGCAATCACAGTTTCCACACTTTCTTCCAGGTCAGCTGTATTTATTTTATTCCTGCCCATGCGAACTGCCCTCAAAGCAGCCTCATTGACAATATTCGCCAGTTCTGCTCCGGAAGTACCAGCCGTAGCACGAGCCACCACATCAATATCCACCTCTTCATGCTTTACCCTCTTCAGGTGTACATTCAAAATGGCCTTTCGTCCTTCCAGGTCAGGCAACTCCATCTGGATACGCCGGTCAAAACGTCCCGGACGCAGCAAAGCCTTGTCCAGATTTTCCGGCCGGTTCGTTGCCGCCAATATGACCACTCCCTTTCGCCCGTCAAATCCGTCCATCTCCGTCAGCAACTGATTCAACGTCTGTTCCCGTTCATCATTTCCTCCCAATCCACTATCTCTTCGCTTACCAATGGCATCTATTTCATCTATAAAAATAATGCAAGGAGCTTTCTCATTGGCCTGTCTGAACAAATCGCGCACTTTTGCCGCCCCCATCCCGACAAACATCTGTACAAATTCAGAACCGGATATAGCAAAGAAAGGAACTTTGGCTTCCCCTGCTACCGCACGTGCAATCAACGTCTTTCCTGTTCCCGGAGGACCGACCAACAAAGCGCCTTTAGGCAAAGAAGCACCTATATCCGCATATTTCTGGGGATTATGCAGAAAGTCCACAATTTCCTTCAGCATATCTTTGGCCTCGTTCTGTCCGGCCACATCGGCAAAAGTTGTCTTGATTTCCGAGTCGGCATATATCTTGGCTCCCCCATTTCCAAATGACATAAAATTACCTCCAGCTCCCATACGGGCCTGAATACTCCGGCTGGCTTGCTTCCATATAATATAGAACAAAAGTCCCGGAAGAATCCACATTAAAATAAAATTAAGTACAGGAGAATTTTCCTCGGGTACAATCTCACTGAAGGTAATTTTCCCGTTGGCATTCGGACTTTTCGCTTTCAGTAACCGGTCTACCAACTGCGGGTCTTCTATTTCTCCGGTCTGATACGTCAATTCTTCTCCATTTTCCAATACCGTGAAATAAATCTGTCCGGACTTTACCATAACTTCCTTTATCGCACCGGCATCCATCTTCTCCACAAAAGTGCTGTAATCTGTCGCTCTGATTTTCCGGTTCATCAGATTAGGGAAAATCAACCAGTTTAAAAACAGCACGATTAATATCACCCATAAAAAAGAGACGAAAGGATTTCCTTTCTGAGGTCGTGTTCCCGATACTTCTTGCTTCATATTATTTCATACTTAGTTTGACTACAAATATCGCAAGCAGCTCAAAAAATGAATAACCATAATGGAAGAAATAATGTGCAAAAGTTCGCTAGAATAAAGTTATTATATACATTTGCTATATTAACTTCAAGACTCAAATATATGAAAAATATACAATGGCTCTCCATCACATTACTGACAGCCTGCCTGCAGGCTCATGCCCAGCAGAATAATATGCAACGCGCACAACAGATTCTGCAATGGATGAAAAATGCACAAAGTGACAGTATATACGCTTGCTTTGACGCTAAAATGCAACAAGCTGTTCCCTTATCACAATTAAACGAGATGTGGCCACAAATGGGGCAACAGTTCGGAACGCTGATGGAAGAAAAAGAATGGAAGCAAGATGCCATTGACGGAACAATAGTCTATTACAGCGACTTGAAATTTGAACGTGCCCCTATACGCTTTATGGTCGCATTCAATCAGGAAAGAAAAGTAAACGGGCTTCGCCTGCTACCTGTTCCATCTGAAGAAAAACCACAAGTAATTCCTTTCGACAGTATTCACCTGGAAGAATCACCCATAGAAGTTGTCAGCGGTACGTACAAACTACCCGGTGTCATCACCCGACCTAAAGGGAAAACAAATCTTCCCATCATAATTTTATTACAAGGTTCCGGGCCTCATGATAAGGATGGTCAAATTGGCCCCAACAAAATTTATCAGGATATGGCTTGGGGATTAGCCTCACAAGGCGTAGCAGTCTTACGCTATGACAAGCGTACATATGTGTATGGAAAATCGGCTTCTCCCCAAGGAAAAGACATTACTCCAGAAGAAGAAGTGATAGAAGACGCCATCTCTGCCAGCCGACTAGCAGGCTCACTTCCGTTTGTAGACGCGCAAAAAGTATTCATTGCAGGACACAGTCTGGGAGGATTACTGGCTCCTCTCATTGCTACGCGCTGTCCTTCCGTAAAAGGTCTTATCCTGCTGGCCGCCCCTTCCCGTCCACAAGATGACATCCTCAAAGAACAGTTGCACTATTTGGCTTCACTGAACGGAAATACCGACGAACAGCTCCTCATGCAGCAATATCAGCAAATCAAGGCCAGTGCCCCTGAAACTTACTGGGACTATCTAGACAAGTACGCTCCTGTCATGACAGCCCACTCGTTGACTATCCCCATGCTCTTTTTGCAGGGAGAACGTGATTATCAGGTGACCATGCAGGACTTTACGATGTGGAAACTCGGAATGTTCGGTAAATCCAATGTAACTTTCCGGTCGTATCCGTCTTTAAACCATTGTTTCATGGAAGGTACCGGGAAGTCTACCCCTATGGAATACAATCACCCTGGAAGGGTATCGGAGAAAGTCATCAAAGATATAGCAGAATGGGCCATTCATCGAAATGAATGACCCATTGACCTGCCACAAGTTATTTTCCTGTCTTCACTTTATCCCATGAGGGAGGAGTGATTCCCATCAAATGGCGGACAAAGAAGTCATAACGCTTGTGTTCGCCAAAGTCCTCTCCCATCGTGTGGTGAGCTCCCGGGATAACCACCAGTTCAAAATCTTTATTGGCTTTTATCAAAGCATTGGCCACCTGCATGGTAGAAGCCGGATCTACATTATCGTCCAGTTCGCCTACAACCAGCATCAACGGACGGCTCAGCAGATGAGCATTGTCTACATTGGAACAAGCACTGTAGGATTCATCTACCGGATATCCCATCCAAAGTTCATTCCACCAGATTTTATCCATACGGTTGTCGTGACATCCACATGCCGAATAGGCAGCCTTGTAGAATTCCGGATGGAACAACACGGCCCCGGTAGACTCCTGTCCTCCGGCAGAGCAACCGAAAATTCCTACTCGGTCAATATCCATATAAGGATATTTCTGCGCAGCAGCCTTAATCCAAGCAATATGATCAGGCAATCCAGCATCTTTCAGGTTCTTGTAACAAACTTCTTCGAATTCTTTCGAACGGAAAGAGGTCGTCATCCCATCTACCTGTACCACAATAAATCCCAATTCAGCCAGCGAAGTCATCCACCAGTTATAAGAAGAGAACGTCTTCGGCACATACTGGTCGCCTGGTCCGGAATAAATGTATTCAATTACCGGATATTTCTTCGACGGATCAAAATTGGACGGGCGATAAATCACTCCCCACATATCCGTTTTTCCATCACGCCCTTTGGCTGAGAATACTTCCGGAGCTTTCCAGCCATTGGCCAGCAAAGCAGAAATATCAGCTTTGTCCAACTGCATGCGGATTTTCCCGTTCTGCGCCTCACGAAGCACAGCAATCGGGGCCTGATCCACTTTGCTATACACGTCTACCAGATACTTATAGTCGGATGAATACCAGCATTGGTGCATTCCTTCTTCCGGGGTCAGTTCTATCAGGTTGCTTCCGTCAAAATTGATTTTATAATAATGAATCAAGTACGGGTCCTCGCCTTTCTTCATGCCATTGGCCGAGAAATAAATCACCTCATTAGCCTCATCCACATGCTGTACCCCACGTACATACCATTCCCCTTTCGTAATCTGATTCAAAGGCTTTCCGGTAGCCCGGTCGTAGAGATACAGATGATTGTAATTATCCCGCTCACTTGACCAGATAATCCGCTTGCCATCGCTCAGGTAGTTACGGTAAATCCGAGGATAATTCACGTATTTTTCTTCCTTTTCTTCAATCAACGTACGGACACTGCCGTCCATTGCCGACATTTCCAACACGCGATACACTTTATGCCCGCGTTCATTGTATTCAAAGGTAATGGCCTTACTATCCGCATTCCACATCGGGCCAGATAATTCATATTGATGGCTGAACAGTTCCGTAGAAGGAATCAAACGACGCCCGGATTCTACTTCGAAAATACAAGGCACCTTGAAACGCAACTCATCTCCAGGTTTAGCATACTCCTGCTTATGCAACTTCGGCTGCGACTGGTCCAAAGGAGAAGACTCTACATAATATACGTAACGTTTTTCTACCGGACGAATCCGACAAGACACTACTGACTTAGAATCGGGCGACCACTGGATATACGAAGAATAATAATTGCTCAACGTACCATCCTGACTCAGCTGCTTTTCTTTGCCTGTCGCCACTTCGCGAACATATACATTGTCATTTTTAATAAAAGCAGTCCACTTACCATCCGGTGAGGTAACCGGGCGGCCTTCTTTCTCATCGTCTACCTCCATCCAATGAGGCTGTTTCCCACGAGGAGGAATCATTCCTTCATCCAGCAAGCGGTTATTTTTGATGCTGTAAGCCCAGAACTTCCCGTCCAACTGGAAACGTAACGTATCCAACGAAGTATTCAACCGGCAATTCTGAAGCGGAAGGTTATAGGCATTTATCTCCCGTCCTGCTTTTTCAGTTAATGCAGATGCCATTTTCTGCTGGTCAAACAACGCCGTACGTTTTTTCGATGCAGCATCCACCTTCATGTATTCCTTTCCCTTTTCTGTCTGCCGTACATACCAGAAAGTAGGAGTCTGCTCTACCCAATGCGGAACCACACCTGCATACAGCACATGCCTGGCATTGTATTTCTCTCGCAGCGCATACGCACGGTTGTAATCCTCTACCGTACCTTGTGCCCAAAGCGAGACACAAGACATACTGCCTAACGCGAATAACAAAACGACTGATTTGAATAAATTATTTTCCATTCTATCCTATGTATTAAAGAATTCGGGACTTCAGATTCTCTTCAGTCACCCCCAAGAAAACCCAAAATCCCGAATCCGATTGCATTATTATCTATTAATTATCATGGTTATTTCACTTCCCACTCATACAAGCCTGAAGAATTCTTTTCTGGCTGTACTACTTCCAGTTTTACAGCCTTTGTCTTCACCGGTTCAAAATCTACGGTATTCGGATTGCCCTTCTGTACCCCATACGCTGTAATATTCTGTACAGGAGTCCAGTTACCAAAAGCATCTTTATAATAGATTTTCCAAGACTTCGGTACACGGCAACCTCCCCAAGGAGCATCATCATACCAATACACTGTAGAACTGGAAACTTCCATTTCTTCCGGGAATTCGTATAAAATCCATTCTGTAGTACCTTCTTTCGGCCACCAGTGATAATACGGAATCGTACGGTCGTTTTCATCCTTCGGCACCAGACCGTCAGAGATAGAAGATAGTGATTTTACTTTATGAGAAGCATCTACCTTACTCTTCGATGCCAGTGTAGGGATAGCCACCGGACGAGTTGCACTAACTTCATTCGGCAACCACACGGCCATATTTCCTGCTCCACGATGTGCCCATGCATAATATGGAATCATGGTCAGTGTATGATCTTTTGCGACCAGACGGCCCGATTCATCGTATTCCAATGTCTGAGCCTGGGTCTTAATCTGATTGATGCCGTACAACAAATCCGGTTTTTCTACGACTTCAAACTTCGGAGTGCGGTTCATCAATACACTCAATACATCAAAATCATTGTCCGGCCACTCTGCACAATACACAATCGGACCACGTTCTACAGATACCCGGCCACGGTCAGCTTCCACCTTTCCATTGGCTCTTACCGTACGCACATTCATATCGAAATGAATTTCTACCTTATCTCCCTTCTTCCATTTACGGTCGATGGTCAGGTAGCCTTTCTGTAAGTCTGATGTCACTTCTTCACCGTTCACCTTCACACTGTATTTCGGACGTACACCATCGGTGTAAGTATACAAGTCACTTGGTACAACCTGATTGCGAACCCATCCCGGAATACGAATCTTCATGGCAAACTGTCCAGCTGAATTACGGTCTACTGCCAATGTAATATCCCCGTTCCATGGATAAGATGTGGTTTGTGAAAGTGTAACCTTCTTTCCGTTTACCTGCAAAGTAGCATTGTTGGCAATGAACAAGTTTACATACACATCCTTTCCTTTTACTGCATAGACATAGCCCGGAACAGAAGGAATGAAACGGCAGATATTAGACGGACAACAAGCACAGCCAAACCAAGGCTGACGCTGGTGCTGTCCCATAGACTCCAACGGATTCGGATAGAAGAAACCGCCCCCGTCCAAAGATACGCCTGAAATCAACCCATTGTACAAAGTACGCTCCAACACATCATAATATTTAGATTCACCGTGCAAAAGGAACAAACGGTAGTTCATATATACATTACCGATAGCCGCACAAGTTTCACAGTAAGCCGACATATTAGGAAGTTCATAATTCTTTCCGAAAGCTTCCCCATTGCTTGTCGCACCGATACCTCCAGTGATATACAGTTTCTTAGAAACAATGTTATCCCAGATACGGTCGATGGCATGAATATAAGCAGTATCACCTGTCAGGGCAGCCACATCGGCCATACCAGAATACATGTACGCTGCACGCACTGCATGTCCTACTGCCTCATCCTGTTCAATTACCGGTTTGTGAGCCTGACTGTATTCATCCCGACGAGAAGTATAGCCACGCTTATCGAGGAAGAATTTAGCCTGGTCCAAGTATTTCTGGTCACTGGTTACCAGATATAATTTAGCCAACGCCATTTCTGCAATCTGATGTCCCGGCACACGTACCTGCTGTCCCGGTTTGTCTCCAATCTCCCGGCAGACACAGTCTGCATAACGAATGGCTATATCCAGGAAATTCCGTTGTCCCGTAGCCTGATAGTGTGCAATAGCACCTTCTACCATGTGACCTAAGTTATAGAATTCATGGCTTAGCTCTTCTACCTTCTCCCAGCGTTTACTACCTGCCCATTCATGCGGATGTGCAGGATTCATGGTACGTGAGGTGTACAAATAGCCGTCAGGTTCCTGTGCGGCAGCCACAATTACCAGCACACTGTCAATGTATTTTTTCAGTTTCTTATCCGGATAAGTCTGAAGCAGATAGCTGGCCCCTTCAATAGTCTTATACACATCCGTATCATCAAACGAATAGCCTGTCACCTTATTATTTTCACTCGGATGAGCGGCCATTTCAAAGTTCTTGTAGCGTCCGGTTTCTTCACATTTGCTAAAAGCCAACGGAATAGTTACTTCACGGCTGGCTTTCAAACGCTGTCCCCAAAAAGAATCCGTCAGTTTTACCGAAGTAAACGGAACCGGATCAATCGGATAGCCGTGTGCAGAAGCCTTCTTCTGCGCGTATGCCCCACCTCCTATCAACGAAAAAAGCAGAGCAGAAATCACAAATTTTTTCATGGTGTTACTCATATTTATAGGTTATTATTCTCACTTATTTTCCAAGGGAAGTGCCTCATCCCAAATCTTCAACGCATGCAGATAACCGCTAAAAGGCCAGTTACCTTCTGCATTCTGTCCCAAAGTTACAAATTGTATCGGTTTAATCAGCAACTGAATATCTTTTGAACTGATCAACTGCCCGTTTATATATACCTTCTCGATACGTCCGTCAAAAACGACATAAATATGTTGCCATTTTCCTTCCAGTGACTTAGCCTCCTTATAACCAACATCTTCGTACCAGCCATAATGGTTCAACATCCCGCAACGAGGTTCTGTGCCATTCACCAGCATGATTTTTTCCATTTCATCGTGCGAACTGGTAAAATCGGCCACGCATTCATTCTCAGCCATTTCCGGATTCAGCACCCAGGCTTCCAACGTATAAGGAGCATTGTCACGAAGAGTAGCCGGCAAAGTAAAGCTGGAACGGAAGAACTGCTCTCCTCCAAAACGGAAAGCCTTCTTTCCCTGCTGTTCTTCTATAATTACCGGAGCCTTTTGAGTCTCAAAATAGCCTTCTACAACTCCCTTATTCGGAATATATCCCACCGTATCACCGACTGCAAAATCATCTGTATCCAGAGATACCAGCAATCCTCTTTTCATCTTATCAGAAGCTTCTACACGCACCAAACCCACAGTTGCATCGTAAGCCTTTTCCGCTTCTTCCTGCTTCCAGTTATAATAACGGAAATTTGTCAATATCAGTTCCTTATCCTGGGACTGGATAACCACCTTTCCTCGTTGTACATACTTATCTGCCGATTGGAAAATCCAGCGATTGTTTTCATACACCCAGACTGTAGCTGTATGCTCCTCTTTTGGATTAATGACCGGAGATGCAAATTCCAGCAACGTCCCCGGTACCAGGACGATGGCCTCCTGTCCATCAATACGCTTACGGGAAACTTGTCCGGATTTCAATTGGAAAACACCGCCCAGCATACCACCGTCGTTTCTCCACTCCGTACCGTTCCAGTCCAAACCCGAAAGTCCCATCCACAACTGAGGAGATGCCGTTTCAAACTCGCCGAACACTTTAATATTCCACAAAGCACCAGCAAAACCATTTTTCTGCGTTCCCGTCGTAGTCAATCGTACATAACGTGCTCTCACATCACCAAAATCGACCATCGGACTTCCAGCCAGATAATTAGCACGCTTATCTGCAAAAACATCCCACTTCTTTCCGTCTACCGAAGTTTCAATCACATACTGATAATATGATGTGCCATATTCAAATTGTGTCCACACCGTACAGATATTCTCTACCTTCTGCAAGTCAATCTCAATCCATTCCTGTCCCATTGTCTTCGGGCGCCACAACGTACCATTATTATCGTCTACCGCATACTCAGGCACAAAGTTGGCATCATAAAACGAAGAAGCCTTGACCGGCTTCCGATAGGCCAGGTTTTTCGATTTCAATACACTCTTGGCAAAAGTCCCCACTCCGCTGTGTGTTCCTTCTATAGGAGCGATGGAACCATCGGCATTAAATTCCAGTTTGTCAATGCAAACCTGACGATGAAATCCACGGTTGGAATGAGGATTATCATGACGATGGTATACGATATAATAATTATCTCCTTCCTGCAAAATGCTGTGATGACCCGGTCCGTGCACTGTACCGTCGGCGGACGTCTTCAGAATTGTACCTCTATATGTATAAGGTCCAAGCGGTCCTACCGTGCTCGTAGCGTACTGCACATGATAGGTACTGTCATGACACGAATCGGAAGAATACATAAAATAATAGATACCGTTTCGTTTCATCACAAACGGAGCTTCAAAGAAATCCTTTACTTCCGTATTAGGAATCAACTTTGTTTCCACAAAACCTTTCATATCAGGTGTCATCTTTCCAGCCCCGCAGCCAAAACCTTTATAGATACCCCATGTACCCCAATACAAATATACCGAACCGTCATCGTCTACAAACGTCTGGCCATCCAGCGTAATGGCATTCTTCACAAAGCGATCAGGAACCAGCACGGCTTCACTTTCTCCCAGTACATTCTTCCATGGGCCACGCGGTGTATCTGCAACTCCTTCATATACATTGCAAGGCTGGCAATAGAACATACGATACGTGCCATCGGTATGCTGCATTACATCCGGGGCCCAAATCCAGTGGCTGTCCGGCCAGTTCATCGGCATGATGGTCCAGTTCTCAAAATCCTTGCTACACCATACCTGCGAAGGACCAAATCCTGCCCCACTGCCATCAGTCGTAGCATAGACATAATATGTATCTCCGAACTTCTTTACCGTAGGGTCCGCAAAATACCCTGGAATAAACGGATTTCCTGCACCCGGAGTATTCCATTCCACCTTTTGTGAATAAGCAGTACTTAAAACTGTACCCAACAATAGACCTGCCAAGACATACCTTTTCATCTTTTTCTTCCTTTCATTATGGGTGCACTTCATTCAATATCGGAATTTCAATTTCATAGAAATACTCTTTCAGCAACTGATACATGTCAGGATCATACGATTTCAGTTTCGTACGACGGTTCATGGCATTGTGTACTTTATTCGGAGTTTCCGAATAACGGTTACAGTTGAAGAACGACTGCACACATTCTGCAAAATACTCTTCTTTATTTGAAATAGCATACGTATCCTTCCACAAGCCCTTGGCAATGGCATTTTGTCTGCACTTCTCCAAACGGTCATCAAAATCAGGTTCTACACCTACAATACCAATGGTATGGAACAAATGTGCAAACTCATGAATCAGAATATTTTCTCCCACATACTTATCACCCGGGAAAGCCAGCACATTCTCTTCTCCACAGCTAGCCGAAAAATCATCTTCCGGAGCACCGCCAAAACCTCTGGCACGCTTATTCCAGAAAGCGATATTCTCCGGTGTGTTGCAGATATGTGCATATTCCGGCAAATCACACACTTCTTCGTGTTCCCCGATAATCATCACATGACATCCTTTGCTTACCATGTGTCGCTTGATATCCGGACGCTTTGCCAGCATCAGCGATACAATCTCATACGCCTTTTCCAGAGCCTCATCACGTACCTTATCAGATGACACAATATATAATCCGTCTACTTCCAGGTATTTTTTATAGAAAGAAGGGATTCCTTTTCCCGCAGGTACAGCCGAAGGTTTCACTTCCGTCACAAAAGTACGTTCCAGTTTTAAGGCAAATCCTCCTCCAGAAGCCAAATGGATAGGCAGTTTGGTATGAGCATCTACCACAAAAGTTTCCTTCACATAATCTTCTGCCTGGCGAGATGCATTGATACCGTCCTTGAACAAAGTACATTGATACTTCTCCCCTTCACCCAAGAAGGAGAAATCCAGTGTCACCTCACGCTCATCCCAGTTTGTCATACCTCCGATATACCAGTTAATATCTTTTTTGCGAACCGTCACAATCGATTCACCCAGTTTGCCTGAATAAATAAAGGTAGAATCTGTCTCCACCGGAATTGAACTGATGAAATCCACACATTCCTGTTCCTTCAAATAATTCGTCGGCGCATCACACAACATCGTAAACGGAGAGTCATGCACAATGTAAGCAGCCAACTGATGACATCGTGTCCCCATGCTGGCCGGACTAGAATACATCGGCTGGAAATCACGTTTCGACAAATTTCGCATAGCCCCCGGTGTATAGTCCACATAGCCAGCCATCAAACGGATGTACGGGAAAGTCACGTCATAAAGTGGCATATTTTTCTCCACTTCACTCCATTTCATCTCTTCCATACCGAACACGCTTTCATAATTTACCACATTCGGATAGGTACGATTCAAACCGGTCGGCTTATAGATTCCGTGATAATCCAATATCAGTTTGTATTCTGCCGCCTTTGCCGCAATACGATAAATCATTTCCACCGCAGTCTGGTCATCCCGATCAAGGAAATCCACCTTAAAGCCCTTGATTCCCATCTCTGCATATTTCCGGCAAGCCTCGTCCAACTGTGAATCCAGCACATTGAACACCGTCCAGAGTACCAGCCCCACTCCCTTGCTCTTTCCATATCGAATCAATTCCGGCAAATCCAGTTCAGGAATCACTGTCAGCATATCCCCGCTCTTCGGGTCATACCAACCCTCGTCCAATACGACATATTCCAACCCGTTCCGGGAAGCAAAATCAATATAATACTTATATGTATCCATGTTGATACCTGCTTTGAAAGGTACCCCTTTCAGGTTCCAGTCATTCCACCAGTCCCATGCTACCTTACCCGGCTTTACCCAGGAACAGTCTCCAATGCGGTTAGGAGAAGCCAGCGCATATACCAGATTATTCACCGGCATTTCTGTATCCTTTTCAGTTATAGCCAAGATACGCCACGGATACGTACGGTTTCCTTTTACGCGTGCAATGTAATCCTCCGTTTCCGTCACATACTCCTGCTTACGCCAAGGATAGAAATCCGTTTTTTTCGGATAAGGAGCAAACACACCTTTCAATGCCTGCTTTCCATCCGGCTGCACAAACATTCCCGGATAAGCTTCCAAGTCCGACTCCAGTAGTGTCACCTTTGCCTGCTTGCAGTCCACTGTTACCGGCAAAAAAGCCAGTTCCTGCGGAGCCTCCGACAACGGTTTCACCTCATACGTATTTTGAAAAGCCATTGCCATCGGTTTTTCCTTATTCGTAGAATATGGCAAATAAGCTGTATAATTCCCCGCAAACCGGAATTCCGCAATTTCATTTTTGATAATCAAATTCTCCTTGGAAGAGGTATAAAAACGATAAGCCACTCCTTCGTTGTAGACACGGAAATACACTCCATAGTCACCTCTCAGCTTCAAGTTCATTTCATTGCAAACTGCCTGAAACGACTTGAAGCGATAAAAAGGTGCATCAATGTCCTGAAAAATCTTTTTAGTCTTGGCAGAAATCACTTTTGCCACACCCGCCAGAGCAGGTGTCTTTCCTTCTTGAATTAACCCTAATTTACTATCAACAACAATAAGAGAGTCTTTATGATATACAGAATAAATCAGTCCGTCCGTACCCGCAGAGATTTCCACTTTCAACTGCTTGTCGGGCGACTGCACCACATATACTTTATTTCCGGCCGCCATCACAGAAAGACAACCACAAAGCCATAAAACAGCACTTACGATTAACGATGT
>NZ_DBEXBB010000313.1:0-15631 GCF_048170425.1 Phocaeicola sp.
ATGAATCTTTTGAGCAATGTATATCGAATATAGTTTGCTCAATCCAAAAACAAATATACCAATTTTCTTGATTATATTACTCTAATCCAATAGAAAAAGCATATAAAATTCTCTGCAATCCGATGGAATTTCAAAAGGTCACGGGGATAGAGTTTCGCTTTGAAAAGGTCACCTGAGGGTCACCAATAAAAGAAAAAGCACCTACAAAAACTTTGTAAGTGCTTGATTTCTAACGTGGACCAGCCTGGGCTTGAACCAGGGACCTCCAGATTATGAGTCTGTTGCTCTAACCAACTGAGCTACAAGTCCGGTATTCCAAAGGAAATCATTTGGAAATGCGTTGCAAAAGTAATGGTTTGAGTTGAAATCTGCAATATCTGGTTAGAAAAAAATGATAAAAAAAACTAATGGAACAGATGCTTGCAATATATATTGTATTTTTGCCGACATTAATAATTAATTATCAGACGTATGTCACACAACGCACAAGATTCTCGTTTTAAAGGGTTAACTGACCAGGAAGTTCTTCAAAATCGTCAAAAATATGGGGTGAATCTGTTGACTCCTCCCAAGCGGCCATCTATTTGGAAACTATATTTGGAGAAATTTCAGGATCCGGTTATTAAAGTGCTCCTCGTTGCAGCTGCTTTTTCTCTGTTAATTTCAATTATTGAGAATGAATATGCAGAGACAATCGGTATATTTTTTGCTATTTTCTTAGCTACTGGCATCGGATTTTACTTTGAATATGATGCCAATAAGAAGTTTGATTTGTTGAATGCCGTAGGGGAGGAAACTCCGGTAATGGTGATTCGTAATGGAAAGGTACATGAAATTCCCAAGAAAGATATTGTAGTAGGGGATGTGGTGATATTAAATACTGGTGATGAAATCCCGGCAGATGGAGTGTTGCTTGAAGCGGTATCGTTGCAAGTAAATGAATCCAGTCTGACTGGAGAGTTGATGGTGAATAAAACAACGGATGAAGGCCATTTTGATGAAGAAGCTACTTACCCGTCCAATTCCGTAATGCGTGGAACCACAGTAACGGATGGGCACGGCGTAATGTGTGTAGAAAGAGTGGGAGACTCCACTGAGATAGGTAAGGTGGCTCGACAAGCTACAGAGCAGAGTCAGGAACAGACTCCGTTGAATTTGCAGTTGACCAAATTGGCTAATCTGATAGGTAAAGCTGGCTTTACAATTGCCACATTGACTTTCGTTATCTTTACAGCGAAAGACTTATATGCGTATTTAAGCGTAACAGCGGTGACCGACTGGCATCAGTGGCTTGAAATAGCACGTATCGTGTTGAAGTATTTTATGATGGCTGTTACCTTGATTGTGGTGGCTGTACCTGAAGGATTGCCTATGAGTGTGACCTTGAGTTTGGCATTGAATATGCGCCGTATGCTGAAAACAAACAATCTGGTTCGTAAAATGCATGCGTGTGAAACAATGGGAGCCATTACAGTGATTTGTACAGATAAAACAGGTACGCTGACACAGAACCTGATGCAGGTGCATGATGCGCAACTGGATGAATCTCAGAAAAGCCTGATAGCAGAAGGCATAGCGACTAACTCTACCGCTTTCTTGGAAGAAAAAGAAGGGGAAGGTAAGTCAACCGGAGTAGGAAATCCTACAGAAGTGGCTCTTTTACTTTGGCTGAATGAGCAGGGAATAGATTATATCTCATTGAGAAATCAGGCGAAGACGGTAAATCAGCTTACTTTCTCTACGGAAAGAAAATACATGGCTACATTGGTAGATTCTTCTGTCTTGAATGCACGTGTGCTTTATGTGAAGGGTGCACCAGAGATTGTGATGGGAAAATGTAGCCTGGAAGAAAAACGGATTAAGCAATATAATGAACAGCTTTTGGCCTACCAGAATCAGGCTATGCGTACATTGGGAGTTGCATATAAGGTAATACCTGGAAATAGCAGTACGGATTGTGCGGAGCTGGTGAAGGAAGGCGGGTTGACATTTATGGGAATTTTTGCTATCAGCGACCCTATTCGTCCAGATGTGCCTGAAGCTGTAAAGAAATGTCAGTCGGCTGGTATTCGTGTGAAGATTGTGACGGGAGATACTCCGGGTACTGCCACAGAGATTGCACGGCAAATCGGGTTATGGACACCGGAAGATACCGAACGAAATCGTATTACTGGAGTGGAGTTCGCAGCCTTGAGCGATGAAGAGGCTTTGGAGAGAGTGGTTGACTTGAAGGTGATGAGCCGTGCACGTCCGATGGATAAACAACGTCTGGTACAGTTGCTCCAGCAAAAAGGTGAAGTGGTTGCAGTGACAGGCGACGGAACAAATGATGCGCCGGCATTGAATCATGCACAGGTGGGTTTGTCAATGGGAACAGGTACTTCTGTGGCGAAAGAGGCCAGCGATATTACGTTGTTGGATGACTCCTTCCATAGTATTGCTACTGCAGTGATGTGGGGACGTTCGTTGTATAAGAATATCCAGCGCTTTATTGTGTTCCAGTTGACCATCAATGTGGTAGCTTTGCTGAGCGTGTTGCTGGGCGCTTTTTTAGGTACGGAGCTTCCGCTGACGGTTACTCAAATGCTGTGGGTGAACCTGATTATGGATACATTTGCAGCAATGGCGTTGGCGTCTATTGCACCGAGCATGGATGTAATGAATGAAAAACCTCGCAAGCGTACTGATTTTATCATATCTCCTGCCATGCGGAACAATATATTCGGTGTGGGTGCCGGATTCTTGATTGTACTGATGGGGCTGCTGGCTTTCTTTAAGAATATGCCTGGCGGTATGGATGTGCATCATCTGACTGTCTTCTTTACGATTTTTGTCATGCTGCAGTTCTGGAACCTGTTTAATGCCAGCGTATTTGGTACGAATCATTCTATCTTTAAAGATGCCGGTCATGCGATGGGTATGTTAGGAGTGGCACTGATTATTCTGGTTGGTCAGTTCATTATTGTTACTTTTGGTGGCAAGGTTTTCCGTACAGAGCCTTTGCCTGCATTGGAATGGGCTTATATCATAGCCGGTACTTCTGTGGTACTTTGGATTGGTGAGATTTGGCGAGGAGTTAAACGGATGATGAAAAAATGAACCGGATTAAAAATATTATATTTGATTTAGGCGGTGTGCTCCTTGACTTGGATGTTAACCGTTGTATGGAACGTTTGGAGGAAGTTGGACTGCGTGAAGTGCGTCAGTGGATGACCGGAACGAATGAAAAAGGATTCTTTAAGGAGTATGAGTGTGGCACATTGACTACAGACCAGTTTCGGGATCGTATTTGCAAAGAAGTGGGGCGTGAACTTCCGGGTGAGGAGATAGATCAGATATGGAATGCTATGTTGAAAGATATTCCAGATTATAAGTTCGAATTGTTATTGAAACTTCAAGAGAACTATAAATTGTATTTATTAAGTAATACAAATGATTTGCATTGGGAGCATTGTGCTGATAAGTTCGTTTATAAAGGAATGCAGATGCTTGGTTGCTTTACGCGAGTGTTTCTTTCATATCAGATGCATTTAGCAAAGCCTGATGCTGAAATTTTTCGGACCGTATTGAAAGAGGCAGGGATTAAAGCAGAAGAAACTCTTTTTGTAGATGATTCCAAAGATAATTGTCAGGCAGCTTCTTTATTAGGGATTAAAGTTTTTCACTATGTTCCAGGAGATAATCTGGAAATACAACTTCAAAATTTCATAAGTAAATAAATGGAAATAGTTACAGGTTCTGCAAGTATAAGTCTTCCCCCATGTGTAGCGACGATAGGCTGTTTTGATGGAGTACATAGAGGACATCAATATTTGCTTGAGCAAGTTCATAATATTGCTAAGGCAGAAGGTATCGCTTCTTGTTTGATAACTTTTGCTAATCATCCTCGGCAGGTTTTGGATACTAGTTTTCGTCCTCGGCTGCTCACGTGTCTTTCCCAGAAAATAGAACGTTTTGAACAGTCTCCGATAGAGTATTGCGTGTTGTTGCCTTTCACAAAGGAGTTGTCGCTGCTATCTGCTCGTGAATTTATGAAGGTTCTGCATGAAGAATATCATGTGCAGACTCTTTTTGTAGGCCATGACCATCATTTTGGTCATAGCCGGAGTGAGGGTTTCCAGGAATATTGCCAATATGGGAAAGAACTTGGTATGCGAGTGATGCAGTCCAGAGCTTTGATGGAAGAAGGCGCTTCTGTAAGTTCTACCTTGATTCGAACTTGTCTGGGTGAAGGGAAGATAGAACTGGCAAATTTTTATTTGGGCTATAATTATTATTTGACTGGGAGAGTGGTTGACGGGCGTAAGGTGGGGCGTACCTTGGGCTTCCCGACAGCCAATATTCAGCCTTTGTGTGCAGACAAGTTGTTGCCAGCATCGGGGGTGTATGCGGTACATGTTTATTTAGGAGAAAAACGGTATGAGGGAATGTTGAATATCGGAAGCTGTCCTACCGTACACGACGATGACCAGTCGATAACCGTGGAAGTTCACATTCTGGATTTTGAAAAGGATATTTATCAGGAAACCATAAAAGTAGAGTTTGTAGACTATATACGCCCTGAAGTAAGGTTTGAGAACGTGGAAGAGCTGACGCTGCAGCTACAGCAAGATAAGAACGCCGTAAAAAAACTTTTGAGTCAAAAAGAATAAACTATTTGGCAGCATTTGAATTGTCTGTATCTTTGCAGCAAATTAGATATTTGAATTGAATGAAAACATTTGAAGAACTTGGCGTTTCGCAAGAAATACGCAAGGCGATTGAGGAAATGGGATATGAAAGTCCCATGCCCGTGCAGGAAGAAGTAATCCCGTATTTGTTGGGAAACGGCAATGATGTAGTGGCTCTGGCGCAAACCGGAACCGGAAAAACAGCCGCATTTGGTCTGCCGCTGATTCAGAAGATTGAGGTGAAAAATTGTGTGCCGCAGGCATTGGTGCTTTGCCCGACACGTGAACTTTGTCTGCAAATTGCAGGTGACTTGACTGACTACTCTAAGTATATTACAGATTTGAAGATTTTGCCAGTATATGGTGGATCTTCCATCGATAGCCAGATTCGTAGCATGAAAAGGGGGGTACACATTATTGTGGCAACTCCTGGCCGTTTGATAGACTTGATGGAGCGTAAGGTGGCTCGTCTGGGAACCGTCCGCGACGTGGTGATGGATGAGGCCGATGAAATGTTGAACATGGGTTTTACGGACAGTATAAATACAATTCTTGAGAATGTGCCTGAAGATAGAAACACGTTGATGTTTTCTGCAACAATGAGTCCGGAAATCGCTCGTATTGCTAAAACCTACTTGCACGAGGCGAAGGAGATTACTATCGGAACAAAGAATGAAGGGAGCAAGAATGTAAATCATGTGGCGTATATCGTACATGCAAAGGACAAGTATTTGGCTTTGAAACGCGTGGTCGATTTTTATCCTCAAATTTATGGGATTGTTTTTTGTCGTATGCGAAAAGAAACTCAAGAGATTGCAGATAAGCTTATACAAGATGGATACAATGCAGATTCTTTGCACGGTGAGTTGAGCCAGGCTCAACGTGATCTGGTAATGCAAAAATTCCGTCAACGCCATTTGCAGCTTCTTGTTGCAACGGATGTGGCAGCACGAGGACTGGATGTAGATAGTTTGACGCATGTGGTTAATTATGGACTGCCGGATGATACAGAAAGTTATACACACCGGAGTGGCCGTACGGGACGTGCTGGGAAAACTGGTATTTCAATCGCCATTATAAATTTGCGCGAAAAAGGTAAAATGCGTGAAATTGAGCATATCATCAAGAAAAAGTTTGAAGTTAGCGAACTGCCTACCGGAAAAGAAATTTGTGAGCAGCAGCTGATAAAGGTTATTGATGATATTGAAAAAGTAAAGGTGGATGAAGAGGAGATTGAAACTTTCCTTCCCGGGATTTATCGCAAACTGGATTGGTTAAGCAAAGAAGATTTGATTAAGCGAGTAGTTTCTCTGGAATTTAACCGCTTTTTGGACTATTATAAGAATGCGCCTGAAATAGAACAGCCTAAGGCTAATGAGAAAAAGACGGAAGCGAAAGAGTCTCGTAAGGGGGATAAGGAAAAAGTCGGCCGTAAGGCAGAAAAAGGATATGCGCGCTTATTTTTGAATTTAGGGAAGACGGATGGCTTTTATACGAATCAGATTATAGACCTGGTAAACCGTAATTTAAGGAAGGAACGTATTCAGATTGGCCGTATTGATTTGATGCAGAACTTCTCGTTTTTTGAGGTGATTCAGGAGCAGGCTCCGCAGGTAATAAAGGCTTTGAATAAAGTTGTGTTGAGTGGAGGACGTAAGGTCTGTGTGGAAGTTGCTGGGGAAAATACGGGAAAAAGCGATAAGGCTGGTAAGAAAAAGAAGGCGTCGACTGAAAAGAAGGCCGAGAACAAGCCAAAAGTGGAGAAGGCGAAGAAGCCGAGCCGGGAGGAAAGAGGGTATACTAGCCCTCGTGGTCCGAAAAAGAAAGATGACTGGAAGCAGTTTTTCCAGCAGGATAATCAGCCGTTTCGTGGAGAAGAACCTGATTTCTCAGAAGAAGGTTGGGCTAAACGCAGCAAACGCAAAAAATAAAAAAAATCCGGAGGGAATTTCCTTCCGGATTTTTTTTATTTGAAAATACCTTCTGTGGTCATTTGTATACGTCTGATACTTCCGTCTTTCTGGTAAAAAAGTGGGTAGATGCAGATGGATCTTCTAATCCACAACCATTGGGATTTATGCTTCCGTTGTGGTAGATAAAATAAGATTTTCCTTTAAAATCGATGATGGCCTGATGGTTTGTATTGGAGTTTCCTGCTATTTCGTTAAGTATACCTTTGTATTTCCACGGTCCATTGATGCTTTTACTCATGGCATAGCATATTTTTCGGGAAACTCTGAAGCAAAAGACAGGTAATACCAGTTTCCATGTTTATGCACCCAGGGAGCTTCGGTATATCTGGGAAGGTTGATGGGTTGGATTGGGCCGTCCAGCTCCGTCATGTTTTCTTTTAGTTTCGCATAGTAGCATTGTGTGTTGCCCCAAAAAAGATAAGCTTGCCCATCGTTGTCAATGAACACAGTCGGGTCTATATCATCCCATGCAATGGAGGTATACTGGGTAGTCATATCGTTGGTGATTAGTGCGCTGCCACGGGCGTCTTTAAAGGGACCCAGGGGAGAGTCGGCAACAGCTACTCCAATTGACTTCCCGGGAATAGTGGCATGTTCAACGGTTACATACCAATAGAATTTTCCATTTCGTTCGATGACCTGGCTAGCCCATGCCTCTCCTTTTGCCCACTTGAAATCAGTGGCTTTCAGGGTGTAGGCGTGTTCCGTGAAGGTCTTCATGTCTTTTGTAGAGAAAATGCACCATTCATTCATCAAATAATATTGATGAGGTGCGGGGCATTCATCATGCCCGGCATAAATGTATACAGTACCGTCATAAACCAATGCGGCGGGGTCACCCAGGTATTTATAGGAAACTATAGGGTTTTGAGTCGCTACGAAAGTAGTATCTTTTTTTGCGGCTTGTACGATGGATGAGTGTGTGACAAAAACGATGAGGGCAATAAACCCTAGAATAAATGGATTTTTCATAATATAATGATTTGATAATAATTTGAGAGCAAAGATAGCCGTTTCGCGACGTGGAAAGGTGGACAAAAAGCTTTTTGAAGTGGATTATGGGCGTACGGACTAGAAAAAGAATGTGATTTATTAGTTTACTCCGACTTTTTTCCTACATTTGCCATATAAATTCATTAAACAGTTTTATCATTATGGAAAACGAAAACAAAAATCAGCTTCAGATAGAGTTAAAAGAAGAAGTGGCACAGGGAACTTATGCAAATCTTGCAATTATTACTCATTCAAGTTCTGAATTTATTCTTGACTTTGTGCGTGTGATGCCGGGTTTGCCGAAGGCTGGTGTTCAATCTCGTATTGTAATGACTCCGGAACATGCAAAGCGTCTGATGTTTGCGTTGCAGGACAATGTGACTAAATATGAACAGAATTTTGGTCAGATTCGGATGCCTGAACAGCAAGCACAGGGTGGAAAAACTTTTGTGCCACCGTTGAGTGATTTCAAGGGGGAGGCTTAAAAAAACATAAATAACGTATTCGAAAGGCTCATTTCTCGTTTTTTTCGGGAAATGAGCCTTTTTCTTTCTAAAAACTGTTTGTCTATTAAAAAGTTATTTGTAATTTTGCAGCCCGAAATGTAGTATTTCGACAAGGATTGTAGAAACATAAAAAAATAAATATATAACAATTAAAAATCAAACAAAATGCCTACTATTCAACAATTAGTAAGAAAAGGAAGAACGGTTTTGGTTGATAAGAGTAAATCACCGGCGTTGGACTCATGTCCTCAGAGACGTGGCGTTTGCGTACGTGTTTACACTACAACTCCGAAAAAACCGAACTCAGCAATGCGTAAAGTTGCTCGTGTGCGTCTGACAAACTCTAAGGAAGTGAACTCTTACATTCCGGGAGAAGGACATAACTTGCAGGAACACTCAATCGTTTTGGTTCGTGGTGGTCGTGTGAAAGACCTTCCGGGTGTACGTTATCACATCGTTCGTGGTACACTGGATACAGCAGGTGTG
This sequence comes from Phocaeicola sp., assembly GCF_048170425.1. Taxonomy (GTDB): domain Bacteria; phylum Bacteroidota; class Bacteroidia; order Bacteroidales; family Bacteroidaceae; genus Phocaeicola. Next base: position 8,629 of record NZ_DBEXBB010000313.1, read on the forward strand.
GCTGGCCGTACACAGAGACGTTCTAAGTATGGCGCAAAGCGTCCTAAACCAGGACAGGCAGCTCCGGCAGGAAAGGGTAAAAAATAATCCTGGCTGAGTACAATCCTTATTAAGAAAAACTTTTATTAATTCGTTTTGGTTTGTTGGAAAAGCTTTAAGGTTGAGTAAATGCTTCAGAGGAAGCGTTGAAGTAGACAGAGATGCAGCCCCAAACTAAACATTATTATCAAACAAAATGAGAAAAGCAAAACCAAAGAAACGTGTGATCCTTCCGGATCCAGTATTTAATGATCAGAAGGTTTCTAAATTTGTAAACCATCTGATGTATGATGGAAAGAAGAATACTTCTTACGAAATCTTCTACAACGCTCTGAAAACAGTTGAAACTAAGCTTCCTGGTGAAGAAACTTCAGCATTGGAAGTTTGGAAAAAAGCTCTTGATAACGTAACTCCTCAGCTGGAGGTTAAGTCTCGCCGTATTGGTGGTGCTACTTTCCAGGTTCCTACAGAAATTCGTCCGGATCGTAAGGAGTCAATCTCTATGAAGAATCTGATTGCTTTTGCCCGTAAACGTGGGGGAAAAACAATGGCTGATAAATTGGCCGCAGAAATCCTCGATGCGTATAACGAACAGGGTGGTGCCTTCAAACGTAAGGAAGATATGCACCGCATGGCTGAAGCTAACCGTGCATTTGCTCACTTCAGATTTTAATTTAGTAAATAACTATTAAGACGAATTTAAAATGGCTAAAAATGATTTGCATTTGACCCGTAACATCGGAATCATGGCGCACATCGATGCTGGTAAGACAACTACTTCTGAACGTATCTTGTTTTATACAGGTTTGACCCATAAAATTGGTGAGGTGCATGATGGTGCTGCTACCATGGACTGGATGGAACAGGAACAGGAACGCGGTATTACTATTACTTCAGCTGCTACAACTACTTACTGGAAGTATGCTGGCAACAAGTATAAAATCAACTTGATTGACACTCCGGGACACGTGGACTTTACTGCAGAAGTAGAACGTTCACTCCGTGTATTGGATGGAGCTGTGGCTACTTATTGTGCTGTAGGCGGTGTAGAACCTCAGTCAGAAACAGTATGGCGTCAGGCTGATAAATACAATGTTCCTCGTATCGGTTACGTTAACAAGATGGACCGTTCTGGAGCTGACTTCTTCGAAGTTGTTCGTCAGATGAAGGATGTATTGGGCGCTAATCCATGTCCGGTTGTAATTCCTATTGGTGCAGAAGAATCTTTCAAAGGTGTAGTTGACCTGATTAAGATGAAAGCTATCTTGTGGCACGATGAAACAATGGGTGCTGACTATGATGTAGAAGAAATCCCTGCAAACTTGGTAGATGAAGCTCAGGAATGGAGAGATAAGATGCTCGAAAAAGTAGCTGAGTTCGACGAAGCATTGATGGAGAAATATTTTGATGATCCTTCTACAATTACAGAGGAAGAAGTAATGCGTGCTTTACGTGCAGGTACTTTGAAGATGGAAATCGTTCCGATGTTGTGTGGATCTTCATTCAAGAACAAAGGTGTACAGACATTGCTTGACTATGTATGTGCATTCTTGCCTTCTCCGTTGGATACTCCGAATATCGTTGGTACTAACCCGAACACAGGTGCTGAAGAAGATCGTAAACCGGATGAAGATGAAAAGACTTCAGCTTTGGCGTTTAAGATTGCTACTGACCCGTATGTGGGTCGTTTGACTTTCTTCCGTGTGTACTCAGGTAAAGTTGAAGCTGGTTCATATATTTACAACTCTCGTTCAGGAAAGAAGGAACGTGTATCTCGTTTGTTCCAGATGCACTCAAACAAGCAGAATCCTGTGGAAGTAATCAGTGCTGGTGATATTGGTGCTGGTGTAGGTTTCAAGGATATTCGTACGGGTGATACTCTTTGCGATGAAACTGCTCCGATTGTTCTTGAATCAATGGACTTCCCAGAACCGGTTATCGGTATCGCAGTAGAGCCTAAGACTCAGAAAGACCTTGATAAGTTGTCTAACGGTTTGGCTAAGTTGGCTGAAGAAGACCCGACATTTACTGTGAAGACTGACGAACAGACTGGACAGACAGTTATTTCTGGTATGGGTGAGCTTCACTTGGATATCATTATCGACCGTCTGAAACGTGAGTTTAAGGTTGAATGTAACCAGGGGCGTCCTCAGGTTAGCTACAAGGAAGCAATTACTAAGACTGTTGAATTGCGTGAAGTTTACAAGAAACAGTCTGGTGGTCGTGGTAAGTTTGCTGACATCATCGTTTCTGTAGGTCCGGTTGATGAAGACTTCAAGCAGGGCGGTTTGCAGTTCATCGATGAAGTGAAGGGTGGTAACGTTCCTAAGGAATTCATACCTTCTGTTCAGAAAGGTTTTCTGACTGCAATGAAGAACGGTGTATTGGCTGGTTATCCGCTTGATTCTTTGAAGGTCGTTTTGAAGGATGGTTCATTCCACCCGGTTGACTCTGACCAGTTGTCTTTCGAAATCTGTGCTATCCAGGCATACAAGAATGCTTGTGTGAAGGCAGGTCCGGTTCTGATGGAGCCGATTATGAAGCTGGAAGTTGTAACCCCGGAAGAAAATATGGGTGATGTAATCGGTGACTTGAACAGACGCCGTGGCCAGGTAGAAGGTATGGAAACTAGTCGTTCTGGCGCTCGTATCGTAAAAGCAATGGTTCCATTGGCTGAAATGTTCGGTTATGTAACTGCTTTGCGTACTATCACTTCAGGTCGTGCAACTTCTTCAATGACTTACGATCACCATGCTCAGGTTTCTAGCTCAATCGCTAAGACTGTACTGGAAGAAGTAAAAGGTCGCGTAGACTTGGTATAAAAAGAAATAGGATGGAAGCTGATGAGGACTAGCGAATGACTCTTAGTCCTCAAGCTTCTTTCCCAATATAAACAATTAATAATTTAATAAACAAATGAGTCAGAAAATCAGAATTAAACTGAAATCTTACGATCACAACTTGGTTGATAAGTCAGCAGAAAAGATTGTAAGAACTGTGAAGGCTACAGGTGCTATTGTTAGCGGTCCTATTCCATTGCCTACACACAAGCGTATTTTTACTGTAAACCGTTCGACTTTCGTTAACAAGAAGTCACGTGAACAGTTTGAATTGTCTTCTTACAAGAGATTAATCGACATCTATAGCTCAACAGCTAAGACAGTAGACGCTCTGATGAAGTTGGAATTACCGAGTGGAGTTGAAGTAGAAATTAAAGTTTAATGCATTTAAAAATTAACTGAAATGCCAGGATTATTAGGAAAGAAAATCGGAATGACATCCGTTTTCAGTGCTGATGGTAAAAATGTACCATGCACTGTTATCGAAGCTGGTCCTTGTGTAGTTACTCAGATTAAGAGTGTTGAGAAAGACGGCTATGCAGCTGTTCAGGTAGGTTTCCAGGACAAAAAGGAAAAGCATACTACCAAACCTTTGATGGGGCACTTTAAAAAAGCTGGTGTAACTCCGAAGAGACACTTGGCCGAGTTCAAAGATTTTGAAACAGAATTGAATTTGGGAGACACTATTACAGTGGAGTTGTTCAATGATGCGGCTTATGTTGACGTTGTTGGTACTTCTAAAGGTAAAGGCTTCCAAGGTGTAGTTAAAAGACATGGATTTGGTGGAGTAGGTCAGACTACTCACGGTCAGCACAACCGCGCTCGTAAACCGGGTTCTATCGGTGCATGTTCTTACCCTGCAAAAGTATTCAAAGGAATGCGTATGGGTGGCCAAATGGGTGGTGACCGCGTTACTACACATAACTTACAGGTATTAAAAGTGATTCCGGAACACAATCTTCTTTTGATTAAAGGTTCGGTACCGGGTTGCAAAGGTTCAATCGTAATAATTGAGAAATAATGGAAGTTAACGTATTAAATATTAAAGGTGAAGACACCGGAAGAAAGGTTACGTTAAACGAATCTATCTTCGGAATTGAACCCAATGACCACGCTATCTATTTGGACGTTAAGCAGTTTATGGCTAACCAACGTCAGGGAACTCATAAATCTAAAGAAAGAAGCGAAATCAGCGGTTCTACTCGTAAATTAGGTCGTCAGAAAGGTGGTGGCGGTGCTCGTCGTGGTGATATCAACTCTCCGGTATTGGTGGGTGGTGCTCGCGTGTTTGGTCCTAAACCTCGTGACTATTGGTTTAAGTTGAATAAAAAAGTTAAGACATTGGCCCGCAAGTCGGCATTGTCTTATAAAGCTCAAGAAAACGCAATCATTATTGTTGAAGACTTTACATTTGAAGCTCCAAAAACTAAGGATTTCGTTTCTATGGTAAATAATCTTAAAATTACTGACAAAAAGTTGCTTCTCGTTTTGCCGGAAGCTAATAAAAATGTATATTTGTCAGCTCGTAACATCGAACGTGCTAATGTGGCAATTGCTTCTGCATTAAATACTTACAATGTATTGAATGCTGAAACTCTTGTTGTTACAGAAAACTCGCTCAAGGCTATCGAGAATATCTTATCTTAATTTAAAAAGGAGGCTTAGATAATGGGAATTATTATTAAACCGTTGGTTACTGAGAAAATGACTGCAATTACCGAGAAGTTAAATCGATTCGGCTTTATTGTACGTCCTGAAGCTAACAAGTTGGAAATTAAGAGTGAGATTGAAGCTTTGTATAATGTTACAGTAGTAGATGTAAATACGCTAAAATACTCGGGAAAGAGTAAAAGCCGTTACACTAAGTCTGGAATCATCAATGGTCGTACGAATGCTTATAAGAAAGCTATCGTAACATTGAAAGAAGGCGATACTATTGATTTTTATAGCAATATTTAATAAAGATGGCAGTACGTAAATTTAAGCCCACAACACCGGGGCAAAGACATAAAATTATTGGTACTTTTGAAGAGATTACTGCATCGGTACCAGAAAAGTCTCTTGTATTTGGAAAGCGCTCAACAGGTGGTCGCAACAACGTTGGTAAAATGACAATGCGCTATATGGGCGGTGGTCACAAGAGAAAATACAGACTTATTGATTTCAAGAGAAACAAAGACGGTGTACCCGCAGTTGTTAAAACTATAGAATACGATCCGAATCGTTCGGCTCGTATTGCTTTGCTGTTTTATGCTGATGGTGAAAAGAGATATATTATTGCTCCTAATGGATTGCAAGTTGGTAGCACATTGATGTCTGGAGCGAATGCAGCGCCTGAGATTGGTAACGCACTTCCGCTTGAAAACATCCCCGTTGGTACTGTAATTCATAATATAGAATTACGTCCGGGCCAAGGTGCAGCTTTGGTAAGATCAGCTGGTAATTTTGCTCAGTTAACTTCAAGAGAAGGCAAGTATTGTGTGATTAAATTGCCTTCAGGTGAGGTAAGACAAATACTTAGTGCTTGTAAGGCTACTATTGGTAGCGTTGGTAACTCTGATCATGGATTGGAATCTTCCGGTAAGGCAGGTCGTACTCGTTGGATGGGGCGTCGTCCTCGCAACCGTGGTGTTGTTATGAATCCTGTTGATCACCCGATGGGTGGTGGTGAAGGACGCGCTTCAGGAGGTCATCCAAGATCACGTACAGGCTTGTATGCTAAGGGCTTGAAGACAAGAGCTCCGAAGAAACAGTCTTCTAAGTATATTATTGAGAGAAGAAAGTAATAACTGATTAATTGAGTAAATTATGAGTCGTTCATTAAAAAAAGGTCCATATATTAACGTTAAACTTGAAAAGAAAGTGCTTGCTATGAATGAAAGCGGCAAGAAGGTTGTCGTTAAGACTTGGGCTAGAGCTTCGATGATCTCGCCTGATTTTGTAGGGCACACAGTTGCAGTTCATAACGGAAATAAATTTATTCCTGTTTACGTTACAGAAAACATGGTAGGACACAAATTGGGTGAATTTGCACCGACACGTACATTCCGCGGCCATGCAGGTAATAAGAAAAAATAAGCAGGATAATCTGAAGAAATAATAAAGTAATAAATAATGGGAGCAAGAAAAAAAATATCGGCTGAAAAAAGAAAAGAAGCCCTTAAGACCATGTATTTTGCAAAGTTGCAAAATGTTCCTACTTCTCCGCGAAAAATGCGTCTCGTGGCTGACATGATCCGTGGTATGGAAGTGAACCGTGCACTGGGTGTCTTGAAGTTTTCTTCTAAAGAAGCTTCTGCAAGAGTGGAAAAACTGTTGCGCTCTGCTATTGCTAACTGGGAACAGAAAAACGAACGTAAGGCAGAAAGTGGCGAATTGTTTGTAACAAAGATTTATGTTGATGGTGGTGCAACGCTGAAAAGAATGCGTCCGGCTCCGCAGGGAAGAGGTTACAGAATTCGTAAACGTTCAAATCACGTGACTTTGTTCGTTGATTCTAAGAGTACTAATGATAATCAAAATTAAGACTAGATGGGACAGAAAGTTAATCCGATAAGCAACCGTTTAGGAATTATCAGAGGATGGGATTCTAATTGGTACGGTGGCAATGATTATGGTGATGCTTTGTTGGAAGACAGCAAAATCCGTAAATATTTGAATGCCAGACTTGCAAAAGCCAGCGTTTCAAGAATTGTTATTGAACGTACACTGAAATTGGTGACAATTACGGTTTGTACAGCACGTCCGGGTATTATCATTGGTAAAGGCGGTCAGGAAGTTGACAAGCTGAAAGAAGAGTTGAAGAAGATCACGGACAAAGATATTCAGATCAATATCTTTGAAGTGAAGAGACCTGAGTTGGATGCTGTTATTGTAGCTAATAATATCGCTCGTCAGGTAGAAGGTAAGATTGCCTATCGCCGTGCCATCAAGATGGCTATCGCTAACACAATGCGTATGGGCGCTGAAGGTATCAAAGTGTTGATTTCAGGACGTTTGAATGGAGCAGAAATGGCCCGTTCTGAAATGTATAAAGAAGGAAGAACTCCGTTGCATACTTTCCGTGCAGATATTGACTACTGTCATGCAGAAGCTTTGACTAAAGTTGGTTTGCTGGGTATTAA
>NZ_DBEXBB010000314.1:0-19208 GCF_048170425.1 Phocaeicola sp.
ATTTTGTTCTTGTTTTCTTTTTGGGGAATTGCCTTCCAGAAGAAACATGTAGGAACAACTGCATCAGCATCCGTAGAACGGCCGCAAGCGGCTGTGGGAGCAAAATTCCCTTTCCCGGAAATCCCCACCATGTTCACCCAGCTGGAGGAGCGGAAAGCGTATCTCATGGCGCACTATTGGGACAGCTTTAACTTTGCGGATACGGCATTGGTGGATAACCGGAACGTGGCGGAACAAGGAGCGGCGGATTACTTGGCCATATTGGCCGACCGTTCACCGAGGAGCAGGTGAAGGAGGACCTGGACGGCTTTTGCAAGGAGATGGAAGCGTACGTTGAGTAATCTGCCTTAGGGATGGTGGCAGTGACCGCGAAACGGTGAAGCAGGGGGCGCTGTACGACCTGAAAGCGATGCCTTCGCTGTATCTGTTAGACGGCACGAAGAGGGTGCTGCTGAAGGATGCGCCTTATGCAAAGATAAGGGAGGAGATTGCGGCTCTGTAGGCTCAGGCCAGCTTGTAGACTCCTCCTGCTAATGCGCGGACCACGCCTTTCATCTCTAAGTTGAACAGCAGGCTGGTCATGCGGTTGATGGCGATGTTGCTTTCTACTACTAACGTATTGATTTGTATCCCGTCGGGATGCTTCTGTAAATGGGTGACCACTTGTTCTTCTTCGGGTGTCAGTTCCGGGAACAGCTGGCGCTGGACTACCTGAGGGGAAACGGGCACATGGTCCCAGTTCATGGCTTTTACCACATCTTCCGCGCTCTGTATCAAGGCAGCGCGGTTTTTTTGTATCAGCAGGTTGCAGCCGGTGGAGTAGGTATCGCCTACGCGGCCCGGAAAGGCGAAGCAGTCGCGCTGGTAGCTTTCGGCTATCTCGGCGGTAATGAGGGAGCCTCCTTTGGGGCCGGACTCTACTACGAGGGTGGCGTCGCTGATGCCGGCTACGATGCGGTTTCGCTTCACGAAGTTTTGCCGGTCGGGGTTGGTGCCGCTCATGAACTCAGTGAGCAGTCCGCCCTGTGTCAGCATTTCGGTGGCGGTGCGGCGGTGTACGGCTGGGTAGATGCGGTCCAGACCGTGAGCCAGTACGCCCACGGTGTCGAATCCGTGGGTCAGTGCTTCGCGATGGGCATGGATGTCGATGCCGTAAGCCAGTCCGCTCACTATCAGCACGTCGGGAAGCAGGGCGCTGAGTTCCTGCATGAAACGCTGGCAGAGGCCTTTGCCGTAGTCGGTGGCATTGCGTGTACCTACGATGCTCAGGATGTGACGGCTGTTCAGGTTGGCCGAGCCTTTGTAGAACAACACGAGCGGGGCATCGGGACATTCGCGGAGGCGGGAAGGGTAGGCTTCGTCGTCTTCGGTCAGGCACTGAATCTGGTGCTTCTGGGCAAACGAGAGCTCGGCTTCGCACAGACGGAATACTTCCGTATGCTGAAAGGCAGTGGCTACCTTCGGAGTGACTCCGGGAAGAAGAGCCGGCAGCTCGCGGGCGTGTTCGAAAAGCATGGCCGCACTTCCGGCAGCCTGAATCAGGTGGCGGGCTCCTACCAGACCGATGCCAGGCAGAAGGGGAAGGGCCATGCGGCAGAGGAGTTCTTTTTCGTTCATTGGTTCAGGTAGGGAGCAAAGATTTCATTGAAGAGGGCGCTGTCGCTCAGGCGTCCGTTGACTACGCACACGGTTTCTACGGTCGATTTGATGACGGGTTTCAGGTCGGGCAGGCGGTAGATGTCCTGCACAAAGACGTATTTGATGCCTTCCTTGCGGAGTGCCAGACGGGAGATGAACTCGTCGCCGCTGGTCAGCGGGGTTTTGAAAGCCATGTTCAGGCGGGCTACCACGGGGTCGATGCCCTGCTGGTGAAGCTGTGCGAAGCTGACGCCGACGGAGGAGAGAAACTCGTGGCGGGTGTGCTCGATATAGTGCTGGTAATTGGCATTGTTGACGATTCCCTGTAGGTCGCATTCATAGTCGCGGACCTTCATTTTCAGTTCAAAGATGTATTTCTCCATGAGAGTGAAGTTTATGTATTTTCACAAAGATAGCGAATTATTCCTATATTTGCAGGATATGAAAGAGAATGTACCAGTAATTTATGCAGCTCCTTTGCAGGGCTTTACGGAAGTGGCGTGGCGCAATGCACATGCGCAGTGCCTGGGAGGTGTGGACGCGTATTATACTCCTTTTGTCCGGTTGGAGAAGGGGGAGATTCGTAACAAGGACAGGCGCGACGTGTCGCCTGAAGAGAACACGGTGTCCCGGCTGGTTCCGCAAGTGATTGCCTCGGAGCCGGAGGAACTGAAGGTGCTGACGGACTTTTTGGCTTCGCAGGGCTATCAGGAGATAGATGTGAACATGGGCTGCCCGTTTCCGCTGATTGTACGTCGTGGGAAGGGAGCGGGTATCTTGTCTTCTCCGGAGAAGGTGGAGGCGCTGTTGGAGACGATGAAGGTGTTTCCGGAGATTCGTTTTTCGGTGAAGATGAGGTTAGGCGGCCAGGATGCGGAGGAGTGGAAGGCGCTCGTGCCGTTACTCAACCGTTCGTGTGTGACGCAGGTGACGCTTCATCCGCGCATCGGGAAGCAGCAGTACAAGGGGACGGTGGACCGGGAGGCGTTTCGTGCCTTCTATGAGGCGTGTGAGCGGCCGCTGGTGTACAACGGTGATTTGCTGACGGTGGCCGACATCCGGGAGGTACTGGAAGCGTTTCCCCAGCTGAAAGGGGTGATGCTGGGTCGCGGGCTGCTGGCGAATCCGGCACTGGCGCTGGCTTTCCGTGAAGGAGAATTGTCCGAGAACGAATTGAAGGCACGGGTAGCGCAGATGCACCGGCAGATGTATCTGTATTATCATCGGGTGATAGAGGGCGGAGAGGCGCAGCTGCTGGCCAAGCTGAAGACCTGCTGGGAGTACCTGTTGCCGGAGTTGGACAAGAAACAGCGGAAGGCTATCTTGAAGAGCAATCGCCTGGACGGGTATCTGCGGGCAGTGGAAGAGGCATTGCGGTGAGAGGTATGAAGAACTGAAAAGACTTAACTTTTTTTACAGAAGTAGGATGGTGATTTTGGTATTTTCATCTGTCTCTATTTGAAATAGAAATTGATTTGCACATGGGAAGAGACAGATTAAATATAGATGAGTTATTCAAGTTTTATTATAGACCTTTGTGTTTGTATGCAACACATTATGTACAGGACGTAGAGATGGCCAAAGATATTGTGCAGGATTGCTTTTCGTCTTTGTGGGAGAAAATGAATAATGAAAAGTCTTGTGAGGTAAGTAATATGAAGGCTTATTTGTATGTGATGGTTAAGAACCGTAGCTTGGATTATTTGAGTCAGGAAAATCTGTTCAAATCGGGAGTCTCATTTACTGAATTAGAAGAAACCTTGTTGGATGAGGAGGTGGAGGAACGGAGTGTGATGGAGGCGCGAATGTGGACTGCCATAGATGCCTTGCCTGAGCGTTGCCGTGAGGTCTTTCTTTTGCATAAACGGGATGGCCTGAAGTATCAGGAGATTGCTGAAAAGTTTCATATTTCGGTTCATACAGTCGACAGTCATATTCAGAAGGCATTTCGTTTGATACGTGAGGGGGCATATAAAGTGTATATGTTTCTCTTTAACTAAAATTCAGTGTTTTCACGTAGTGATTTTTGGGGTTTCTATTGTCACAGGGTTGAATGTATAATATCACCAGAAACATGAATGAATTAGAAGAAAAATGCCTTCGTTTTGTGTTGAGGCACTATCAAAAGAATAAATTGGACACACGGCAGGCTTTGAAAGTTTTCAAGGAAAAGCATGGAGTGGTTGGAAGGGCAGGCGGAAAGAACCGGTATTTCCTGTTTTTATCTGGGCTGGCTGCGGCTATATTGCTGGCGTTTATTGTCTGGGTGGGTATATCTCCTGAGAAGCAGTGGACAGAATTGGCAGCATACGAACATGCAGTAAAGTACCAGTTGCCGGACAGTTCGGTCGTTACGGTATATCCCTATTCTTCTATTTGTTTCCGTACAAAGGATTATGCAGATGTATGTCGTGAAGTGAAATTGACGGGGAAAGTTGGTTTTATGATAAAAAGAGATTGTACTCGTCCGTTTAAAGTAATAGGAAAGTTGGCTGAAGTTCAAGTGTTGGGTACTTGTTTCGTGATGGATGAAAGCCGTGCGGATACCGCATGGGTTCAGGTGGAATCGGGAAAAGTACGGTTTTCTGTACTAGGTCAGTCGGAAGGTGTAGAACTTCTGGCTGGAATGGAGGCACAAGTGGTAAAAGGTCAGCATGTTCCGCAAATCGTCCATCGTCCGGATTCTGTAAAGAAAGGAAGTTTTGTATTTGAGAATACTCCTCTTCCGAAAGTACTTGCAGAGCTTTCCCGTTATTATGGGGTAAAGCTGGTAGCTGACCGGACAGACAAACGGTTGACAGCCAATTTCGATGCACACAGTCTGGACGAAATCATCGAGATAATAGAAAAAGTATTAAAAGTGCATATTAAAAAGCAAGTATGATGAGTACCTTGTGGACTGTGGCGGTTGTCTGTTTATGTTTAGGGGGACATCCTTGTTCTGAAACTTCAGAATTGAAGAAAGCAATCGTACGAATGCAAGACTTGTATCATGTGAATTTCGTCTATGATTCTTCTTTGGAAATGATACGGTTATCTGGCATTTTTTCTTCTGGTAAGTCATTGAAGGAGAATCTGCAAACAGTCTTTTCCGGAACCGGAATCAAATGGGAGATAAAAGGCAGCTATGTTTTGTTGTTTAAATCGAGCCAGTATACTTTCTCAGGACACGTGTGTCAGGATAATGGGGAATCACTCCTTAATGTCACGGTGTATGATCAGAATATGCATATCGGTACCTTAACGGATGAACATGGTTTTTTTAGTTTGACATTACCGGAAGGAAAGCATACTTTGCGTTTCTCTTATGTAGGTTATGAAGAGGTGGTGAAAGAATTGGACTTGCGTTCAGATTATTCTGGTACTATTTATTTGAAGGAAAGTTCCACTGCATTGGAAGGGGTAGTGGTAACAGCCGATTTGAATACTTCTCTTTTTACAACTCAGACTGGAAAGATTTCGTTGACTTCAGAACAGTTGAATACGGAATTCTCACTGTTCAGTTCACCGGATTTAGTCAAGGCAATTCAGCAGCTTCCCGGAGTATCTGCTGGCACGGAACTGCTCTCCGGACTTTATGTACACGGGGGGAAGAATGATGAAAACTTATTCTTATTGGACGGCATGCCTCTCTATCAGGTGAATCATTTTGGAGGATTGTTTTCTGCATTTAATACGGATATAGTGAAGAACGTGGATTTTTACAAGAGTGGTTTCCCGGCACGTTACGGAGGGAGGCTTTCGTCTGTGACAGATGTCCGTATGAAGGAGGGGGACTTAAAGGAGTTTCATGGTATGGTCTCGTTGGGGCTGCTGGACGGAAGGCTACGTTTCGAAGGGCCTGTCATAAAGGAAAAAACTTCTTTTGTGTTCAGTATGCGCCGGAGTTGGTTGGACGTGCTTTCTGCTCCTGCTTTGCGGATTGCCAATCGTTTCTTTCCCGAAGAAGATATCAATGCCCGTTATGCTTTTCATGATATAAATGGGAAAATCACACATCGGTTTTCCAATGAGAGCAGGCTTTCTTTTAGTGTGTATTCTGGAAGAGATTTGTTTAAAATGAAGGATAAACAGCTTTTCCCGTCAGGAAATCTGCTCCATCAAGAGAAAGAACAGACCACGGATGAATATCATATCAGATGGGGAAATCTTTCTGCCGCGTTGTCATGGAATAATCAGTTCAATCATAAACTGACCGGTAACTTTTCTTTGGTATATGCCCGTAATCTGTCTAAATATGACTTCAGGTCAGATGATAGTTTTTATAAAGGGGAAGATGATAAAGAATATTCTGTAGACCGGATGCAGAGAGACAGTTATTCTACTATTGATGACGTAGGTTTTCGCATGGATTTTCATTACCTTCCTACGGCGAATCATCATGTTCGTTTCGGAAGCGATTACTTGTATCATATCTATTGTCCGCAGCATACGTTATCACAGGATATAAGAGGTACGGAGGAAATGACGGATACGTTATTGTCATCAGTAGAGAGCCATTACAAGGGGAATGAATTCTCTTTTTATGCGGAAGACGATATGAGGCTGACCCGAAAGCTGCGGATAAACTTGGGGGGACGTTATACCATGTATCAAGTTTCGGGAGCAGTATATCATTCGCTGGAGCCGAGAATATCGGCAAGTTACCGTCTGTTCAGTCGTACCACTTTAAAAGTTTCCTATACCGAGATGAGTCAGTTTGCGCACCAGTTATCCAATTCTTATTTAAACTTGCCGACCGATTGTTGGGTCCCTTCTACCTCCCGTATACGTCCTATGCATTCGCGACAGGTGGCAGGTGGTGTGTACATGGAACTTCCGTGGAGGTTGCGCCTGGAGGTGGAAAGCTATTTCCGTACTACCAGCCGAATGTTGGAGTACGAGGCGGGAGGCAGTCTTACATTGCCTGCCGGAAACTGGGAACAGGTGGTACGGGTGGGAGACGGCAAATCGTATGGGTTGGAAACATCGCTGGTGTATCATGATGAGCAGAACCTCTTTCAGGCTGGTTATACTTTATCATGGAGCAAGCAAAAATTTGATGATTTCTATTCCGGTTGGTATCCCAGCAAGTTTGACAATCGTCATAAACTGAATTTTGTCTATCGTCGTAAATTCAGCCATCGAATGGATGTATATGCAGCGTGGACTTATCGTAGTGGTGACCATGCGACGGTTCCTACACAGTATGTGGAAAATCCTTGCCTACCTGGAACCTCGCAGCTGTCGGACTTAGAGCCGATGTATGGAAAACCTAACAATATTACTTTGCCTGCCTACCACCGGCTGGATGTGGGTATCAATTTCCGGCGGACTACCAAGCGGGGATTCGAGCGAATTTGGAATGTGAGTATCTATAATGCTTATTGCCGTATGAATCCTTTTTATACAAAGATAGAACGGCAGGTGGATGGAAGTTTCAGAGGAAAGGCTATCGGACTGTTCCCGATAATTCCTTCTTTTAGCTACACCTTAAATTTCTGAATCGGCATGCATTGGAATGTCATTGATTATAACAAATTTCTAAACATTGTATTTATGCATTTAAACAAACAGAATCTCATAATAATACTTGCAGCCTTCAGCCTGTTGTCATCTTGTGTGTATCATTTTGACTTGGATGAGATTTCAGAGGTTCCTAAATTAACGGTATATAGTTATCCTGGAAGTGGTGATACTACGGTGGTACGTCTTTCGCACAGTCTTCCGGTTTATGACAAAGGCATGAGAATGTATGGATTAAAGGGCAGGGACATCAGGCTGGAAGTGAATGACATTGCTGTTCCTTTGTTGTGGACAGAGGATTCATTGCCGGGAGTCCCCGCCAAAAGTTATTATGTGGTGCAGCCCTATGAGACGAGTGACCGTGTCCGGCTTACAGCTTCGGTAGAAGGGGTGAAAGCAGTATCTGCCTTTACCATTATTCCTGCTCCTTTCCCCTTAAACACTGTTAAAATAGAACGAAAACCCTCTGAGTTGAGTGTGCTCCAGCTTCAGATAAATTTTACCGATTATGCAAAGATTGAAAATTACTATGCGGTAACGGTCAAAGAAAGGGTGAAGTATTGGAAAGAGGGGACTTCGGAGGTGCATTATGGCAAACCGTCTTCTGCTTATATGGACTGGAGTGATGAGCCAATGTTGGATGCTTCTTCTGGTTTGGATGACATTTTTATGGGAAACTATGCGTACTATCAGAATCTGTATTTTTGGAGCGATGAGAAAATTCAGGGAAAGAATTACACACTTCGCCTGAATATGACTTACATACCTGATTACAAGACTTCTATTCAAGATGAAACTTTTATAAACAGAAAGCAATATAAGGTTTATTTATATAGTCTGTCCGAAGAGTTCTACCGTTATTTGAAATCACTTAATGAGCAGAAGAATAATGAGCTGGGTAATGTGGAGCTGGCTCCCATGCGGGCTACTTACACCAATGTGGAGAACGGTTTCGGATTGGTAGGTGGTTGCTGCTTGCGGCAAACGGAGTGGATGGATATGTCAGAGTCTGAAACACAGTCAGATTTTGACCATGCGGTACTGAATGCAGGATATCAGGTGGATTCGATAAAAAAGAATCACCCGTTTATTTCGCTGAATGATGAATCGTTAAGTAAATAAAACAGAAACCAGATTGAAAATAATAACGCTAATTGGGAATCAGTATGAAACGATTATCTTTTTTCTTATTCCTTTTCTTTTTATGGATGACAGTTCGTGCACAGATGCTCCGTTCTTCAGGCCTGATGCTTTATGGAGGGAAAAATACCGTAAACTACCAGATGGCTTCACCGGAGAAAGGATTACCGCCTTTCGATTTGGCAAACTCCCGTTTGGGGGCTGATTTTACTTTGGGCGCCGGATACCGCTGGCGGTTGAATCGTCCGGATACCGGCTGGTTCTTCGACTTGTCGTTATCGGCAAGATATGGCCGTTACAGCTATGGATTCCGTTATCTTTCTTCTGACGTGCATACGACGTATGTGGGCGGAGAAGGAATCTGTAATCTGTGGTCGGCATCTTTTGCTGGAAGTGTGGGACGGTACCTGTTTCGAGGATTGAATCTGTCGGTAGGAGTGGAGCCTACTTTTTATTTTTATGACAAAAGTTTCTTCGATTTGCCGGTATTTGCAAGATTGGCGTATGACTTCAGATTCATGGAAGTGGCTGTGCAATACAAATGGGGGATGACAAGGAAGTTCAATATGTCTCCTTTCTTGCGTAACCGACTTTCAGGCTGGGAGTGTTCGGTCTATATTCCTTTGTCAAGACGGAAATGATTTTTTTTGAAAGGGATGGATTCTCTATAAATTTCTGTAACGTATTGAGAAATAAATATTTAAATACTGACAGTCCTTCCTTGGCAGTACTTGAGTACTTCCACGAAAGTACTGTAGTACTCCAAGGAAAGTACTAGAGTACTGTCAAGGAAGTACTGATTTAATGAAAGACTTGTGTGTAAGGGGTGAGAAGAGTTTTTAACCTTCTTTTTTCTTGAAATATTCGTATCCGATGCGGCAGAACAGACATTTCTTGGTGTCGCAGTAATTCTTTTTGAGCTGGATGAGTGCCTGACTGTCGCCGGCATGGGCGGCTTGCAGACCACATTCTTTCCACAGCCGGATGATGTAGTTGTTTTCCGGTTTAAGTTGCTCCAGCAGGTTGCCGGCACGTTCGGTGAGCCGTTCCTCGTCTTTGTGCTTGCCGTAGGCATAGAGGAAGGGAACCACGGTATTGATAATCAGCAGGTCGATGGAGGCGTCGCTGAGGGTTTTCGGACGGGCAGGCGAGGGTTCGCCGAAAACGTAGTGGGTAAGCCAGTAGAGGGAGGTACCTCCACGCAGCAGGTCGCGCAGTTCTTTCACCGTAGAGGCCAGCAGCAACTGGGAGAGCATGCCCTGGGAACGGTGGTAGAGGTTGGCCAGCTGGGCGATGCGTACGTGCGGAAAGTTGCCCGGGCGCATGCGGAGCATTTTCCACCGAAGGTATTCGGAGGGCTGTAGCTCGAATTTGTGGGCCAGGTAGGCGTATTCCTTGGTAAGCTGGGCGGAATAGTCGTCGGAAGGGAGTTCCTGCAACAGGCCGGCCTGCCCGAAGAAAATGGCTTCTATCTGAAAAAGATTATCGCGGTGCTTGTTGACGGCTTGCAAGGGAATGGTCTGTGCCCATTGCTCGAAGGCATCGCTGTTGGTG
Source organism: Phocaeicola sp. (assembly GCF_048170425.1). Classification (GTDB taxonomy): domain Bacteria; phylum Bacteroidota; class Bacteroidia; order Bacteroidales; family Bacteroidaceae; genus Phocaeicola. Next base: position 9,838 of record NZ_DBEXBB010000314.1, read on the forward strand.
CCGAAACCGAAGTTGCGGGCTAAGGTGAGAAAAAAGGCTTGTTCCCAGTCGCCTTTGCTCTGGGTAAGCTGGGCCTGGATGCGCTGTGTTTTCTGCTCGAAACGCTCGGTCTGCAGGCTGGAGAGCCAGCTGTGGAGCAGGAGTTTGGGCAGGCGAGGGATGAGGCGGTAACAGGCCGGGTAATGGCTGGTTTCAATCAGTTCGCGGTAGTTCTCCAGCAAATAGGGTGGGTAGTGCAGCTCCATTTGCGGGATGGGTGTGCCGTCGGTGCGGAAGGTTTCGGCATCGATGTCGGAAGCCACATGCAGAATCACGGAGTCGTAGGTGCGGTCCTGATGGTGGTGGTGGCGTTTCCAGTCGGAAGCGTGCACGTGGATTTCTACATTTCCCACCCACAGAATGCCGTCTATCTTGATTTTCGCATTGAAAAAGTCGGGTCCTGCATCGGGGTTGGGGAGTCCGGGGTCAATGACTTCCACGGTTTGTCCTTGCGTGGTATGCAGCGGAGTGAGCGGAAAAAGCTTGTGCTTCCATACAAACTGGAGTAGATGTTCCATGTTAATGAGCTGTAAATGTTGGGTAAATGTAATGATTAATACTGAAAAACACTATCTTTGCGAATAAAATTATCATCAGAATTATGAAAATTGCATTAATTGGATATGGAAAGATGGGAAAGGAAATTGAAAAAATCGCCCTTTCCAGAGGTCATGAAATTGTGAGTATCATTGATATAAATAATCGGGAAGATTTTGCTTCGGAGGCTTTCCGCTCAGCCGATGTGGCCATTGAATTTACAGCTCCTTCAGTGGCTTACGGCAACTGTCTGGAGGCGTTCAAGAATGGCGTGAAAGTGGTATCGGGCAGCACCGGATGGATGGGAGAGCATGGCGAAGAGATGCGCCGTCTGTGCCAGGAGGAGGGTAAGACGCTGTTCTGGTCGTCTAACTTCAGCTTGGGTGTGGCTATCTTTGCGGCGGTGAACAAGTACCTGGCAAAGATTATGAACCAGTTCCCGAACTACGATGTGTCGATGGTAGAAACACACCACGTGCACAAGCTGGATGCCCCGAGTGGTACGGCCATTACGCTGGCTGAAGGGATTCTGGAAAACCTGGACCGCAAGCAGAAATGGGTGATGGGCACACTGACCGCTCCCGACGGTACGGTGACGGGCACGACCGACTGTGCACCGGATGAATTGCCCGTGAGTGCCATCCGCGAGGGGGAAGTACCGGGTATCCATACCATCAAATATGAGTCGGAGGCTGATTCTATCGTGATTACACACGACGCAAAGAACCGCAAGGGATTTGCATTGGGAGCGGTGCTGGCTGCAGAATATACGGCTGCGCACCAGGGCTTCTTAGGTATGAATGATTTATTTCAGTTTTGAGTATGATACAGGCATCGCGTAAACAATGGATAAAGTTCGGCATAGTGCTGGTGCTTTACCTGATTTTCCTGATTTGGTTGAAAAGCTGGCTGGGACTGGTAGTGGTTCCGTTCATCTTTGACGCATATATTTCCAAAAAGATTCCTTGGACATGGTGGAAGAAATCGACCAACAAGACCGTGCTGACGGTGATGGGCTGGGTGGATGCCATCGTGTTTGCGCTGGTGGCAGTCTATTTTGTGAATCTGTATTTCTTCCAGAATTACGTGATTCCTTCTTCGTCACTGGAGAAATCGCTGTTGGTGGGCGACTATCTGTTTGTGAGCAAGATGAGCTATGGTGCCCGTATTCCGCAGACACCGCTCCACATGCCGCTGACGCAGCATACGTTGCCGGTGTTCAACTGCAAGTCGTACCTGGAATGGCCGAAGTGGGACTACAAACGCGTAGCCGGACTGGGAGAGGTGGAGCTGAATGACATTGTGGTGTTCAACTTCCCGGCAGGGGATACGGTGGCTACCGGCAATCCGGCAGAAGATATCTATCGCATGAGCTATGCCATCGGTAAGCAACTTTCGCAGCCTATTGACCTGGCCAGCCTGAACCTGGAGCAGCAACGGGATGTGTATGATTATTATTACGCGGTAGGACGCAAGTATATTGACGACAATCCGCAGCTGTATGGTGAGGTGATTACCCGCCCTGTGGACCGGAGAGAGAATTATGTGAAGCGTTGTGTGGGTATGCCGGGCCAGACACTGGAAATCAAGAACCGGATTATTTACCTGGACGGTAAGGCCAACAAGGAACCGGATAATGTGCAGTATCGTTATCTGGTGCATACCAAGGGCATGCTGCCGGAGGATTTATGTTATGAACTAGGTATCAGTCAGGAGGATTTGATGGCTTATTATACGGAGGAATCAGTATATAACATGCCGTTGACTGAAAAGGCGAAAGCTGCCTTGCTGGCACGGAAGGACTTGGTGACTTCCATTGAAAATGTGCCGGATGATGATGCGGGCGGACTGTATCCGGATAACAAACTGACGGGCTGGACGGTAGACAACTATGGCCCGATATGGATTCCGAAGAAGGGAGCTACTATAGACCTGACGCTGGATAACCTGCCGATGTATGAACGTCCGATCAAGAACTACGAGGGCAACAGTTTGGAGGTGAAAGACGGAAAAATCTATATCAACGGACAGGAAACGACGAAATATACCTTCAAGATGGATTATTACTGGATGATGGGTGACAACCGCCATAATTCAGCCGACTCACGTTTCTGGGGCGTTGTGCCGGAAGACCACATTGTGGGTAAACCTATTTTTATCTGGCTGTCGCTGAACCAGGATCGTGGCTGGTTTGACGGAAAGATTCGCTGGAACCGTCTGTTTAAGTTTGTGGATTCCATTAAATAATCTATGAACAAAGGAAAGTCCGGATGGTGGTGGTTGAGAGCGGCCGGCCTGACGGTGTTGACCGTATGGCTGGTGCGGACCCTGCTTGTGACGACTTGTGTAATTCCTTCTTCCGGGATGGAAAATTCTCTTTATCAGGGAGAACGGATTCTGGTCAACAAGTGGAGCTACGGGCTGCGTTTGCCTTTTTCTTCGCTTTTCGGCTATCATCGGCTGGCATCTTCGCGTGCGGAGAAAGGGGATATTCTCTTGTTCAATAATCCTCATCCCCAGCAGGTGGAGAAAGGGATAGAGTGGAGAGAGTTGTTCATCAGCCGCTGTATCGGCACGCCGGGAGATACGCTGATGCTGGATGCCGACCTGAACTGTGTGGGCGGAGAGGTGCTCAGCCCGGACGCCAAATCGCTGTATGCTTATCCGGTATCCTCGGAAGATTTGATGCTGACCGTGCTGTCGGTGCTGGGCATCAAAGGAAATACGCTGGCCGGATATACTTCCGACGGGGGGTATATACGGAGTTTCAGCCAATATGAATATTACTTGATTTCGCAGAAGCTGGAGGGGCGGATTCCGCTTGTGCCGCTGGATGAAAAGAACCGTACGGAAGTGCATCCGTATGTGATTCCGGCAAAAGGTGTTCCGGTGAAGGTGTATCCCTGGAATGTGACCTTACTCTGCAATACGATTGTGGCACATGAACATCAGCCTGCGGAAATCCTCCGTGATACGTTGTATGTGAAAGGAAAGCCCGTGGAGACTTATACGTTTAGCAAGGATTATTATTGGGTGGCTTCCAATGACCCGGTGAATATTTGTGATTCCCGCCTGTTCGGGTTCGTACCGGAGGACCATCTGATAGGGAAGGCCTGGCGCATCTGGTACTCTTCGCGGAAGGGGCGCTTCTGGCAGCGGGTGCAATGACATAAACTGAGAAAGAATGAAGAATGAAGTGATTTTGGGGTCGGCCTATCTGGCTCCCGTGGAATATTATACCAAACTTTTTGCTTATCCTTCAGTACATGTGGAGCGTTATGACCACTACATGAAGCAGACTTACCGTAACCGGTGCGTGATTGCGTCGGCCGACGGACCGTTGGCACTGACCATTCCGACGGAAAAGAGTGATGACCTGAAGTGTGTGATGAAGGATGTACGTATTTCAGACCATGGCAACTGGCGGCATGTGCACTGGAATGCGTTTGTGGCTGCTTACAAGCATAGTCCTTTTTTTGATTACTATGCGGATGAGTTTCATCGGTTCTTTGGGCAGAAATATGAGTTTCTGTTCGACTTTAACCTGGAGCTGTGTGAGTGGGTGTGCCGGCAGATTGACATGAAGCCTCGCCTGATACCTACCGAGGAATACATGCCGGAGGTGGAGTGTGCAGATGATTTCCGGGAGCTGATTCATCCCAAACGGGATTTTCGGGAGGCGGATAAGGCATTCTTTCCCAAGCCTTACTATCAGGTGTTTGATCAGAAACTGGGCTTTCTGCCTAATCTCAGTGTGATTGACCTGCTGTTCAATATGGGGCCGGAAAGCTTGCTGGTGCTGCGTGACTCGGTGGTTGCGTGCAATGAAATTTAAGGATATATATTCCTTCAAACCCGATTTTATGTTGTACATTTGTAACTGAATCAATGATTTAACAATATGAATAATCTTCCAACAGTAACTAAGAACTTGCTTATTATCAATGTGCTCTGTTTCTTCGGAATGTTTGTGGCCCGAAAATACGGAGTGGATATAGAGAATATGCTGGGTCTTCACTTTTTCCTGGCTTCGGATTTTAACCTGGGGCAGCTTATCACTTACATGTTCATGCATGCCAATTTCTCGCATATTTTTTTCAATATGTTTGCGGTATGGATGTTCGGACGGGTACTGGAACAAGTGTGGGGCCCTAAACGATTCCTGACGTATTACCTGATTTGTGGTATTGGCGCCGGTTTGATTCAGGAGTTAGTGCAATATGTGGAGTATCTGACAGTATGGTCGAATTATGATTCGGTCAATACGGGACTGGGCATCATTCCTATGGATGCGTTTCTGAACCAGCTGACTACCGTAGGTGCTTCGGGAGCGGTGTATGGCATTTTGCTGGCATTCGGTATGTTGTTTCCTAACAGTCAGATGTTTGTTTTTCCGATACCGATGCCTATTAAGGCGAAGTATTTCGTGATGGGATATGCCGTGCTGGAGTTGCTTCTGGGACTGGGCAGCAACGACGGAGTAGCGCATTTTGCTCATTTGGGGGGTATGTTGTTTGGTTTGATACTGATTGTTTATTGGAGAAAGAAAAATGGCGGTGGACGGATTTATTACTGATTTGAAAAGAAAGTTTCAGCAGGGAGATATTGTGCTGCGTCTGGTGTATGTGAACGTAGCGGTGTTTCTGGTGGTGACGCTGGTACAGATTTTTTTGACCTTGTTCAATGTGCCTGCTTCTCCGTGGATGAATTATCTGGAACTGCCGGCATGGACGGAAGTCTTTATCCGTAGACCCTGGACGCTAATCACTTACATGTTCATGCATGCCGGTGTGCTGCACATCTTATTTAATATGCTTTGGCTTTTCTGGTTCGGTCGTCTGTTTCTGGCTTTTTTCTCGTCGAAGCACTTGCGCGGACTTTATTTCCTGGGAGGAATCTGCGGCGGATTGCTTTATATGTTGGCATATAATGTGTTTCCTTATTTCCAGGATGCCGTGTATTCTTCCTATTTGTTGGGTGCATCGGCTTCTGTATTGGCCATTGTGGTGGCAGTGAGTGTACGTGAACCGAATTATCCGGTACAGTTCCTGTTTATCGGTACGGTGCGTCTGAAATATGTAGCCCTATTTATGGTGGTGCTCGATTTGCTGTTCATGACTTCTGAGAATGCAGGCGGGCACATTGCACATCTGGGTGGAGCCTTGGCCGGATGGTGGTTTGCGGCAGGATTGCAGAGCGGTCACGATGCCACGAAATGGATAAACCTTGTGTGCGATTGGTTTGCAGGCTTGGGGCGTCCGGTGAAGCGTAAACCCAAGATGAAAGTGCACTACGGAGGACGCCAGTCGGATTATGAATACAATGCCCGGAAAAAGGAACGTGAGGCAGAAATTGACCGGATTCTGGACAAACTGCGTAAGTCGGGCTACAACAGTCTGACGGATGACGAGAAGAAAAGCTTATTTGATGCAAGTAAGAAATGAGTATTTGGAAACATACGTTTAGAGCTGTCCTGATTCTGGCAAACCTGGTTATTGGGGCTGGATTTTTGTGTTGTGCCTATAGTCCGCTTGTATCGCCGGTAATTCATCCGGTCTTTGCATGTGCGGGATTGTTTTTCCCCTTTTTTTTACTTGTCATGTTGGGTTTTGTAGTGGCATGGCTTTTCTATTGCAGAAAGTTGGTGTGTCTTCCTGTTACTTTTTTGTTGGTTGGAGGAGGGGCAGTCATGACATATACTCCGTTTAGAGTCGGAGAGGATACGGCAGACGGCGAAGTATTGAAATTTCTGACCTATAATGTAATGAATATGCAGGGGGATACGGAGAATGAGGGTTATCCTTTGCGTCACTATATCTGGGGAAGCGATGCGGATGTGGTTTGTCTACAAGAATATCAATGGGATGAGCAGAAAACGAAAAATTTTTTTTCGATGTATCCCTATCGGCGACTGCTTAAGGCTTCTAATGGAAATGGGATGGCCTGCTTATCACGTTTCCCGATTGTGTCAGTGAAGCAGATTCCGTATGTAAGTGGTAATAATGCTAGTTTCTTACTTAAGTTGAAAATGAAAGAGGATACGCTGTCATTGGTATGTAATCACTTGGAATCGAATAAACTGGATGCACACGACAAAGAGGTCTATGAAGGTTTACTTAAATTACCAGATGAGCAAAAGGTAAAATCAGATAGTAAATATCTTTTGCGTAAATTGGCTGATGCCGTAGCCATTCGTGGACCGCAGGCTGATTCTGTGGCACAGGTGATTTCCCGCCAGTCAGGTAAGTATCTGCTGGTATGCGGTGACTTTAATGATTCTCCAATTTCGTATGCACATCACACCATTGGGAAAGGATTGACGGATGCTTATCGTGAAGCCGGCTGGGGACCGGGATTCTCGTATAACCGGAATTTCCTGTATTTCCGCATTGACCATTTGTTTGTGAATAAGGGATTTAAAGTCTTGAAATGCCGTGTGGACAATTCTATTTCGGCTTCCGACCATTATCCGTTGTGGTGTCTGGTAGAAAAATTATAACCTGATAATAAATAGAAGATGAAGAATTTAATTTTTGCAGCAGCTATGAGTTGTATGGTATGTGCCTGTGGACAGCAGGTGGCAGACACGGGCAATCCGTTCCTGTCTGAGTTTGAAACCCCTTATGGAACACCTGACTTTGACCGTATCAAGGTGGAACATTATGAGCCGGCTTTTTTGAAAGGCATTGAACAGCAGAATGAGGAAATCAAGGCCATTGTAGAGAATCCGGAGGAACCGAGTTTTGAAAATACGATTGTGGCACTGGACAACAGCGGAGAAATTCTAGCTCGTGTGAGCGGTGTATTCTTTGCTTTGACGGAAGCAGATACCAATGACGAAATGATGGCGCTGGAAGCAAAGATTGCTCCGATGCTGTCTGAACACAGTGACAATATTTTTCTGAATCAGGAGCTGTATAAGAGAGTGGCTGCTGTTCGTGCACAGGAAGAAGCTGGAAAAATTCAGCTGACTACCGAACAACATTATTTGCTGGATAAATATTATAAGGAGTTTATCCGTTCAGGTGCGGGACTGGACGCACAGAAGCAGGAACGTCTGCGCGAAATCAACAAGCAGCTTTCTACGCTGACCATTGAGTTCGGCAATCATGTGTTGGCCGATAACAACGATTATCTATTGGTGGTAGATAAGAAAGAGGATTTGGCTGGTTTGCCGGATGCAGTCATTGCAGGAGCGGCACAGGAAGCCAAGGCACACGGGAAAGACGGTAAATGGGTATTTACTTTACAGGAATCCAGCCGTACTCCGTTGCTTCAGTACGCTCAGAACCGTGAGCTGAGAAAGAATATCTATCAGGCGTATACCAGCCTGGGCAACCGTGGCAATGCCAATGACAACAAGGAAGTGCTGAAAAAGGTGCTTGCCCTTCGTCTGGAAAAGGCACAGCTGATGGGCTTCAACAATTTCTCAGAGTATCAGTTGGCTGACAACATGGCGAAGAGCCCGAAGAATGCACTTGCCCTGCTGTATGGCCTGTGGGAATATTCTATCAAGAATGCTAAAGCGGAAGCTGCTGAGTTGCAGAAAATCATGGACCGTGAAGGAAAAGGTGAAAAACTGGAAGCATGGGACTGGTGGTATTATGCAGAAAAGCTTCGCCAGGAGAAATATGACTTGAATGAGGATGTCATCAAGCCTTATTTCAGCCAAGAAGATGTACATGATGGACTGTGTACAGTTGTCAACAAACTGTATGGCATTACTTTAACTCCTTGTGATTCTATTTCTATATATAATAAGGATGTGAAGACTTACATCGTGAAAGATGCAGACGGCTCACTGTTAGGTGTGTTCTATAGCGATTATATGCCTCGTGTCAGCAAACGAAGCGGTGCTTGGATGAGTAACTTCCGTGAACAGCAGGAAGGTGTCCGCCCGTTAATCTATAATGTAGCTAGCTTTACCAAACCAGCTGATGATATGCCTTCTTTGCTGACCATTGACGAAACACGTACCATGTATCACGAATTTGGGCATGCATTGCATGGCTTGCTGACCCAGTGTACATATAAAGGTATTTCCGGAACTTCTGTAGCACGGGACTTCGTGGAACTTCCTTCACAGATTATGGAGCATTGGGCAGTAGAGCCAGAGGTGCTGAAGATGTATGCCAAACATTATCAGACGCGTGAAGCAATACCTGATTCTTTAATTGCAAAAATTGAAAATCAAGCTTTGTTCAACCAGGGTTTTATGACGACTGAGTTGTTAGCCGCTGCCATTTTGGATATGGAGATGCATTGTTTGACAACGATGGACGGATTTGACGTACTTCAGTTTGAGAAACAATTGATGGATAAGATTGGATTGATTCCGCAGATTGCGCCTCGTTATCGTTCTACTTACTTCAATCACATTATGGGAGGTTATGCAGCCGGTTATTATAGTTATATTTGGGCAGAACGTTTGGATACGGATGCATTCGAGGCATTTAAGGAACATGGATTGTTTGACCAGGCTACTGCAACTTCTTTCCGTAAGAATATTCTTGAAAAAGGTGGTTCAGACGACCCGATGAAACTGTATGTAACCTTCCGTGGGGCAGAACCCAGCCTGGATGCGTTGCTGAAGACTCGCGGGCTGAAATAAAATGTCCGGTTAGCAGGGAAAATCTGTACAGAGTATAATTACAAGAGGGAGTATAGCTTTATTTTTGCAAGCTGTACTCCCTTTTTTAGGCTCTAAGCCTTAAATATTTACAATCCTTTCCGCATATAAATGAAAAAAAAACTATATTTGCAACCTTGAATAAACGTATCAAATTTTAAAAGTA
>NZ_DBEXBB010000315.1:0-8474 GCF_048170425.1 Phocaeicola sp.
CGTTTTGAATTTCTCTTGTTGTATCTTGTTTCAATTCCTTTCCGCTGTATTTGCAATAGACGGATTCTGCATCATGACCGGTTCGGTGGCAGTAAGGACATTTGAGTTCCGTCTGTTTCTTTTGCTGGCTTACCATTGCTGCGGACACAATTCCCGTGGGTACAGCGATGATGGTATAACCGGTCAGCATAATGATAGCCGACAGGAAACGTCCGATTGGAGTGACGGGTGTGATGTCGCCATAACCTACCGTGGTCATGGTGACAATGGCCCAATAAATGCTGTTAGGGATATTGTTGAATTCGGATCCGGGCACATCCCCCTCAATCATATACATGATGGTTCCCATTGAGGTGATCAGGATGAGAAAAAAAAGAAAAATACGGATATTTTCGGCGCGCTGATACGCAGGGAGCGTAGCAGAAGATTGCCTTCGCTGATGAAGGAGAACAGCTTGAAGATACGAAATATCCGGATGAGCCGGAAAGCCCGGATGACCAGCAGGTAATGGGCACCTTTCAGGAAGAAACTCAGATAAACCGGAAGGGTAGCCAGCAGGTCGACCAGGCCAAAAAAACTGAAGATGTATTTCTGGGGGTTCTTCAGGCAATAGATACGGGCCAGGTATTCTATTGTAAAGAAAAGAGTAAGAAAGTACTCCAGCAGTCTTAATATCCAGTAGGATGTGGGAGAGAATAAGTGCATGCTTTCCAGTATGACCATCAGCACACTGATAATGATACTGCTGATTAGTATGATGTCGAACAGTCTCCCTTTCGGTGTGTCTGATTCGAAAACGATGGAATATACTTTCTGCTTCAATGCTTCGTTGTGCAGGAAATGTTGCCATCGGGTATAGAGCTTTGAAAAGTAGTTCATGGTTTTACCTTTGTTTTTGCAAAGGTAAGACAATAAATGGAAAAAGAGGAATGTAGCAAGAAAAAGAGCGCCCCTCGATGGCTTGTCTGTATGCCATTGAGGGGCGCTCTGCGGTATTGAGCGAGATAATCTTTTTATTTTTTCTTACCTCCCATGCGTTCCTGACGTTCTTTCTGGAGACGTTCCTGTTCTTTCTGCAGGGCTTCCAGCTTGGCCATCAGTCCGCTTGTCTTCTGTTGCGAAGGTTCTTTCTTGTTAGCTTCCAGCTGGGCGAGCAGCTTCTTTTCATCGGTCATGCGGCGCATAATCCACATGGTAATGATACCAATCAGACCGGAGATAAAGTAATAATAGCTCAATCCAGATGCATAGTCATTGAAAATGAAGAAGAACATCACAGGCATGATATACATCATCCATTTCATGGCTGCCATCTGCGGATTGTTGCCCATGTCCTGCTGTTTCATCATGATAATCTGGTTGAGCACCGTGGTGATGCTGAACAACAGACAGAACAAACTCAGGTGGGTGCCCAGTAACGGAATATGGTAGCTCCAGCTAATCAGGTCATCGTAAGCTGAGAGGTCATCGGCCCACAAGAATCCCTGCTGGCGCAATTCGATGGCGTTCGGCACGAAGAAGAAGAGAGCCATGAACACCGGAGTCTGCAACAACATCGGCAGACAGCCACCCATCGGGCTGACATTGTACTGGCGATAGAGTGCCATGGTTTCCTGCTGTTTCTTCAGGGCATCTTCCTGCTTCGGATATTTGGCGTTAATCTTATCTACATACGGCTTCAGGGCACGCATCTTGGCAGATGAGATGAACGACTTCCAGGTGGTAGGGAGTACCAGTACCTTGACGATGATGGTCATAAGCAGAATCACCATGCCCATGCTCAGTCCCCAGCCTGACAGCCAGTCGAACAGGTTGATGGTGAACCAGCGGTTAATCAGACGGATAATCGGCCATCCCAGATAAACCAGGTCTTCCAGTTCCTGGTCTTTGTTCTTAAAGCTTAAGTCGTTGCTGGCCAGCAGTGTCTTGAAGTGGTTCGGACCAAAATAGAACTGCATGTGAGAGGCTTTGGCACCCGTCGGGTCGAAAGCCGTCTTCATGTCGGCTGCATAGTTCTTCATGTAGCCGCTTCCCTGCTGTTCCATCTTCGACTCAAGAGTAGCGTTGTCAAAGTTCTGCTCTGCCATGAAGACGCAGGAGAAATACTGGTTTTTGAAAGCCACCCAGTCGAGCGCTTCAGGAATGGTTTCTTTCTCATCTTTTGTTTCGCTCAGGTAATCGAAGCTGTCGTCTACCGGCTTGTAGGTCAATGATGTGTAACGCTGTTCAAAATTGTAACCTTTTTCCATCTGGCGGGCACGCTGTTTCCATTCGATGTTCATGCTCTTGGTAGAGGGAGAGAAGAAATTCTGCATGCCACTGGCTTGAACGGTAAGGTCTACCATATAGGAGTGAGGTAGCAGGCGGTAGTTAAAATCCAGATGTCCGCCATTGGCCGCATTTAACCGCATGGTCACTGTAGAATCGGTCACATTGGTCATCTCGAAGTACATTTGCTGGCTGAGGATGTTCTCATTCTTTCCTTCGAAACCGAAATTCATGGAAGCATCTTCCCCTTCGAAAAGAATGAGGGGCTGCTTCTTCTGGTCTTTATACTCTTTCAGCAGTGCTTTGCTTACCCGTCCGCCTTTGTTGGAGAAAGTCAGTTGAACCAGCTCGTTCTCCAGTACGGTAAATTGTTCCGTACCTTGTGCAGACTGGAAAAAGAGGGATGTACTGTCAGGGCGTGCAGCTTCAATGGCTGCAACGGCCTGCTTTTCTTGAGCTTCCTCTTGTTGCTTGATGACCTGTTGTATAGAGTCCTGATAGTGCTGTGCGCGTGCTCTTTCTTCCTGGCTGGGGCGGTTGTAGATACCGAATCCCACGATGACGGCTCCAATCAGGATAAAGCCCACTAACGTGTTTTTGTCCATTTCTATTTCTTTACAATGTTATGTTTGGATTATTTGTTGATGGCTGCCTTAATGAAGGACAGGAACAACGGATGCGGTTTTAATACCGTACTGCTATATTCCGGGTGGAACTGGGTACCGATGAACCATTTCAAGGTCGGGATTTCCACGATTTCTACCAGGTCTGATTCCGGATTGATGCCGACGCACTTCATGCCTGCCTTTTCAAATTCTTCCTTGTAGTTGTTGTTGAATTCGTAACGGTGACGGTGGCGTTCCTGGATGTGTTCGTTCTGGTAAGCTTCGTAAGTCTTGGAGTTCGGGTCAATAACGCATTCGTAGGCTCCCAGACGCATGGTGCCTCCCATGTTGGTAATGGATTTCTGTTCTTCCATGATGTCGATGACATTGTGCGGAGTTTTTTCGTCCATTTCACGGCTGTTGGCATCAGCGTATCCTAATACGTTCCGGGCAAATTCAATGGCAATGCACTGCATACCCAGACAGATACCAAATGTAGGCACGTTGTGTGTACGGCAGTATTTGATGGCTACGAACTTGCCTTCGATACCACGTTGTCCGAATCCCGGGCAGATGATGACACCGTCCATGTCCTTCAGGTGCTCTTCAATGTTGTTGTCGGTCAGGTTTTCACTGTTGATAAAGTGGATGTCGGCCTTCCGGTCATTGTAGGTCGCAGCCTGTGAAAGCGCCTCCAGGATAGACTTGTATGCATCTTGCAGGTCGTATTTTCCAACCAGTCCGATTTTTACTTTTTCAGTCGCATTGTAACGACGGTTCAGGAAGTCTCTCCACGGACCGAGGGTAGGAGTTTCTCCCACTGGAAGTCCCATTTTTTCGAGGATGGTTACATCCAGCTTCTGTTCTTGCATACGCAAAGGCACTTCGTAAATAGTAGGCATGTCCATTGACTGGATAACAGCACTTTCGTCTACGTTGCAGAACAAAGCAACTTTTTTTCTCAGTCCCATGCTGAGTTCGTGTTCTGTGCGAAGCACCAGGATGTCTGGCTGGATACCCACAGACTGAAGTTCTTTTACAGAATGCTGGGTCGGTTTGGTCTTCAATTCACCGGCAGCAGCCAGATAGGGTACATAAGTCAAGTGTACGCACAAAGCGTTCTTTCCTAATTCCCATTTCAGCTGGCGGATACTTTCCAGATAAGGAAGTGATTCGATATCGCCCACGGTTCCTCCGATTTCAGTAATGACGAAATCGAATTTATATTTGTTGCCCAGCAATTTGACATTGCGCTTAATTTCGTCAGTGATGTGAGGGATAATCTGGATAGTCTTACCAAGATAGTCACCACGGCGTTCTTTGTCGATTACACTTTTGTAGATGCGTCCAGTAGTGATGTTGTTGGCTTTGGTAGTTTGGATGCCTAAGAAGCGTTCGTAGTGTCCTAAGTCGAGGTCGGCTTCATGTCCGTCTACGGTTACGTAGCATTCTCCGTGTTCGTAGGGATTCAGAGTTCCCGGGTCGATGTTAATATACGGGTCGAACTTCTGGATGGTTACGCTGTAGCCTCTGGCCTGCAGCAACTTACCGATAGATGATGAGATGATTCCTTTACCTAATGAAGAGGCTACACCACCTGTTACGAAAATATACTTTGTTTCTGCCACAATATGAATATTTAAAAATTAAATTCAACAACTTAATGCGGTCTGCTTTCTCTGTCTCTGTAAGAACGCGACAGCTGAAATGCCGGGAAACGATATTTTTCCCACATGGAAGAACTATTTCTTCAAGTTTGCAAAATTATAAAAAAAAGCTGAACCCGCAAAAGTAAGAAGAGTAAAACCGTGTTTAACTTCAAATATCCTTAAGTTTTCTGGTAGTACAAGTAAAATTTTAAGCAATGGAAGATAGAAAATAGTTTATTGTGTAATTTAGTAGGTATGAAAGCGAATTTCTTTGGGAAATAAATCGTACTTTTGCACAAGATTTTAAGAATGACAAAAATGAAAAAGGCGAGTCTTTTCTTGGTATTGCTTATGGTGTGCGGTGGGTTGGCTGCACAGGAAATGGAAGTGTCTTCGGATGTGGTAAAATCGGATACACTAAAAAATGCGGTAGATTCTTTGAGTGTAACGGTTCCTATGGATAGTTTACAGGAAGCAGCACAAAAGAAAGTGGTTCCGGCAGTAAAGAAAAAGGTGGAACTTCCCCCATTGGAGGTGCGGAATTTCTGGCAGATGTTGCAGAATTTCCGCCGGAATTACGATGCACAGCTGGAGCGTTGGGATGACATTTATTTGTTGATTACGGGCATCCGCCCGAATCCGGATTATTATAAGTTGTCGATGCCGGCTACTTATTATGAGGCTCCGATTGAACAGGCTTTTAGTATTTCTGACTGGAAGCCTCGGATACCTTTTATAAAAGAGAACGTGCTGGAAAACCGCTTGTCGCAGGTGCCCGATTTGCGTCGTTCTGCCCAAGTGGATAAGTCGGTGAACAGACAGTTGCTTTCTTTCTATCTGTCTTATCCGAATTTGGTGAGACAGAATGAGGCGAATTTGAAAGGCTTAAAGCCAATATATGGTGAGGTAATTGTGAATCAGCCCAGAAAAGAGAATCTGCTGGACATGATGCAGAATAATGAATTGCCTAATCAGGTGACAGAAAAAGACCTGCTGGTTATCAAACCTAATTTCTGGACATTTGGTGGAAATGGTTATCTGCAGTTCTCACAGAACTACATTTCGGGTAACTGGTATAAGGGTGGTGAAAGTACAAAATCATTGCTTTCAGGCTTTACCTGGCAGGCTAACTATGATGACAGGCAGCGCGTTCAGTTTGAAAATAAGATAGAGTGGAAACTGGGATTTATCACAGCTCCTTCAGATACCGTACATAGCTACAAGGCCAACAATGACTTGCTCCGTTTGAGTTCTAAATTAGGTTATAAGGCGTTCAGCAGATGGTATTATACTTTGTCGGCAGAATTCAAGACGCAGCTTTTCTCTAATTATGATACCAATTCAGATAATCTGGTCTCTGCTTTCTTCTCACCTGCCGAATTGAATGTGGGTCTTGGTATGGACTATAAGTTTGTGAAGGACGGAGTATGTAACCTGTCTGTGCTGGTGAATCCGATAAACTACACTTTGTATAGTGTAGCTAGTGATAGGGTTGATCCTACAAAATTCAATATCAAGGCAGGGCATAAGAGGGAAAGTGTATGGGGTTCCCGTTTGGAATCTACATTAAAATGGAAAATACTTTCGGCTCTGATGTGGGAGTCTCGTTTCTCTTATACTACCAATTATGAGAAGGTGTTGGGTGAATGGGAAAATACATTTACGTTTTCCATCAATAAATATCTTTCTACTAAACTGTTTGTTCATGGCCGATTTGATGATGGGGTAACTCGTGAAGAGAACGACAGTTATTTTCAGTTACAGGAGTTGCTTAGTTTTGGTTTGAGTTATACTTGGTAAAATTGCTGCTATGGATGTTTTTTTTCAAATGCCTTCGTTTGTAACGATACTGGATTTTATAGGGACTTTTGCATTTGCCATTAGTGGTATACGACTTGCTTCA
Organism: Phocaeicola sp.; assembly: GCF_048170425.1. Classification (GTDB taxonomy): domain Bacteria; phylum Bacteroidota; class Bacteroidia; order Bacteroidales; family Bacteroidaceae; genus Phocaeicola. Next base: position 6,426 of record NZ_DBEXBB010000315.1, read on the forward strand.
GCCAAACGGTTTGACTGGTTTGGAGCTTATGTGGTAGGACTGGCTACGGCCATTGGGGGAGGAACCATACGTGATCTTCTTCTGGATGTGACTCCTGCCTGGATGACAGACCCAATATACCTGATTTGTACTGCTTTTGCTATGTTCTTTGTTATCTTGTTTGGCAAGTATGTGATTCGCTTGAATAATACTTTTTTTATCTTTGACACCATCGGGCTGGCTCTATTTACAATTGTAGGATTCAGCAAGGCGTATGTATTGGGATATCCCTTTTGGATTGCCATTATCATGGGCAGTATAACTGGTGCGGCAGGAGGAGTGTTGCGCGATATATTTATCAACGAGATTCCGCTGATCTTCCGTAAGGAAATTTATGCCATGGCTTGTGTTATTGGCGGGTTGGTTTATTGGATTTGTCTGGTGCTTGACATGGAGTCTGTCATTGCACAGATTATAGGAGGAGTTACAGTTTTTTTGACTCGTATTCTGGCTGTCAAGTATAAGATTACCCTTCCGATTCTGAAAGGTGATTCGGAGTCTTAGTGTATTTCATTACTTTTCGGCTTGTTCTGGAAAGGCAGGCACGCATTTCATCAGATACATGATTTTCTGTTGGCGCTTGTACATATAGGGGCTCGGTTTCCCGGAATTATATTTAATTGGATTCGGAAGACTGGCTGCAATGAGCGCACATTGTTTACGGGTGAGTTGAGAGGCCGTGGTGTGAAAGTGAGCTTTCGCCACGGCTTCTGCTCCATATATGCCATCCCCCATTTCGATTGAGTTCAAATAGACTTCCATGATTCTTTCTTTATCCCATATTAGTTCTATCAATACCGTGAAATACACTTCGAATCCTTTTCTTATCCAGGAAGAAGAGGGCCATAAGAATACATTCTTGGCTGTTTGCTGGCTGATGGTACTGGCTCCTCTGGCTTTTTTACGTTTCTTGTTTTCTTCAATTGCCTTGCTGATTTCTTTAAAATCAAACCCGTTGTGACTGGCAAAACGGTTATCTTCAGAGGCAATGACTGCCATTGGAAGATGACGTGATATTTTTTCTTTGGGAACCCATTTATGTTTCATAACCGGTTTTTCGCCTTTTGCCAATTGCTCAACGCTCCGTATTACCATCAAAGGAGTAATGTAAACAGGGATGAATCTAAGGGCAATGACCGATAAAATGGTAGTCGTAAAGAAAAAAATTGTCAGGTTACGTATATACCTTAAAATTCGCTTTTTGATCATGTAATGTCTGTTTTGGGATGAAAATTATGCCGGATCTTTCAGACCCGGCATAATCGATGTTTATTACTATAAAGTTTGTGGCTTATTGTAAAGTTCCAGCTTCAGCTTGCTGAATCATCTGCTGGCTGGCATACATGTACACTTCTACACGGCGATTTTCCTGACGTCCGGCAGCTGTAGAGTTGTCTGCTACGGGATTTTCTTCACCCATACCTGTTACAGACTTAATCTGGCTAGAAGAAGCGCCACAAGTTAGTAGGTAGCTTGATACACTCTGGGCGCGTTCTTGTGAAAGATCCAGATTTTTCTGGCGGCTTTGTTCTGCTGTACTGTTTTTCCAGCCGGTATTGTCAGTATATCCGTAGATTGCTACGTCCATATCTTTGTTCTGATTGAGTACGTTGTTGGCAAACTTGCTTAATGCAGATTTTGCAGAAGAACTCAATGTCGCACTGCTGGTGTTAAACAGGATACCAGAATCAAAAGTTACCTTTACAGCTTGCAAGCCATTGTTGTCGGTCACTTGTTCTACTTGAGCGCCTTCAATCTGTGCTGCTTCTGCAGCGGCTTTGTCCATTTTCTTTCCAATCAGTACTCCTGCACCTGTACCTACAGCTGCACCTACAGCTGCACCGATGGCTGCTCCTTTTCCGTGACCGGCAATACCTCCGATTAATGCTCCCAGCGCAGCGCCACTTCCTGCTCCAATCATTCCACCTTTGGCCGTATTGGTCATACCACATCCGCTAAATACTAAGCATGCGCTCAGTAAGATAGCCATAGAATTCATTTTCTTCATTT
>NZ_DBEXBB010000316.1:0-4906 GCF_048170425.1 Phocaeicola sp.
TTCTTTCTTTTCATAAAATAACGCTATCTGAGTCGCAATAGCTAATGAGAGTAATGGAGGTACCGCCTCGCCTATCTGTTTGAAATTGTCTCCTAAAGAGCCACTCCAAAGATAACCATCTGGAAAACTCTGCAATCGTGCTGCTTCACGAATACTCAAACCTCTATCTTGTTCTGGATGTGAGTATCTACCACTTGCTGGATTCCTTGCGTACTGTGTAATAGTTACAGAAGGCTTATCCCATCTCAGTCGACCATATACATCGCTAAATCCTTTAACCTTATCCAAACATTTAGGACCTATACCTTTGGGACGATTACCGCCATCATGTGGGACGTGCGCTATTACATCTATTGTACTTTGCTTGTGGATGGAACAGCGATGGTATTTGTCCGATAAAAGGACCTGATTACGGGCATCAATATGTGGTAAATCACCGATCGCATCTCTAACCGTTTTGTATGATTTTTCTTTAAGGATTTCTTGTGGTAGTTCAAAGTCTTTGAACTTTGAAGCAACAATTATTGCCCGATTTCTTGCTTGAGGGACTCCAAAACCTGCTGCGTTGTATATTTTTTGACAAAGATAATATCCATGTTGTTGGAATATAGTCTTTGCTTCATCGTAATGGCTCTTATATTTACCATTCAATATCTCTGGAACATTTTCCATAACAATGAAATCCGGGGATAAAGATACTGCAATGTCCGCAAAATAGCCAATGAGAGTATTGCGTTCATCTTCTGGTTTATCATAATCTTTTTTACGGTGAGCAGAAAAGCCTTGGCATGGAGCACAACCAATGATTAACAATGGATGTTTATCATTAATGGCAAACGTATTATTGAGTTCAAATGAATCATATCTGAGATTGACTATATCTGCATTTAATGTAGCAGTACCGTAATTATCTTTATATGACTTAAGTGATATCGGATTCAAATCTATTCCACCCAAAATATGAAAAAAATCATTAAGAGCGGCAAAGCCAAGAGTCATACCGCCAGCACAACAGAAGAAATCAATGACATTAATCCTGGATGCTAAATTGTTAAAATTTTCTGGATTCCAAGAATCAATGACTTTCTTTCCTTTGTGGAAGGTTGTCAGGAATTCGTTATGTTCAATTACAGCTTTCATTTTATTTCTTTGTTGTGGTATTCAGCAAATCCTTTACATCAACATCAAGTAGTCGAGCTATTTTGTCAAGAGTCACTAAATCTGGTTGAACAGTATTACTACACCATTTACTAACAGTGCAGTTAGATTTGCCAAGTTGTTCAGAGAGCCATTTGCCAGTTTTTCCTTGCTCTACAAGTACAACTTTAAGTCTATTTATATTAGCCATACAGATAAAATGTTTTAATTACAACGCAAAATTATAGACTTTTCATATAAAATCCCAATATGTTTACGAAAAGTGGCTGATTAAACTTTACGCTTATCAATCTTATTGTTTTTCCCACTAAAAAAGTGACAAAACCCGCCCGCAGGGTTTTAAATCTCTCGCATAACGCTTATCTTTGGCAAAAAAAATAAAGAAACCTCAATGGATACAGAATATTTGAACCGTTTTGAAGAGAGATTGCAGCAGGAATTGCTGCGCTTGTGTACTGACTATCATGTGCTGGATGGCACCTTGCTGGCTACGGAGGACCTGGACAACCGCTGGCACGACTTGGCACCGGAGTATGTGGCCGATGCCGTGGGACAGATTCGTGACTATCCCGTGGTGTCGGTGGCCTGGGCTGTCTATCTGGGCCTGGGAGTAGCCTTCTGCTGGGACGAAGACTGGGAGGCCAGCGCACAGGCTTCTTATCAGTCGTACTACGGAGAGCAGGGCTTTGACGACATGGATGAACACATCGTGCGCGATTTGCTCGGCCTGTCGCTCGACGGTGAAGAGGCCCGTCAGCTGGAGGACATCATCCGCCGCTGCGGACAGACTACCGTGGGACTGATTCGCCATGAGCAGATAGAGCCGCAGAGTCCGCTGGCTTTCCATGTGTTTGCCCGTGCCTGCCGTACGATGTTCCGTATCGGGGTGGCCATTGAACTCAAACGCCTGGGATATAAATTTGAGAAAGTGGAAATCGGTCGCGTGCCGGACGGAATGTTGTCATAAGAAAATACCGTTTAGTCTATGTCTATGAAATACACCCGTTTAGTTTTTTCTTTTTGCGCATGCCTGGCCTTTTCGCAGGCTTTCGGCAAGGCAGAAGGCGATTTGTCGGTCATCCGTCAGAACTTCAACCGGATTTATGTGCAGTCGGAAGGGGAGGAGTCTCCTCTGAAAGAGCTGCTCCTGCAGAACCAGCCGGGCTTCTCGGTGTCCGACCGTGTGGTGATGGAGCTCCAGCAGCGTGTGCCGTACGAAGCGGCCCGTATGGAGCATTACCTCAAGGCATTGCAGACCGACGGCTCGTGGAGTGACATCAATTATCAGGACACCAACCGCTCGGGATGGGACCCGCGTCTGCATGCCGAACGGATACTCGAGATGGTGAAGTACTTCAGCAATCCGGAAAACGAACATTATCACTCGAAGAGGGTGGAGAAGGCCATTCACCGGGCCTTGCGCTACTGGTTTGTCCAGAAGCCGGTCTGCCTGAACTGGTACTATAATCAGATAGGTATTCCCCGTACGCTGGGCACTGCCTTCATCTTGTTTGAACCTTTCCTGACCGATGCCGAGAAGCAGGACGCCATTACGGTGATGAAGCAGGCCCGTTTCGGCATGACCGGACAGAACAAGGTGTGGCTGGCGGGCAACGTCATGATGCGAGGGGTGCTGGAGAACGACCTGGATTTAGTGAAACAGGCGCGCGATACGATTGTGTCGGAGATTGTGCGGGGCGGAAAGGAAGGCATCAAGGATGACGGGTGCTTCCACCAGCACGGACCGCAACCTCAGTTCGGGAACTACGGACTGGCGTATGTGTACACCATGAGCCTTTTGTCGGGTCTCTTTTCGGACACGTCGATGGCTTTTACACCTTCGCAACTGGAGGTGATTGCCGGATTGCTGGAAGAAGGTTACCAGTGGGTTATCTGGCAGGGAAAAATGGACATCGCTTCCCTGGGACGCCAGCTTTTTGCTTCGGCCCCTTTGCACAAGGCACTGAGTCTGGCTTTTGCTGCTACCGAACTGGGAGGCGGACGCGATGCGCGCTGCAATCAGGTGGCTGCCCGTCTGCTGGAAAACTGCTTCTCGCCGCACAACAGGCTGATTGGCCACAAGCATTTCTGGCAGTCGGACTACACGCTGAGCCGTCGTGCCGGATGGATGGCCTCGCTCAAGATGGCATCCGACCGCGTGATGGGAGTGGAAACCATGAACGGTGATAACATGAAAGGCTATTACATGGCCGACGGGGCTCTCTATATCTATAAGGATGCAACGGAATATTACGATATCTTCCCGTTATGGGACTGGCGCAAATTGCCTGGTGTGACCTGTTACGACGATGTGCGGCCGGTGCCGTTGCTCAAGCGCAGCTACTATCCGCGCAATCGGGGCCGCTTTGTGGGAGGCTTGTCGGATGGGAAAAACGGAATCAGCGCCATGGAGCTGGACCGCGACGGGCTGAAGGCGCAGAAGTTCTGGCTTTTTGCCGATGAGGCGGTGCTTTGTCTGGGGGCGGGCATCTCTTCCGATTCGGCTCTTCATGTCACCACCGCCGTGGAGCAGTGCTGGAGCAGGGAAGAACCGCTTCGCATCTCTGCTGCCGATGATACGCGAATCTGGCATCACGGACGTGGGTATGTGCTGTGGAACAACCTTGACAGTTGCTTTGCCCGCACAGTGGCTTCTTCTGGAAGCTGGCACGACGTGATGCAGATGTACAACAACGATACCATTTCGGGGCGTCTGTTTACCCTTTATCTGAACCACGGCGTGCGTCCGAAGGAGTCTTCTTACTGCTATGCCGTCCTTCCCGAGGTCACGGAAGCCGACTTGCGTAATTTCCGTACCGACAATTTCCGGGTGATGTGCAACGACAGCCGCTTGCAGGCAGTGTGGCAAGTCGACCGTTCGGTCTGCTGGGCAGCCGTGCGTGAACCTTTTACCCTTCGCGTAACACCGGAACTGGAAGTGGATTTTCACACGCCTGGTCTGTACCGTATCGGACGGGGAGCGGGCGGACGCTGGGAAGTGTACTTCAGTGACCCCATGCAGTGTCAGGATGAGGTGCAGATTACGGTGAACGGGAAGCGTGGCACACACCCTCTTCCGCAAGGAAAGAATCGGGGCACGACCCTTCGTTTTGAAGTCAACTAAAACTAAAAAAATAGGAACATGAAAAAAGCATTTGTATTGATGGTCGCTCTGGCAATGACCAGTGTGCTGCCGGCTACCGCAGAAAACACGACCGACACACCGACAAAGAAGACACGCAGCGAGGTTTTCATAACAGAGAAAGGAACCGAGTGGGAACCAGCCGGCGAGGGAGTAACCCGTCAGATTATGGGATACGACGGACAGGTGATGCTCGTGAAGGTGAAGTTTGAGAAGGGTGCCGTAGGTACGGCCCACACGCATTATCACACGCAGACCACTTACGTAGCCAGCGGAAAGTTCGAGTTTACTGTGGGTGGCAAGACACAGGTGGTATCTGCCGGCGACGGTATCTACATCGAACCGGACGTGCTTCACGGTTGCAAGTGTCTGGAGGCCGGTTTGCTCATCGACTGCTTCTCGCCGATGCGGGCCGATTTTCTGAAAAAATAACCGGTTGAGAATCAATTAATTTTTCTGCTGCAAAAAACTGTAGTGTACTAAATAAGTTGACACAATTTATTTAGTGACATGCGTAAAAATCGAAAGTACTCAAAGGCAGAATGTCTGTCTTATCTGGAAGAATACATGTGTTCTTCTCAGAACCACAGTGAATTTGAACGGAAA
>NZ_DBEXBB010000317.1:0-4262 GCF_048170425.1 Phocaeicola sp.
GACTGTTTTCCACCTGTACTTTTAACGGCATCACAAATGTAGGAAAACGCAACTTCCCGTTTAATGTTTTTAGCTTTCTGTCGCCATAAAAAAAGAGGAATGTAGGATAAACAGCCGGAAAATTTGTATATTTGCCCATGCAGGCCATTACCCTGCTCTACAATTTTAAATCTGAATATCAACCCAAAAACACTAATTCACTATGGCAGATAGTAAAGAAAAACTCTTTTCAGATTTTTCCCCGGTGTCCACACAGGAATGGATGGATAAAATTACGGTCGATTTGAAAGGGGCTGATTTTGAGAAAAAGTTGGTATGGAAAACCAACGAAGGTTTCAAAGTGAAACCATTCTACCGTCAAGAAGATTTGGAAGGATTGAAAACCACTGAAGGGCTTCCCGGACAATACCCCTACGTAAGAGGCATCAAAAAAGATGACAACACTTGGTTCATCCGTCAGGATATAATAGTGGAAAACGCAGCCGAAGCTAATGCAAAAGCCTTGGATATATTAAATAAAGGTGTAGACTCGCTCGGTTTCCATATCAAAGCCAAAGAACTCAATGCTGAATATCTCGACACATTGCTGAAAGACATCTGCTGCGAATGTATCGAACTGAACTTCTCTACCTGTCAGCGCCATACGCTGCAACTGGCCCAACTGCTAGTAGCCTACTTCCAGAAAAAAGGATATGCACCTGAAAAACTGAAAGGTTCGCTCAACTTCGACCCCATCAGTAAGATGATGCAAAAAGGGAAAGACGTAAGCGCTGTCATTGCCACAGGGAAGGAACTGGTAGAGACACTGGCCGGATACCCGCATTTCCGTTGTATTGCAGTTAACTCTGTACAGTTGAACAACGCCGGAGCCTACATTTATCAGGAATTAGGATATGCACTGGCCTGGGGAAATGAGTACCTCAACCTGTTGGTAGAGGCAGGTGTACCTGCCGCACTGGCCGCCAAGAAAATCAAATTTAACTTCGGCATCAGTTCCAACTATTTTATGGAAATCGCCAAATTCCGTGCGGCACGTATGCTGTGGGCTGATATTGTGAAACAATACGCGCCGAAATGCCCGCGTACGGACTGCCAGAATACCGGAGCTGACGGCACCTGCTATTGTGCCTGCAAGATGGTGGCTCATGCAGAAACTTCCAATTTTAACCTTACGTTATTCGATGCACACGTGAACTTGCTCCGCACACAGACAGAGGCCATGAGTGCTGCCATTGCCGGAGTCAACTCCATCACGGTATCTCCATTCGACAAAGTTTATCAGACACCGGACGATTTCTCAGAAAGAATCGCCCGCAACCAGCAACTGCTGTTGAAAGAAGAATCACACCTGAACCGTATCGTTGATCCGGCAGCTGGTTCTTATTATATTGAAAACCTGACTGTAGCCATTGCCAAACAGGCTTGGAACCTTTTCCTTTCTGTAGAAGAAGCAGGGGGGATGTTGCAGGCAGTCAAGGCTGGAAGCATTCAGGAAGCTGTAAACCAGAGTAATAAGGCCCGTCATGAAGCGGTGTCCAAACGCAAGGAAATTTTGCTGGGAACCAACCAGTATCCGAATTTCAACGAACTGGCCGGCGACAAACGTCCGCTGGATGGATGCAAGAAATGCGGTTGCGGTGGAGACGCACACGAAGAGGAAGCCGGTCTTGCCAAACTGGAAACGGCACGTGCTGCCAGCGAATTTGAAGCACTCCGTCTGGAAACTGAAAATTCAGGCAAACGGCCGAAAGCTTTCATGCTGACCATCGGTAATCTGGCCATGCGTCAGGCTCGTGCACAGTTCTCATGCAACTTCCTGGCTTGTGCAGGCTATCAGGTAATTGACAACTTAGGATTTGCCAGTGTAGAAGAAGGGGTTGAAGCTGCCATAAAAGCACAGGCAGACATCGTGGTAATCTGCTCCAGCGATGATGAATATGCAGAATATGCTATCCCGGCCTTCAAGGCACTCAACGGACGCGCTATGTTTATCGTAGCCGGCGCTCCGGCCTGCATGGAAGAACTGAAGGCTGCCGGCATCGAAAACTTCATTCACGTGCGTTGCAACGTACTGGAAACCTTACGCGAATACAACAGCAAACTTTTATCCTGAATTGAACTATGAGACAGAATTTCAAACAAATCGATATATTTGCCGATTTCCATCCGCAAAACGGCATGGAATGGCAGAAAGAAAATGGCATCACTGCCAACTGGAAAACACCTGAACAGATTCAGGTGAAACCTGTATACACCAAAGAAGACCTGGAAGGCATGGAACACCTGAACTATGCAGCCGGTATTCCTCCTTATCTTCGTGGCCCGTACTCCATGATGTACACCTTCCGCCCGTGGACCATCCGTCAGTATGCCGGATTCTCTACAGCAGAAGAGTCCAACGCATTCTACCGTCGTAACCTGGCTTCCGGTCAGAAAGGATTGTCAGTAGCTTTCGACCTTCCGACACACCGTGGATACGACCCTGACCATCCGCGTGTAGTGGGCGACGTTGGTAAAGCCGGTGTATCTATCTGTTCATTGGAAAACATGAAAGTGCTTTTCGACGGTATTCCTTTGAACAAGATGTCTGTTTCCATGACCATGAACGGTGCGGTACTTCCTGTCATGGCCTTCTACATCAACGCCGGACTGGAACAGGGTGCCAAACTGGAGGAAATGGCTGGAACCATCCAGAATGATATTCTGAAAGAATTCATGGTACGTAACACCTACATTTATCCGCCTGCCTTCTCCATGAAGATTATTTCTGACATCTTTGAATATACTTCTCAGAAGATGCCGAAATTCAACTCTATCTCTATTTCGGGATACCACATGCAGGAAGCGGGGGCCACTGCCGACATCGAGCTGGCTTATACACTGGCCGACGGACTGGAATACCTCCGTGCAGGAGTGGCTGCCGGCATTGACATTGACGCTTTTGCTCCACGTCTGTCGTTCTTCTGGGCCATCGGTATGAACCACTTCATGGAAATAGCCAAGATGCGTGCCGCACGTATGCTGTGGGCAAAGATTGTAAAACAGTTCAATCCGAAGAATCCGAAATCACTGGCACTGCGTACACACTCACAGACTTCCGGATGGTCACTGACCGAACAGGACCCGTTTAACAACGTAGGACGTACCTGTATCGAAGCCATGGCTGCCGCATTGGGACACACGCAGTCACTGCATACCAACGCATTGGACGAAGCGATTGCCCTTCCGACCGACTTCTCGGCACGTATCGCACGTAATACACAGATTTACATTCAGGAAGAAACGCAGATTTGCAAGAACGTGGACCCATGGGGTGGTTCTTACTACGTGGAAGCGTTGACCAACGAACTGGCTCACAAGGCTTGGGAACACATTCAGGAAATCGAGAAACTGGGCGGTATGGCCAAAGCCATCGAAACCGGTATTCCGAAAATGCGTATCGAGGAAGCTGCTGCACGTACTCAGGCTCGTATCGACTCGGGTGAACAGACTATCGTGGGTACAAACAAATATCGTCTGGAAAAAGAAGACCCGATTGATATTCTGGAAGTGGACAACACTGCCGTACGTCAGGAACAGATTGAAAACCTGCGCCGCCTGAAAGAAGGCCGTAACCAGGCCGAAGTGGACAAGGCATTGGAGGCTATTACCGAATGCGTACGCACCGGAAAGGGTAACTTGCTGGAACTGGCCGTAGAAGCCGCTCGCGTACGTGCTACACTGGGAGAAATATCTGACGCCTGCGAAAAAGTCGTAGGACGTTATAAAGCAATTATCAGAACAATATCAGGCGTGTATTCATCAGAAAGTAAAAAGGATGCAGATTTCGCACGGGCTTGCGAACTGACCGAAGAATTTGCGAAGAAAGAAGGCCGTCGTCCGCGTGTCATGATTGCCAAGATGGGACAGGACGGACACGACCGTGGTGCCAAGGTAGTAGCTACCGGATTTGCAGACTGTGGTTTCGACGTGGATATGGGACCGTTGTTCCAGACTCCGGAGGAAGCTGCTCGCGAAGCTGTAGAAAACGACGTTCATGCAGTGGGAGTTTCTTCATTGGCTGCCGGACACAAGACATTGATTCCGCAAATCATCGCCGAATTGAAACGTCTGGGCCGCGAAGATATTCTGGTCTTTGCAGGTGGTGTCATCCCGGCACAGGACTACGATTTCTTGTATAAAGCTGGAGTAATGGCTATCTTTGGTCCGGGTACTTCCGTGGCTAAATCAGCTTGCCAGGTAATGGAACTGTTGTTAGAAGC
>NZ_DBEXBB010000318.1:0-3084 GCF_048170425.1 Phocaeicola sp.
GTAATACTTTTTCTTCATACAATTTCAATATTTATTACTTTTACATGCCTTTAACCATAAACTTTACAGAAGGACCGACATTTTTCATCAAATATTTATAATATCGGCCGCCCATTTCTAATTTTTGCAAATTCCAAATAGCAAAGAAGAATCAGCCTCCAGCTTATTCTTCTTTGGCTTCAGAATCAGCATTTGCTTCTTTTTCCTTTTCCACTCTTCCTCCTTTCTGATAGACGGAAGGAGTCACACCAAACTGAAGTTTAAAACATTTACTAAAGTAGAAGGGATCGTTAATACCTACCTGATACGAAACCTCGGCTACAGTTAGATTTTCCGGAGAGGAAAGCAGTTCGGCCGCCTTCTTCATTCGCATAATACGTATATATTCATTCGGTGAATAGCCCGTTACCCCTCGTACCTTACGATAAAAAATTGAACGTCCTACCCCCATCATGGAAGCAAATTCATCGACTGTAAACTGAGGATTTCCCAGCTGCGTTTCCATAATACGCCCCATCTTCTCTACAAAGAATTTATCCTTGTCAGAGGAACAAAGAGCCGGACGCACCTGACTCGGGTCATGCGAGAATTTCTCCTTCAGCTTTTCACGTTGCTCTATCAGTTTAAAGGCACGTGTCAACAATAGTCTCGGACTAAACGGTTTCGTAATGTAAGCATCGGCTCCACACTCCACTCCTTTCACATGATTGTCCACAGAGGTCATGGCAGTCAGCAAAATAACCGGAATATGACTGGTATTAAAATCATTCTTCAATTTCCGTGTCAGTTCAAAACCAGAGCATCCCGGCATAACCACATCACTGATAATCAAGTCCGCATCATAATTACGCGCACGTTCCAATCCTGCATCCCCGTCGGCTTCTGCTACAACCTCAAAATATACACCCAGCTCCTCTTTCAGGAATTCACGCACATCATTGTCATCCTCTACAATCAGTACCTTGTATTTATTTAGCGGATTCACCGGAAGAACTTCATCCAGCCCTTCTTCATCTTTCAACACCACATCTGCCAAATGCTTTTCGGCCATTTCTTCCTCACGCAACAGCACATTATTCGGCACAAGAAAATCTTTTTCTTCATATACGGACTTATCCGTTGGCAAAGTCACAATAAAGATGGAGCCTCCTCCCGGATTCTCTTCATACGTAATTGTTCCTTTATGTACGTTGACCAGTTCATGCGTCAGATGCAGACCTACTCCTACACTGTCACCAGAGAAATTACTCTGCATGAACCGCTTGAACAATTCTCCCCGTTTTTCTTTAGGAATGCCGACCCCCGTATCAGACACACTCATTTTCAGTTTTCCGACCGATTCGTCCACATTCACCACAAACTCAATCTTTCCTTTTGACGGAGTGTATTTAAAAGCATTAGATAAAATATTATATACTACCTTATCTACGTTTCCCTTATCAATAAACATCCGGTATGACTGGCAAGAAGGAATAAAACGGAACTCCATGTTCTTTGATTCTGCCGCATCCTTGAAGCTCAAATAAATTTCATACAGGAAAGCTATCACATCTGTCTCCTCCAATGACAAGGCCAGCTTATTATTCTGCATCTTACGGAATTCAAGCAGCTGATTAATCAAACGCAACATACGTTCTGTACTCTTGTCCATAATCTTAAGAGAGTATGCCATCTCCTTAGGTACTTTCAAACGGTGAATTTTCTCCAACGCACCTTGTATCAGCGTCAACGGCGTACGGAACTCATGTGAAATATTGGTAAAGAACACCAGTTTGTACTCGGTAAGCTGTTCCTCTACCTTAATCTTGTTACGCAAGGTATTCATATTACGTATAATACGGAATACAATGTACAACAGTACAACTATCACTATCACATACAAGATATAAGCCCAAGGTGTTTTCCAGAAAGGAGGATTCACCACAATCTTCAATACAGACTCCTCCGCTCCCCATAATCCGGAAGCATCAGAAGCTTTTACATGAAGATAATAGGTTCCAGGAGAAAGATTTTTGTAAGCAGCAAAGTTCAAGGAAGAAGGAACACTCCATCCCTTATCATAGTTTTCAAGCTTATAACTGAATTTAGAACCTCCAGCTCCCGAATAGTCAAACGTAGAAAACTCTACCACAAAAGAACTTTGATAATACCGTAAATTCACCTCTGAGGCATAAGCCAAAGACATATCCAAAGGAGAATCCGGTTCATCTGGACTAACCGAAATGCCATTCAAGCGCAAATCTGTAAATGTAACTTTCGTTTTACTTTCCGGATGTTTCACTCTACGCGGATCAATCACCGTCAATCCATAATTTGTGCCAAAAGCTATACGACCGTCATCCAAACTCAGTCCACAATTCTCGGCATACACATTGCCCAGCATATTTGTAGAGAAAAAATAGTTTTCGAACGTCTTACGAAGTGCATCAAAACAAGAAACACCAAATTCTGTGGTAATCCATATTTTACCATTCATATCTGGCACAAAAGTTTGCACCATTCCGTTGACCAATCCGTCTTCGGGGCCAAAATGTTCAAACTCCAGCTGGCTATAATTCCCATTCTCAGGAAGAGAACAAACCGAAAATCCGGCTCCCGATTCTGCAACCAGGATATGCCCTTTCCCATCAGAAGCTATGCTCCGAATTTCGTTACTTCTCAGCATTCCGTTATCGAAGGTATAACTATAATAAGCAGAAGGATCTTTCAACAGTTTATCAGGATGAAACACGTAAACTCCTTCACTGGTTCCGACCCATAACCAATGATTATTATCTTCAAAAATCACCCGCACCTGACGCTGTCCGTACGTGGAAGTCAAAAAATGACGGAAAGTATAACCTTTCTTGCCTGGAACGGCCAAATCAAGTCCCCCTTCAAAAGTCCCAACCCATATACGGTTTTTGCTGTCTTTCAACAAGCAAAATACTTGATTCGATCCCAAAGAAGACGAATCAGAAGGATTATGTGTATACACATGATTACCTACTATCAGTCCTTTCGTACGCGAAGCATACCATTGAACTCCATCCATATCCTCCACTACTGCATAAATATTACTTCCATAAGCCGTTTCTTCCTTCT
>NZ_DBEXBB010000319.1:0-7178 GCF_048170425.1 Phocaeicola sp.
ATAAAAATAGAAATCACTTCTGTTGGAGAGCCTTGCAAATTAGGGATGTCAGTTGATTATGTGGAAAGAACCGTATATGTAGATTGCGAAAAGGTATATTCTGACAGGATGTCGTATCGCCAATATAGTAACCTTGACGAATCCGACCCTATCAGAAATTTGGAAATGTATTTGTTAGGACTTAAAAAGAGACAACGCCGAGAGGATAGCAGAACTGATTCCAGCAAGTTTGTTGGCTTTTTCAAGAAGATCCGGAGAAAGCTGTTTGCTAAGAAGGTTTAATTCTTGACTCAGCTTTTCGATATTGGCTTTTAAGATTTCCTCTTGTGCTTGAAAACCTCCGTGTATATAAAAATCATTAGCTTCAACAAGCACCTCAAATTCAACAGTTCTGGAATTGTTGGCATATCCAGAGATAAGTCCCATCCTTTCAAACTGTGAAAAGATAGAGACAAGCTGGTTTTCAGTGAACGATTTTGAAGGATCATCTTTATCTGCCAGTTCTTCTAAAAAAGCAGTCTTAGGAACATTGTAATGTACGTCAAAATTAAACGTACCAGAACACAAGATGTTAATAACATCGTCTTTCATTTTTGGAGTAATCATAACAGTAGTTTTTTTAGTTGTTAGAACGCTACAAATGTAGCAAAAACCGTCCGTCTGTGAAGATATGACGGTCTTTAAAAACCGAAAGCTTATGAAAACAAGAAACATACTTATCGCAATACTCGCCCTTGCAGTGGCGAACACATTAACAGAAGGATGGCTGAATATAGCCGGAATCGCACTCTTGTCTGCATCGCTGGTTCCCGTAGCAATTAAGATGGACAAGGCAGACAGATAACTCACACGCAGCTATAAGAACCTGCACGTTTTCAGGAAACGTGAATTTGTCATAGGATTGGTTTTGGTATGAAGTAAAGTAATCTTTAACGCAATAGGTATTGACAAGGCAAAAAGATGCAGGCGGCTTAGCTTCAGGTTCGATTCCTGAGGCTGCACAATCTAAGATTTAAACAATGGCAGTAATATATAACGATAAGGTTTGCGTGTTGGCTAATGAATTGATTCGATTCGATTCAAAGCGAAACATCGGAAGCGAAAAAGGCTTTATCGGAAGGTCTAATTTTGACAACATGCGTTGTAATGGCCAGCTGATAATCGCCCGTCGCAGCACACCCGGAAACCCTGCCCTCGTAGAATTTGAAACCATGAGACCAGACATCAAGCGCAAGTACCTAGAAGCATACGGCGACCCGTATGCAGAACTGGCAAGCCGCGACCAGCAGAGCGAGCTGGAGAAGGAAGTGGAATACAACAACAGGGCATACACTTTCTTCCAGGCATACCGCTACGGCGATAACAACACACTCCCCCAGGAAAAAGTAAACGAATATACCTTGTCGGTAAACGTGATGGAAGCTTTGCTTCGCCTTCGCGACCGTCAGAAACAGAGTGCCATAGGTGGAAGCACACGCATCAACGTGTGGGAACGCCTGGGCGCACAGTGTCAGTCGCTCCTCGATGTGAAGGACGCCAAGGGAAAACCCTTGTTTCCGCATCACCTTCCGGCTTCGTGGAAATCATTGAAGCGCAAGTGCGAGGCATACGAGGAAGCCCGTAAGGCTGGCGATGAAGCCGGATTCCGCAGCGTGATCCATAAGAACTACGGTAACGATTCCGCATCGAAGCTGAAGGAACGCAAGGGAAGCGAACGCAGCAAGCTGGCCGAGTCGCTTATCCGTCAGTTCCTTGGCCTGCACATGAACTGGAACAACGTACAGGTGATGCAGGAATACAACAAGCTGGCCGAAGAGTTCGGGCTGGAAGAAATCAAGTCGCCGGCCACCATCGGCGCATACCGTCAGAAGTACGATGTAGTGACCAAGACACGCCGCCGGGGCATAGGCGAATGGAACAGCAACCTGAAGAAGCAGGTACGCCGTTCGGCTCCGCTTACCGCGATGACCTTCTGGGTGTTCGATGGATGGGATGTGGAAATGATCTTCCAGCGTGAGGAAGTGAAGAAGGTACGCAAGGGAGGTACCGTTCGAGAAGAACGCCGCACCACCTACCACAATCGCAAAACCATCGTCGTAGTGCTCGATGCCTGCTGCAAGTATCCCATAGGTTACGCCATCGGAGAAAACGAATGTGACGACCTTATCAAGGAAGCACTTACCAACGCCGTACGCCACACGCGTGAACTATTTGGCGAGCGATACATTCCGGTGCAGATGCAGTGCGACAACTACCACAAGAAATCGCTTTTCCCTTTCTATGAGCAGATGACGAAGTATCTCACACCTGCGGAAGTCAAGAATGCACAGGCCAAGATAGTGGAACCTTACTTCAAGTATCTCATTCTGGAATACTTTCAGAAGTTCCCGTCCTTCTCAGGCTTCGGCATCACCTCCAGCAAGGAGATACAGCCAAACGTGGAATGGCTGAACAGTCACCGCAAGTTTATCCCTACCGAGCAGGAAGCCATACGCCGAATTCATGAGGTGATGCAGATGGAACGCGCCAAGAAGATAGAAGCCTACATGAAGGCATGGAGCCAGACACCCGACGAACGGAAGATGCGTTTCTCCGATGAGCAGTACCTTCTGCTTATGGGGCAGACCAGCGGACGAACCAACAAACTGGAGTCAAGGGGCATCATCATGGAGCGAAACGGAATGCAGTACGTCTACGACAGCCTGGACCGCTCGCTGCTTGACCACCTGGGCACAAGCTGGGTAGTACGTTACGACCCCGACGATACAAGCCACGTGCTCATTACGAATGCCGGAAAGAAAGGCACCAAGGACGAAGGAAAGGAAATCGGTACGCTGCGCTACCTGCTCTCTGAAAAAGAAGCCGTGCCCATGGCACTGATAGACCAGAAGCCGGAGCACTTCGAACAGCGCCGACTCATCAATGAATTTAACGAATCGCTGAAAAAGGAAATCGTGGAAACGGCAGAAAAGGATGTCGACACCATACGCGACAGCGTATTCAGCCATGCGCTTCCTGCACACAATATTCTGGAGCGTTTCTGCATTACCGACAGCCGCGGACAGCACAAGGACAACCGTAACGAACTCCGCCTTCACGCCGAGGATGTGGAATACGAGGAAAACGACACACGCCCCTCACGCACGGTTTATCCTGACGATGAAGATGACTTTGAATTTGACCCTACAAACGCAGGGTTTTCAAGATAATTTAAAACTGATTTAATAACCCATTAAAAAGATATTGAACTATGGACGCAAACAAACTTAGAGACTACATCGAGACATTAATTCAGCGTGGATCATCGGCCGCAGAACTGGCACGCAAGTGCGACGTATCGGGCGCTGCCTTCTCCCAGTTCCGTGCAGGTAAGTACGGCGCAAAGGAAGATTCGATGGCTGATAAGATAGCCGTAGGACTTAACTACTATGACAACACCTGGAAGATTGTAGAAAGCGTATCTTCATACAAGCAGGTGAAGCTTTACCTGACAGCCGCAAAGAAGAATCACCGCTGGTTCTGTATCAGCAGCCGCAGCGGTAGCGGGAAGACACATTCGCTTATCGACCTTTACAACACCTGCCCTGACAACTCGATTATTTACCTGAAGTGCTGGAAGTGGACGGCTAAGAAGTTCCTCCAGAAGCTGGGCCGATGCCTGGGTATCACCTTCACCCGCTATACGGATACGGATGACATGCTACAGGAAATAACCTCCAAAATTAACGGAATGGACGACCGTAATCCGGTGCTGGTGCTCGATGATGCAGGCAAGCTTTCTAACAGTGCAATGACCTGCCTTATCCCTCTGTATGACGACACCAAATACCGCATGGGCTGTCTGCTGGTAGGAACGGAAACACTTCGACGCAACATCAAGCGCAACGTAGGCCGTGTGGACGGATTCGACGAAATAGACGGACGCGTAGTGCGTAACTACATCACCCTGCTGGGAGCCACGAAGAAGGATGTACGCGCCATCTGTGCCGCCAACGGAGTGACCGACGCAGAAGAGCAGGACGAAATCTGGGGAAAGCTTGACAAGGTAGAAAAATATCCCACGGAAGACTCACGGAAAGCCGTGTGGTTTGTTGACGACCTTCGCGAGCTGGAAGGAATGATCATGGATAAGTTAATCCGCCGTCAGGTACAAAATGGAGAGTTATGAGAAACTGGAGCATCAAGAACATAGAAGACCGGAAGTACGACTTTGTGCCGTTTTCCCCACGTTTTGCCGACCTGTTCGGCAAAACGGAGGCTACGGGAAACTGGATAGTATACGGAAAGTCCGGTCAGGGTAAATCTTCCTTCTGCCTTCAGCTGGCCAAGGAGTTCGATGAAATCGGGAAAAAGGTGCTGTTCGTGTCGCTGGAGATGGGCGACAGCTACGACTTCCAGCAGGCACTGGCCAACGCAGGAATACGTAGCGGATGCAGCCGTATCTCATTCACCGACTCCTGCCATCCGGAAGAACTGAAGGAAGAACTGAGAAAGCAGCGCAGTGCAGACGTGATAATCATTGACT
Organism: Phocaeicola sp.; assembly: GCF_048170425.1. GTDB lineage: Bacteria > Bacteroidota > Bacteroidia > Bacteroidales > Bacteroidaceae > Phocaeicola. Next base: position 4,526 of record NZ_DBEXBB010000319.1, read on the forward strand.
CCCTTCAATACTTCATCGACCTGTACCGCGTGCGTGCGGCCGACTTCATCGAGCTTCGAAGAAAGTTCAAGAAGAAAGTGTTTGTCTACATCTCCCACATGAAAGGAAACGATGTGGACGGCGATACGGCCTACGACCTGAAGAAAGATGCCTTCAAGCGCATCCACATAGAACACTTCAAGGCATCGTACGTAGGCCGTGGTAACGGAGGTCCGAAAGGATTCTTCGTGATATGGGACAAAGGATACCGCCAGTTCTGGCTCGAAAATGGAACTAAAAAAGAAACTGATGGAAACAACAAAGAGAATGATACCGAAATGGATGATTAAGAAGCTGCACGTGCTGTATGCACGCTACGGCTTGTCGGAGGAACAGTACCGCGCACTGATCCTGGAGCTGACCGACGGACGTACCGACACCACCAAGGAACTCACCTACGCCGAGTCGCAGTACCTGGCTGGTTACATCACCGGAGCCAACACCACCATCAAGCCGGTGGCCGAAAGGCTTATCGAGAAGTCGCTGAAATGGCAGCGCAGCGCGGTGCTGAAACGCCTTCAGCAGATTGGAGTAGATACCTCTTCCTGGGATGCGGTAAACGCCTACCTTCGCAGCCCTCGCATCGCCGGGAAGCCTCTTTACGAACTGGACAGCGAAGAACTGTCCGCACTGATACCGAAACTTGAATCTATTAAACGAAAACAGAATGGCTGAATACGACGTAAACGACCAGCGCATAAACCGCATTAACTACATCCTGGACGAACTACCCCGCATAGAGGAACGCATCGACCGTATTAATGCGCAGATAGGAAGCCGAGAGATGACGGGACAGCAGTTCCGTAACCTGGTGGCCGAAAGAAGCACCCTCGTAAAGAGGTACGATGAACTGAATCGCGAGGCGAAGGAAAACTACCGCCTCGTGACCGGAAAGAATAAAGGAAAGATAACCTATAGCACGGAAGGAACGATATGAGAAAGAAATACAGAGTGTGGCGCGTAGTGATTAACGTACTGGGTCATCACCTGGCAGTGAGGTGCCGCCACGATACGGACAACCTTAGCGAAGTAAGAGCATACTACATGCGCATCTATCGGAACAGAGGGCCTATACGGCTTTATTATACAGAATTTTATTAACCTTTAAAAACAAGTAATTATGATTGATTTAAAAGCATTGACCGCAGAACAGAGAGCAGCACTGAAAGCACAGTTGGAAGCAGAAGAAAAGGCCGAAAAAGACCGTGTACAGAACGAACGCGAAGCCTACAAGCAACTTGTAGACCAGACGGTACAACACGCAGTGGCAAAGCTTCAGAACCTATCCAGCGAAATGGAGCGACTGAAAGAAGAAGTATTCACAGATTTTGCCACCCTTATCAAGACAAAGAACGAGTTGTTCAAGACTAAATACGACCGTCAGAGCGACACGTTCACCACAGCCGATGGTACAATGTCCATCACGCTTGGAAACCGCGTAAACGAGGGCTGGGACGACACCGTAGAAGCTGGCATCGAAAAGGTGAAGGCGTACCTGAAGACGCTGGCCAAAGACGAAAACAGCGCAGAACTTGTGCAGGTAGTCATGGGACTTCTGGCAAAAGACCGCAAGGGAGCCTTGAAAGCCAACAAGGTGCTCGAACTGGAGAAGCTGGCAGCCACCAGCCGCGATGCAGAGTTCATCGACGGTATCAACATCATCAAGGCTGCATATCGCCCCGTACCTACCTGCCAGTTCATTCAGGTTACGCTGAAGGATGAAGAAGGAAAAGAACGTAAGTTACCGTTGTCTTTATCGGCTATGTGATTATGATTAACGACATGAAACCAGGGGAAGTCCGTCTGTTAGCAGACGGAACCCCGATAAAATTCCTGGAAGTAGTCAATATTACCAGCTTAGACAATCCGTGTCAGTATTGCGTGTTCGAGAATGAACGCTGTCAGGAACGCGCGATACTTCTTGGAGGATGCGACCCCATGACACGCGATGACGGAAAGTTTGGCATCTTCATTCACGCTGGAACAAATGCCTGACCTGTTCAAGCCTCGCAGGGTGGCGGTGAAGATTCATTACAGCGCAATAAGCCAGTTTATGTTTCTCTGGGTGAAGTGGAACCGCCCCTGCGACTTATCAGTACAGCGTTCAACTAAATCTCCTGAATTGCTTGGTATATGTTTCGATGTGAAGAATAACGATACGCTCGACATGATGGAAGATTTAAAACGAAGTTTAAAAACCGAAATTATTGATTTATGATGGGAAACAAATTAGTAATAGTTCCTTTTGATTTGGAACTTTCGAAAGAAATAACAAATGGAGAAGTAGAAGGTAGAATTATTACACGCGTAGGGAATAGTGTAAGAATTTTATGTTATGATGTAATTAACAATCAATATAATATATGCGGATTAGTTCATTATGGAAAATCTGAGGAACCTGAGGTTTTTACAGAGCAAGGATTATTTTATGAAGGCCAAACAGATGATTTAGACCTCATGCTTGAAATACCAGAATATCTTAAATTTAAAATTGGAGATGTAATAACATTTGGGAATAAAGAAGATAGTCTTTCCATAGGAATATTTATGTATAATCCGCAAATCGAAATGTTCGCGCGTTTCAAAATGAAAAGTTCATTTCACAAAACGACGC
>NZ_DBEXBB010000320.1:0-3807 GCF_048170425.1 Phocaeicola sp.
ATTTTATTTATTCTTGGGATTGCATTTTCTCAGTTTTCATTGGCACAACAGACTTTGCCGCGCGATCCGGACTGCTGTACCAGTATCATGGTAGGGAAACTGGCCTCAACCGACGGCTCTGTCATGACGAGCCACACCTGCGACAGCTGGTACCGTACGTGGGTAAACGTAGTACCGGCAGCAGATTTTGCCAACGACACGGTTATGAACATTTACGACGGACGCATGCACACGGAATCGGTCAACGACCAGACGAAACTGACCGTGAAAGGGCAGATTCCGCAAGCCAAGCATACTTACGCTTTTCTGGATACGGCTTATCCGTGTCTGAACGAGAAGCAGCTGGCCATGGGGGAAACCACCATCAGCGGACGGGATACCCTGCGGAATCCCAAAGGGATGTTCATGATTGAGGAACTGGCCCGCGTGGCATTGCAACGCTGCACCACGGCCCGCGATGCCATTCAGCTCATGGGCAAGCTGGTGAAGGAATACGGCTATGGCGATTCGGGCGAATGTCTGACCATTGCCGACCCGAAGGAAGTATGGCACTTTGAAATCTTCGGCGAAGGTCCCGACCAGATTGGAGGTGTATGGGCTGCCGTACGTATCCCCGACGATGAAGTGGGCGTATCGGCCAATATCTCACGTATCAGCACGCTCAACCTGAAGGATACGCGCAATTATATGGCTTCTGAAAACGTGTTCAGCGTAGCCAAGAAACTCAAGCTGTGGGACGGCAAGGAACCGTTCAAGTTCTGGAAAGCCTACGGTGGTCCGAACTATTTCGGCAAGATGCAGGCATTCAGCATCCGCGAGTTCTTCATTCTGAGCACACTGGCTCCGTCGCTCAAGCTTAGCATGGACGACGAGGAACTGCCGCTGAGTGTAAAACCGGAAAAGAAAATCAGCAATGCCGACGTGATGGCTTACCTGCGCCAGACGTACGAAGGCACGGAATGGAGCGTGACGAAGAACCTGAAGGTGGCTGTCAAGGACAGGAAAACCGGAAAGACCGACACCATTACCAGCCCGCGTGCCAACCCGTGGATGCGCACCGACGAGGTACAGCTGTTCAATGCCCTGCAAAAGGGCGCCGTGACAGCCAACCGCAACGTGGCCGTGCCGCAATGTGCGTATTCTACCGTCATCCAGTTGCGCGACTGGCTTCCGGATGCCGTGGGAGGTGTCTGCTGGTTTGGCATGGACAACCCCGGACAGAGTCCGCGTGTGCCCATCTTCTGCGGTACGACCGACCTGCCGGAAATGTTCAAGATTTGCGGCAACCACCGCTACCGCCTGGATGCTGCCTTGTGGCACTATCGCCAGGCCAACAAGCTGGCTACCGTGAGATGGGGAAATGCCCGGAAGATGCTGGAAAAGAACCTGCTCCACTTTGAAAGAAAAGGACTGGAAGAACTGCCAATGGTGGAACAGCGCTACGCCGAGCTGGTCAAGAGCCAGGGGGAAGAGGCTGCCAGGGCTTATCTGACCGACTATACCAAAGACTTTATCGGAGCCACTCTTCTGCGCTGGGACGAAATGACCGCTAAATACTGGAATGACTATCGTTTCGGATTCTGATTCCTTATTATATACACGTAAAAAACACATAAAAAAGATATGAAAACAGTTACATTTATCTCTGCATTACTTCTTGCTTCGGCCACGCTTCAGGCACAGCCCAAGGCCGAAGGCTACCAGTTTACTACCGTAGTCAACCAGAAAGTGACGCCGGTAAAGAACCAGGCTGCCACCGGTACCTGCTGGTGCTTTGCCACCACTTCCTTCATCGAAGCCGAACTCCTGCGTCAGGGAAAAGGCGAATTCGACCTCTCGGAAATGTACATTGTACGCCAGAAATACATGAACCAGCTGAACGACAACTACCTGCGCCACGGAAAAGGCAACATCGGTCAGGGTAGCATCTCCCCCAGCTGGTTTACGGCCTTCACTCAGGCAGGCATCGTGCCGGAAGAAGTGTACAGCGGCATCAACTACAACTCTCCTACCCACAACCACAAGGAACTGACCTCTTACATGGAAGCCATTGCCGGAAAGGCAGTCCAGATGCGCCAGCGCAGTCCGGAATACGACAAGCTTATCAAGAGCCTGTTCGACATCTACATGGGCGAACTGCCTGAAAAGTTTACCTACAAAGGCAAGGAATACACTCCGCAGTCCTTCGCGCAGAGCCTGGACATCCATCCCGAAGACTACGTCATGCTGACCAGCTTTACCCACAAGCCCTACTACCAGGCATTTGAAGTAGAGATTCCCGACAACTGGGAACATGCCAAGATGTACAACCTTCCGCTGGATGAGATGATGGAAGCCACAGACTATGCGCTGAAAAACGGCTATACCGTATGCTGGGATGGAGACGTCAGCGAGAAAGGTTTCTCTTTCAAGTACGGAGTAGCCATCAATCCGGAAACCGGAAAGACCGAAGACCTGAAGGACACCGATTTTGCCCGCTGGCAAGGTATGGATGCACAGGAAAGACTCAACGAAGCCTTCAAGTTTGAATATCCTTGTCCGGAAGTCAAGGTAACTCCCGAAATCCGCCAGAAAGGATACGAATCTTTCGTGACCACCGATGACCACCTGATGCACCTCACCGGCATTGCCAAAGACCAGAACGGTACGAAGTACTACATCACCAAGAACTCCTGGGGAACTGACCGCAATGACTTCGGCGGCTACCTGAACATGTCGGAAAGCTACGTACGTGCCAAGACCATCTACGTGCTTGTGCACAAGGATGCCCTGAGCAAGGAAATGAAGAAAAAGCTCGGACTGGCCAACTAAAAAACCTGCCTGAAAAACAACCAGGTTACCAAAATGGATGCTTATCTTTGCTGCTGTCAACAGATAAGCATCCATTTTTTATGAAAACTGAAGACTATACTCCCATTTTGGAATCGGCCGGTATCCGTCCCACCTCTACCCGACTGCTCATCTATGAAGCCATTGCCCAGAACAGTGATACGTTCAGCCTGAGCACATTGGAAAGGCAACTCGACAGCATCGACAAGTCGGTCATCTTCCGCACCCTCGTACTCTTTCACGAGCACCACCTGATACACAGTGTGGACGACGGCAGCGGCTCACACAAATACTGTATCTGCCACAACCACGGACACTGCCACGAAGAAGAGGCCCACTGCCACTTCTATTGCGAAATCTGCCAGAACACCTACTGCCTGAACGAAGACCTGATACCGCACATCGACCTGCCCGAAGGTTTCATCGCCCGAAAAGTAAACTACATCGTAAAAGGTATCTGCGCCAAGTGCGCTGCCAAACACTCCGTTTAAGGCCATTTTTTTGATTTACATCAATAAAACACCGAAAAATAGAAAATTCATGTTGTAAAACATATATTCTATTCCAAAAAGCCCTATCTTTGCAGCGTAATCAAGAACGAAAGTCCAACGATTACCAGGAAAAAAGATTGTTATAGGATTTAAAAAGATTGTTTTTACCTCGTCGGGATGACGACGTATTTTTTAGATTAGGTTTTAGATTTAAGGTATTAAAGTTTTTATTCACTAAAAAGAAAGGGTAACAACATGAAAACGATGAAAAATTTCATTCAGAAGGTCTTCAAGGGAGACCCGATGATTTGGGGTTACGTAATGCTCAGCTAATGAGTTTGTAACCCCTTTGCGGACCGGGGATGTTCGGTCTTTTTGACAGAAAGTTGTAAAGTTTACTGTATACATACCTTTCACAGGTATCATAAAAAAACGAGTGTATCTTATCTGATACACTCGTTTTTTATTTGTCTCAGCCAGGAGGACC
>NZ_DBEXBB010000321.1:0-4946 GCF_048170425.1 Phocaeicola sp.
TTCGGACCGGCTGCGAAGCTCCGCTCGTCGGAAGCGCAGGAACTCGCTTCGCTCAAACAGCCTGCGCTTCTTTTCGCCGTGCTCCGCTTCTCTGCTTTTCGGCCCGAAACTGAGGACGGGATTTTTTTGCTGGCTGGCCGCTCTTCGCCTTTGGCGAAATCGCTGTGGGGAGGGGAGAACCTTGTTTGCGCTTCTTTGCTCTTTGATCCGTTTTTTGCTTTGGGTCTTCCCTTTGGGGCGAAATCGTTGTATGGGTGTGAAGCTTTTGCTTGTGCTTCTTTGCTTTCTGCCCTCACTTTTTGTTTGGTTTCCTCCCTTTGGGCGAATCGCTGTAGCTTTCCTTTTTCGTTGCACGAAGAATACTCGTCCTGCGCTTTATTTTGAGATAAGAACCTGTTGGTTTCGGTTTTTTATGCTCCGTAGGGAGGACGAATGAACTTGTGGCTTGCGTTCCTTGGAGAGAATAAAAGGCTTTTCCGCTGTTCTTTTTCAGGGATGAATCCGATGCGTTATGCGGCTAATCGGAATCAAAGGCTAAAAGTCAGTCGTTTTTAACTGTTAACTTTTACTTTTTAACTCCTCGATGATTTTCTTCGTCTCTTCCACCGGATTCGCTGCCCGCAGGATGGTGCCGCTCAGGGCGATACCCGTCACACCGGTCTGCATGATGGCAGGGATGTCTTCCAGGGTGATGCCGCCGATGGCTACGATGGGCAGGTAGATGCCTTCCGCCTTCATCTGCTGTACGATGGAACGGTAGCCCTCCAGTCCGAGGATAGGGCTGAGTTTTTCCTTCGTGGTGGTGAAACGGAACGGGCCACAGCCTATGTAGTCTGCTCCAGCTTCGTAGTGCGCCCGTACGTCGTCGAACGTGTTGGCCGTGCCCCCGATGAGGAAGCCGCTGCCAAGTATCTTCCGTGCTTCAGCTATCGGCATGTCGTTCTTGCCCAGGTGCACCCCGTCGGCCTTCAGTTTGCGCACCAGTTCCACCCGGTCGTCGATGAGGAAGGTGGCTCCGTACGTGCGGCACAACTTCTGTACCTCCACAGCCACCGCTTCCGTCTCCTCGTCCGAAGCATGCTTCATACGAAGCTGTACCCAGCGGCATCCCCCTTCGAGAGCCATCCGGGCCGAGTCGAGATACGAATACGTGTCAGTGAAATGCGTGATGAACTGTAGCTTGAAATGATTCATGTCCATGGGCTTATCCTCCGCAAGCAGCTTTGATGATGACCAGACTGTCGCCCTCGTTCAGGACGGTGTTTTCCCATTCCGCACGCGGAACCATGCGGTTATGCAGCGCGATGGCTACTCCCTGCTTCGGAAGTTCCAGCTGCTGTGCCAGTGCGGCAATTGTATGACCTTGTGTAAGTTCCGTCTCTTTGTTGTTTACCAATAGTTTCATAAGCATACTGTTTTAGGGTGTAAACCAAAGAGAGCATCCCGCGGGCGGGGAAAGGAAATAGATGTCAGAATCAACAATCCCTTCGTCGGTATTAACCGCATCAGGTTCGTAGGGTATAATCTCAGCCCGGACACATCCGTGGGGCACCCCTTTGTTTACTTTCCGGCAAAGGTAACGAAAACTTTGGAACGGCGAACGGCTGCCGTTCCTTTTTTATCTTTTTTTGCAGGCCGTGTCTATTCGTCTCTGAACAGCTGTACTTTCACGCCGAACGACAGGCGCAGGATGTCGCGCATGGAGAGGCTTTTGTTGGTTACCTTGCTGATGAGGTACAGCTCGCAGGTGCTCAACTCATAGAACAGGGAGACGTGGCGCACCAGGTCATGGCGGGGACTGAACCCGAACCGCTGTCCCACGAAGATATAGGGGCGCATCTTGGTACTGAAGTTATAGTATTTGTTGGGATAGCGTCCCGGTTCCTTCTTCCAGAACTCGTCGCCCGCAATGGTGGTGATGTACAGACCGCAGTAGAAGGGTTCGGCCATCCAGTGCTCCTTGAAGCAGATGCTCCAGGGAATGTAGTTCTGCTTCACGGTAAATGTGAGACGGAATTTCTCGGCATACTTGGCCGGAAGGAAACCTACCAGGAAGTCCGTTTCCCACTGGCAGCGGCGTCCGTAATCCCAGCCCACGCCTACTGAGTTGAGTCCCATTCCTCCGGCGTACTGCCATTTCATATGAGTGGGCTTCAGGCGTTCCCACCGTTCATAACGCAGGTGCTCGCGCTTGTCCCAGCGACGTTCCTTTACGGCCGGAGCGATACTGTCGTTTTGTGCGCAAAGGGGCAGGAACGTCATTCCGGCCATTCCTCCTGCCAGCAGCAGTTTAAAAATTGACCACTTCATAGGTATAGCCGTTTGAGTTGAGGGTGAAAAACAGATAAGAGCGCTTCTTGGCGCAGGTACATTCGTAGTACTTGATACCGTCATCGAAGAACTCGTCTACACTGATATTATGCCCGTGACCGTAGACGCAGAACTGCAGGTCGGGCATTTCCCGGAGATAATACTGAAAATACTCGGCGATGTTGTTGTTGAACTGTTCGGAGAAGGGGCCTGCATGCATGGCCACCACGGTTTTTTCCACTCCTTCGGGCACGTGGTCACCTTCTTCGCGGATAAACTGGATATTGGGTACCGCCGACGAGTAGTCGAACTCCAGGGCATTGGTGTTCAGGCACAGAAAACGCACGTAACCGGCAGTAAAGGCGAAATCTTCCGTGCCGAATATCTTGCGGAACACATCGAGTCCCGTAGCCAGACAATCATGGTTGCCCAGCAGGCAGACAAAAGGCACTCTCAGTCCGCTGAGAATGTCGCGCTGTTTCTCAAACTCCAGTTTCAGACCAAAGTCGGACATGTCGCCCGTATGAAGTACGAAATCCAGGTCGTCGCGCCGGTTCAGGGCCTCCACGGCATCCTCCGTTTCGTCGTACCAGCGCTGTGTGTCACTGATTACGGCAAACCGGATTTCCTCTTTTCCGTAAGTAGCCGTTTCAATCCGTTCGATGTTCCGGCGGTTCACGTCCGTTTCCCCGTCAATGTCGAGGTCGTACGGGTGATATTCAATCATGTCGCATCCGCCCAGCAGTGCCCACAGGCAACATGCCAGTGTGAGGCCGGGACGGAAATTACGGAAATGCGTAAAAAGAATGTGCATAAGCATGTTTTTTGTTTATGCAAAGGTATGACATAAATCCCGGTAGTACGTTTTTCAGAAAGTCGGATTTTCTGTCTTAAAAGTCGGAATTTGGTTGGGCCGATTTCAGGAAGGGCTTTCTGTATATGAAAAAAGGGGAGACCCGTCCGAGCCTGCCCCGTTGTTTACTTTCTTACAGTGTGTTACCATTTCACGGGCTCCTGCAGGAGTTGTCCGTCGGCCGCATCCTGAGCTGTGAATGTCTGAGCTTTGTATTGTACGCAAATCATAATCAGCGGTTCCGTACCATTGTTGCGCACTGAACGTTTGCCTTCTGGAGCCACGCGCACTACGCTTCCTTCCCCTACAGGGAAAACCTGTCCGTCCACCTGAAATTCACCCTTTCCACTCACGAAAATATATAATTCTTCGTGTGTCTGGTGCGTATGAAGGAAACCGGTTTCCTTTCCCGGAGCGAACGACTGGAATGAGATTTCTGCGCCTGTGGTCTGCAATGCCTGTCCCATGAACACTTTCCCCTGAATTTCCATTCCCGGAGCTACCGGCAATACATAGTCATTCAACTGGCTGAAAGAACCTGTAGATAAGGCTGAAAAATGAGTGCCTTCTGCAATTTGCTGAGTCTGTTTCATAATGTAACTGTTTTAATGATTTCGACAGCAAAGGTGGACGATTCTTTTTTCTCATACAAGAAGGGAGTTGAATGTAAGTAAGTTACCTTCAGGTTACTAATGTTCATTAAGAACAGATTACAAAATGAAGATTTATGATTTTTTTACATCAAGCATTGCATGGTTACTCCGGATAAATCTCGTGTGGCGAAGGAAGCTGTTTCCACCCTTCGCCGAAGGTGTCGTACGCATCCGTCACCACCACGAATGCCCGCGGGTCGGCCTCCTTGATTTTCAGCTTCACGCCCTGCACCTCCTGGTAGCTCACCACAAGGAAAATCATCTCCTTGTCCTTGCCCGTGTACAGGCCGGAACTTTTGATGCAGGTGGCCGTACGGTCCAGGTCCTTCAGGATATATTGATGAAGAGGCTGCAACTCATGGTCGCTGATGACAAAAATCAGCTTGTCGTTCTTCGCCCCGTTAATCATGTAGGCAATGACCCGCGAGATGATGAAGATGGAAATCAGCGAGTAGAACGACAGGTGCCACGAAGGTTGCGTAGCATCGCCGGCCGTACCCAGTCCGAAGCCGATGACCACCAGCCCGAAACACACCACCGCGCCGTCTACCAGCAGGATGGCCCGCGAGAAACGGATGTGCGCATACTTCTGTAGCAGCATCCCCACGATGTCACTTCCGCCCGTGGTAGCCTGGCTGCGTATCACGATGCCCGTACCCACACCGATGATCACCGCCCCGATGATGCACGTCAGCATCAGGTGGTCCGTCATGTTCATGCTGCCTCCCAGCAGTTGTGCCGGGTCCAGACTCTCCAGTGCTTCGCGGGTAGGGTAGACCAGCCGCGACATGGTATTCATCAGCAACGGAGTAAGCAGGGCCGCCACAATGGTGCGCACTCCTAACTTCGCCCCCAACAGCAGCACCGACAGGATGAGCAGCGGAATGTCGAACATATAGCCGAACGTACCCACCTGGATAGACGGGAACAGGTTGTGGAGCACGATGCTGGCCCCGTACACTCCTCCGGGCACGATGTTATAGGGATTGATAAAGAATACGAATCCGGCCGCTAAGATGGTACATCCCACCACGATGCTGGCCCACGCATAAAGAGTCTGTTTCATACTTGTTTCTTATTTTTATGCGACAAATATACAAAAATAACAGAAGAATCTCCTTTGAAACAGA
>NZ_DBEXBB010000322.1:0-5536 GCF_048170425.1 Phocaeicola sp.
GATGTTTCTACCCCAATGCTCGATTTGTCTCCCTTTTTACTTGTTCTTCCGATTCTCCTCCGCATACTTGGAAGGAGACACGCCGAACATGTCCGCGAAATGCTTGCGGAACGTGGGCAGGTCATTGAAGCCCACACGCTCGGCTACCTCCGTGACCGGGAGACTGGTTTCCATCAGCAGGAAAGCGGCCTGTGTCATGCGGATGTGGCGAATCAGTTCCACAGCCGACAGGTCGGTGTGCTGTTTCAGCTTGCGGTAGAGCGTAGCCTGGCTCATGTGGAGTTCTCCGGCCAGCACCTTGACATTGAACTCCGGATTGCTGGCATGACCCTCGATGCACGACAGCACCTGTTGCATGAACTCGCTTTCGGTGCCTTCGGGTTTCTCTGCCGACACCGAAGAAGCATGCAGCAACGTACGGGTGTAAATCTGCTTCAAGCGACGGCGCATATCGAGCAGATGAGCCACCTTGGCCAGCAGCACCTCCGGATTGAACGGCTTACGCACATAGTCGTCGGCTCCACGGCAGGAAGCTTCCACACTGTCCTTATCTTCTGCCTTGGCCGTGAGCAGCAGAATGGGAATGTGAGCCGTTTCCTTCCGCTTGCGCAGCTCGGCACAGCAGGTAAATCCGTCCATCACCGGCATCATCACATCCGACAGTACCAGGTCGGGCACCTGTTCCACGGCCACCTTCACTCCCTCTTCTCCGTTCTCCGCTTCCAGTACCCGATAGTGCTTCTTCATCAGGTCGCGCAGGTAACGGCGCATGTCGGTATTGTCTTCTATAATAAGCACCGTCTGGCGGGCGGCTGTACGTTCTTCCTCCGTTTTCTGTGAGGTTTCTTCCGCTTCCGGCAACAGCATCAGGTCTGAGATACTTTCTCTTCCCTTTTCTTTATCATCCGCGTCCAGAGCTTCATCCCACGTGCAGTCGTCTTCTTCGAAATGCGATTTTCCTTCGGGCAGGTATACAGCGAACGATGTTCCTTTTCCCGGTTCACTCTCCACGTTCACCCGTCCGTGATGCATCTCCACGATGTGCTTCACGATTTTCAGTCCTACCCCCATGCGGGTGGAGACAGCCGGATCTGCATCGCCGGTCACAAAAGGCTCAAAAATATGCTGCAGCAAATCCGCATCTATTCCTTTTCCGGTATCTGTCACCAAAATGCAGCAGAAAGATTTCTGGTCAAATTCCTTCCGTTCTACCGAGAGACTGATTTTTCCTCCTTCGGGTGTATATTTAAAAGCATTCGAAATCAGGTTCTGAATGACTGATGAAAGCTTCTCCCGGTCGGCCCATATCGTGACATGTTCCGACCCCTGCACACATTCATACGTTATCCGACGTTCGGCAGCCAGCAGCTGAAAACCCTCGGCCACATCCCTCATCAAAGAAAGTACGTCTACCGCAGACAGGCGCAGCTTCACCATGCCGGCTTCTGCTTTCTGGATATACAGCAAACGGTCGGTCAGGGTATGCAATCCTTCGGCATACTTGAACATGACAGACAGACGACCATAAAACGGATGTGCGGGTGTGATTTTGGAGAGCAGTTCACGCAGCGGAGACAAGATAAGGGTAAGCGGAGTGCGCAATTCATGGGCTGCCATCGTGAAGAAAGCCTCACGCTCCTTGCGAAGTTCCACTTCCTTGTTCCGTTCCATATTGACCGTAAACAGTTCGTGCTCCAGGCGCAGCTCATACTGTATCCGCTTTTGCTTCAACCGCACACGATGCAGGTAAATCAACACGATACTGATCAGGCCAGCCGCCACAAGCAGACGGAACCAGAGGGTTTCGCTCCAATGAGGAGCAATCACCACCTTCAGGGTACTGACATCGCCTTCACTCTGGTCCTGGAAAATGGTCTTCACCTGAAAAGTATAGGTACCGGCCGGCAGACGGTCGTAGGAAATTTTTTCTCCTTCATCGGCCATAATCCATTCTTCCTGGTAAGGATACAGGCGGAAAAGGTATTTTTGCAGCTTGGAAAGATACAGCAGATTGGTAAATGAAAGCGAGAAACTGCGATTTGCATGCTTTAAATACAGTTTAGACGTATAAAGCAGCGACTGGGGTAACACCACCTGCCCGTTGACGTTCTGCCCGATTTGCACGGAGGTGTGGTTCACTTCCAGGTCGGTAAAAATCACCCGTCCCTTTTCCTTCGGATAATTAAAGCGAAGGTCGGAAGGACGGAAATAGGTCAGCATGCTGTGGTTTCCCCAGAAAAGGAAGTCCTTGCCGAAAAAGACAGAACGGTTACTTCCCGAAATATAGTAATTATAGAATGACTGTAAATGACGGCTCAGGCGGGAAATGCCGGAGTTGGAACCTACCCAGAGAGAGTGGTCGTTGTCTTCGGCCAGCGTAGTCACAAAATTGCTGCACAAACCCTGGGCAGTAGTATAACGGGTCAGGATGCTGTCTTCTTTCGGTGAACAGGCCACCAGACCGCTTCCGGCGTATCCTGCCCACAGTTTCTTATCTGCCCCATACAACAGGGCGCGGACTTCGATTTCCGTATCCGGCATACCGGCCTTGGCTTCATATCCAGCATGTGTCCGCAGCACCTTGGTACCGTTCATCCACAGCCGTAGCAAGCCTCTTCCGGTTCCCAGCCATAAGGTCTGATTATCTCCGGCAGCCAACGCACGTATATGTATACGATCCGGAATTTGCGGATTACTCCAACTGACGTGTGTTGAAGTTCCCCGCTGAAAGTCCACCCAGTATAACCCCTCGCTGGTACCCGCCCAGCACTGCTCTTCCGATACGACAAATAAGCTCCACACCATTGGGAAAGTCTGTCCGGACACACCGATGCGCAGGTTATCCCACTTCCGGTCTTTCCCGTAACGAAGTACCCTCCCATCCTGCGTACCAAACCAAAGCCTTCCACTTTTATCAGCCGAACTGCATAGCATCCCCTTTATGCCGGATATTCCGGTATCAAGCTCTTCAAACGACAACGGATATTCCACATCGAAAGGCTGGGTACTGCGCAACACTCCTTTGTGGAAAGTAGCCAGCCAGACATAACCTTCACCATCTATCTGTATACCACCAATCTCATTGGAACGTGTTTGGGCATACTGATGATAAAACAATTGACGTAGGTCGGAGAACAGCACACCTCCCCCCTCCGTTCCAATCCACAAAAGCCCCTCTTCATCATAATACCCTGAAATCATACGGGTTTCAAAATACTGCTTCCCATTATAAAGGAAATCATGAAAATCACGCAGCTTGATTTCCCGTGTCGGAGTCAGGCTCAGTAATGTATATCCGTTCCATGTCACTGCCATGTAGCGGGAATTCCCTATCGGAAGCAGGCGAAAGACATCATTGTGCGATAATTGTTCCCCAGGTTTTCCCGGAATATATTGCCAGTGATGTAACTTTCCGTTTTGCAAATCATACCCATACAGACCGTCACCTATGGTGGAAATCCAGATAAATCCATTGCTGTCCAGCAGGGAAGAAACCCGCTTGCCGACCGCCACCTGCACGTCACAGACTTTTTCCAGTTGTTTCTGTCCGGGAGTAAAACGACAAACCGCCCCATTACTACTTGCACAATACAGCGTTTTCTCGTCTTCGCCCATGCAAAGCGTTACAAATGAATTTCCCGACAAGTCCTCCATGACGTGGTGCACAGAGACAAATGCTGTATCCCGTAAAAAGGAAGATGGAAAAGTCACCTCTATCAATCCGTCGGAAGATACGCCCCAGCAAGTAGCATCGGAATCTGCTAAAAAATCGGAAAACATCACAGGCCGTTTACTTACCGAGTCGCATACGGGAAGAAAACGTTCGTATTTTTTGTCGAACAAAAACAAGTTCTTCTCCGATCGGAGAAGCAGATAATTCGTATCCAACGACACGACCTTATCAATTCTCCGGTAAAAGAATCCCGGTATCCGGAACACTTTGAAGGTACGTCCGTCGTAACGGTTCAGTCCGCTTCCGGTACCGAACCACATAAACCCTTCGGTATCTTTTACCACGGAATGAACGTCGTTGTCAGACAGCCCGTCGTTCATATTCAGTACTTGAAAATCTTTTTCCGACAAGGGCTGCGCTTCCAACAAAAGAACCGATAAAAACCAGAATAAAATCAGGGAAAATATAGAATGTACCTTTTTCATTTCTCAGATTAAGCTATATAAATGGCTGCACAAAGAAACAAAAAAACTTGTCTAAAAAGTCAGAAAACCGGTAAAAAAAACAGTTTTTACCCCCTGAAAAATGCAGGTAAGAAGAATACCAACTGTTAATGCAACGTTTACCCACTGCCCATACACCGTTTATTGAAGAGATTTGCGACAAGAAAACCTGCCAACTTGTTTAACCATCTAAATATAAACTTTAATCTTAAAACCATGAGTCACATGAAGACACAATTCATCTCTCTGCTCATAGCCTTGCTGGCAGGACTTTTGCCATTGCATGCGCAACAGATGAGTATCTCCGGAATTGTTACAGACAAGAAACTGAATGAACCCATCATCGGAGCTTCAGTAGTAGTTAAAGGTACAAGCAACGGTTGTATCACCGACCTGGACGGAAACTTCCAGCTGAACAACGTTGCCTCAGGAAGTACATTAGTAGTATCCTACATCGGTTATCAAACTCAGGAAATCCCCCTACAAAAAGGAAAGACTTCTTATCAGGTCACTTTGTCGGAAGATACTCAGACACTCGATGAAGTGGTGGTGGTAGGTTTCGGTACACAGAAGAAAGTGAATCTGACCGGTGCCGTGGCCACTGTCGACACGAAGGCTTTGGAGTCAAGACCCGTGTCGCAAGTGGGACAGGCATTGCAGGGAACTGTGCCGGGACTGAACTTATCAACTGCCGACTTGGGTGGACAGCTCGGACAATCCATGAAGGTAAACATACGCGGAACAGGAACAATCGGTACCGGTTCAAAGGGTGAGCCTCTTATCTTGATTGACGGCATGGAAGGTGATATGAACACCTTGAACCCGGAAGATATTGAAAGCATCTCCGTACTGAAAGACGCTGCATCGTCTTCTATCTACGGCTCACGCGCCGCATTCGGTGTGATATTAATTACCACCAAGAAAGGTAAGGCTGGGGAAATGACCATCAACTACAACAACAGCTTCCGTTATTCCGGTCCGACCAACCTGCCGAACCAGCTCGATTCTTACCGCTTTGCCAACTTTTTCAACGAAGCATCTGTAAATCAGGGTGATAAAATTATCTTCGATGAAGAAACCATTGGCCGTATTCAGGACTACATGGCAGGTAAAATCACTACTACCACCATTCCTAATGGCAGCAACTGGCATTTCCATGAAAAAGCCAATGACAATGTTAACTGGTATAAGACACACTTCACCTGGGCCTGGAGCCAAGAACACAACCTCAGCATGAGCGGAGGAACTGAAAAACTGCAATATTATGTGTCAGGAAGTTACCTGAACCAGAATGGTAACCTGCGCTATGGTAATGATAACATGAAACGTTATAACCTGAGCGCAAAAATCAACACAAAAA
>NZ_DBEXBB010000323.1:0-4421 GCF_048170425.1 Phocaeicola sp.
TGTCCTTCTCCAGCTTCACCCGATAATGGAGACAAACTTAACCACACCGCATCTGTCGTAACATTCCATGTGCCAAAACTTGTAAATGAAATAATAGCCTCATCCCCTACTACCGACTGAAGAGTTACGCTTTCTGTCACATTTTCAAAAGAAGTCACTTCTATCTCTTCATGGCAAGAGGCTAACAGAATCAGAAAAACGAAACTAAGGTTAAACAATATAGTTTTTTTCATACAGTATAATTAAGTCATCCAAAAGTTTTCAAACGGGTAAATATCCTGAAAAGTTCCTATAAAAACAAGACAGGATTACAAAGAGATTTCACACTGTAAATCGACAGTTATCTCTTTGTAATCCTGTCTAGAAAAACAAAAGTACGTTTACTTATCCAAGAAATGAAATCAGTACACCAGCTGCAACAGCCGATCCGATTACACCCGAAATGTTACTTGCCATGCAATATTGCAATACATGGTTCTTCGGGTCATATTTCAAGGCAATTTCATTAGCCACACGACTGGCCATCGGTACAGCACTAAGACCGGTTGCTCCAATCAACGGATTAATTTTCTTTTTCGTAAACAGATTGAATATCTTCACGAAGAAAATACCACCTGATATTGAAAGTGCAAAAGCTAAGAAACCGCCAATCACGATACCGATAGTCGTCCAGTTCAGGAAGGCATCGGTAGTCATTGTAGCTCCGACTGAAATACCCAGGAAAATAGTAGCCGCATTCATAATGCTGTTAGATGCTGCATCGAACAAGCGAGAAGTATTGCTACCAATTTCCTTCACCAAATTACCGAACATCAGCATACCAATCAAAGGCACTGCACTCGGCACGAACAAAGCAACAATCGTAGTGCATGCGATTGGGAAAATGATTTTCAATACACGCAGATTCTTGATTTCCGTTTTGGAAGGATATTTCTTTTCCTGTTCCTTCATGTTGATGGACAGCTCTTTCTTTGTACACCACAAACGTACTACCAGCGGTACGATAACCGGTACCAACGCCATATAAGAATAGGCCGCAATGGCAATCGGACCCAGCAAATGTGGAGCTAGCTTGATAGTGGTAAAGATAGCTGTCGGACCATCAGCACCTCCGATGATGCCCAGAGAAGCTGCTTCTTTGGGAGTAAAGCCCATCAAAATAGATACCAGCAATACGGCAAAGATACCCAACTGAGCAGCAGCCCCGAAAATAGAAAGACGAAGATTGCGCAGCATCGGACCAAAATCGGTCAGTGCACCTACTCCCATGAATATAATCGGCGGAAGGAATCCCGTCTTAATCAACATATAGTAAATGAAGTTCATCAATCCCAGTTCATGCGCAATCTCATGAAGCGGCATTTCCCAGATATTCTTCATCACACCGTTCACCATGACCATTCCGTTTTCATCGGCCTGCACTACTCCCATATCACCACCCGGGAAATTGGCCAGCAACACCCCGAAAGCGATGGGTACCAGCAGCAACGGTTCGTACTGCTTCTTGATACCCAGATAGAGCAAGACGAAAGCAATGGCATACATGATGAGAAACCGCGGGTCAGCAGCAATGTTGCTGAAAGCGGTCATATCATATAATCTTTCTAATATCTCTTCCATTACAAAATCTTCATTAATACATCATCTTCTGATACGGAGTCACCGGAATTTGCACAAATAGCAGTAATGGTTCCACTAAACTCAGCACGAATAGCATTGTAAGTCTTCATGGCCTCTACATAGCAAATTACATCTCCCTTGTTCACCTTGTCACCCACTTTCACCGGAGTTTCCTGCGCACTCTTCGTCAGGAAGAATTTACCTTCCAGCGGAGAAAGCACTTCTTTTCCTTCACCAGCAGGAGCTTGGGCAGCCGGAGCAGCTACAGCAGGCTGATTCTGTGCAGAAAGTTTAGACGGATTGACATCGCCAAAGGCTACTGTTACACGATAAGCCTGACCGTTTACGTCTACTGTCAGAACTTTAGTCTGGTCATTGGCCATGTGTACCTCTTCCTTGGCTTCACGACGTTTCTTCACATCTTCCAGGAAGTCAGCTTTTGCCTTTCCGCTCTTATAGGCTTCATACTGAGCCGGATGCATGGCATATTCAAAGAGTTCTTCATCATCCTGTCCAGTTTCCCATTTCTTTTCCCACATCATCTGACGGTATTTTTCCAGCTGATCAGGATAGTTGTCCTGTGGGTTGCCTGTGAAGAACTTACGGCCTTCACGTTCAGCTTTTTCCACAATTTCAGGAGCCAGTTTACCAGGCAACTGTCCGGCTTTTCCTAAAATCATATCCCAAATATCATCGGCAATCATACCCCAGCGTTCCTTTCCTTTTTCCAGCTGGATGACATTCATCATGGCCAGGTTCTTCACATACTGGCTGAACGGAGTTACCAAGCACGGATAACCCACACGCGGCCATACGTATGCTACCTCATCAAACAGTTTAATCAGCAGTTCATCCTGAGTCATGAACGGCAAGTTACGTTTTGCCTTATACTTGTTGATAGATTCCAGGTTAGTATCCAAATCGGCCATCAAGCTACCCATCATACCACCTGGAAGTCCCGGTCCAATCAGCAAAGAGTTCATCAAACGGTTCTTCGGACTGATATACAATCCCAGGAAATCATCCATAAATTCCTGAATCAGGGAACGTACCTTCATATAGGCCTGCATATTGATTTCAGGCACCTTGAATCCGGCATCTTTCAGCATGGCCTGCACACTGATAACGTCTGCATGTCCGGTACCCCATGACAACGGGTCCATACCTACATCCACATAATCACATCCGGCCTTGCACACTTCCAGAATAGAAGCCATGTTGAAGCCCGGACCTGCATGAGAGTGATACTGAATTGTAATATCCTTGATTTTCTTGATACCTGCCACCAGCTTTCCCAAGAATACCGGACGGCCAATACCTGCCATATCCTTGATACAGATTTCATCACATCCTGCATCAATCAGTTTCTTGGCCATATCCAGATAATATTCCACGGTATGAATCGGAGAATAAGTGATGCAGAGACAGCACTGAGAAATCATGCCGGCATCATGTGCATAACCGATGGAAGGAATAATATTTCGCACATCGTTCAATCCGCAGAATGTACGGGTAATGTCTGTACCCTGAGCCTTCTTTACTCTATAGAATAATTTACGTACGTCGGCCGGTACCGGACTCATCCGTAGGCCGTTTAACGCACGGTCGAGCATGTGTGTCTGGATTCCTGCTTCGTGAAAAGGCTTTGTCCACTCACGGACTGCCTTATTCGGATTTTCACCAAACAACAGATTTACTTGTTCAAAACCTCCTCCGTTTGTTTCTACACGGGCAAAACACCCCATTTCAATAATGGCTGGGGCCACCTTCACCAACTGGTCTACTCGCGGTACGTATTTTCCGGCACTCTGCCACATATCGCGAAAGACCAAACTAAATTTGACTTCTTTTTGTTCCATGACTAATACATGCGTGTTTTTCTAACAGATTACTGCAGTTTTTCTACTTTTATTACCTGACCTTTTCCTGCTGTCAAAATATCCACAGCAGCCTTAATGGCATCCATTGCACCGGCATCGGTAGATGTGCCCGTAGTAGCCACCTGCTTTTTAGGAGCATCTTCGGGAGCCACTTTATTTACAATGGAAATCAGAAGTTGGCTTAACCAGATAACAATGAGCAGAATTACAAAGACTGTGACCATTCCGACCACCATCAGCAATAATCCTAATTCAATGTTTTCCATCTTTCAATTAATTAGAATGTATAAAAACGCTCTCTGGAGAATAAGTCCAGAGAGCGTCTCAAAAGTAGAAAATTCCAATAAAATCTCCTACTAAAACTCGTTAAATATTTGATATTTTGTTTACACTAAAACCCTCATTCCTATCAAAATAAAATCTCATCCAAAGATTTCCGTGTCCTTTCTGGCATTTCTTTCTCTTCTGCATATCCTACTGGGATAAGGACTATAGGTTCCATAAATCCAGGTAACTGAAAAATTTCCCGGCACAACTGCACATCAAAATTACATACCCAGCAAGTTCCCAATCCTTGTTCTGCCGCAGCCAGACAAAAATGTTCCACTGCAATAGCCACGTCAATATCAGCATGATCTTTTCCGTCTGCCTTACGGTGCCAAGACTCCTCATGATTCGCACAAGCCCCCACAATGCAGGATACATTTTTTATCCATTCTCTTGAATATGCCTTTTTCAACTGAGACAATTTGGGTTCATCGGTCACAATCGTAAACTTCCATGGCTGAAAATTTACCGCAGAAGGGGCCATCCGCACACATTCCATCACGTAATCCAGTTTTTCCTTCTCTACCGTACGACTCTGATAATTTCGTACAGAATGGCGTTTCTTTACTAGCTCTAAAAAATTCATATCAAGGT
>NZ_DBEXBB010000324.1:0-8128 GCF_048170425.1 Phocaeicola sp.
TGTTTTCAGATACTTTTTCTGTTCACGTTTAGTCATCTCCTGCATGATAAGGTTATCATCGATTACCGCCTTATATTTTTTCTTTTCTTCCATGATCACATCTCCTTCTGTTGTTCTGAATGTAGGCATAAAATGTGAATAAGCATATCCTGTAGCCTGTAGAGCGTCAAATTTGTTCTTGTCGAGGAAAAAATATGTGATTGACACACATGTTTTACCTGCCAGCCCTACAGGTTGGCCTGTCAATACTTGTTCACCGGGCGTTATGAAATTTTCGTCCATGACAAGATATGCCGCAAAAGTGTGGTCGGAATGATATATAAGCAGTTGCCTTGGATTGGTAGTCTTGCATGCAATACCGCTTCGTGTGGCATATACGGTATCACCTTGGTGCATATAAAAGTTCAGAGTTTTCACATGCTCGCGTATATCTGTTTTCCATGCAGTTATCTTTCCATTTTTTACAGGAAGAGCATACGGGTATTTTATATTGAGATTGTCAACAAATATACCACGATAGAACATAAAAGATGAAGGGTCCTTAAATGGATTTTCTACATTTGAGCCTTTGGGAATGGTAAATAAGGTATTTTTCCCGGGATGTAAGTTATATGAACGGTCATCCTTGCGGTAAACATAATAATCGCAAAAATCATTGTTTGTATAAACCAATGATAAATCCTGCTTCGAGTTTCTTTCCCAATTGGATTCTATTATATTATAAGGTCTGCTCATCAGTGTTCTTAATGACTGCGACATTCCTCGCATCGTAAATAAGGACAACATTATTACAATGTACATTTGTGTTTTTCCATTCTGCATATCAAAAAATTTTATATTTTAAATTTGTGTTTCCAAAGATAACAGAGTTTTTTATTAAATAATATTCTTTTTTATCTATTTAACTGTTTCCCAAAGGCAAGCTGATACCTGATTGAGAAATGCATCTTAATGATTATATCCGTTTGATTCGTTTTAAAAAGGCTGCATATTTATTATGCGAAGGAAGAAGTAGGTAGTGGAGCATGCTTTGCGCGTTCAGGCTGGTCTTGATTTCTAAAAGATAAAGGCTATGGAAGCTCCGAAAGTAAAATTATGCATAGGCGTTCTTTTACTATACGAACGGACTTCCCTGTTGCCGTCTTCGTCTGCCCAGGAGTTCTTCAGGTCGTATGTCAGCCGGGGGGAGGCAAAGTCATAGTCGCAATAGAGACGCAGGGCCGCATTTTCCTTGTAGCGATAGGCGAGAGAAAGGCCGGTTCCTAATTTGAAAGTAGAACTTTTACGAATGTGAAGAAACTCTTCGTCAATGAAAGTGCTTTGTAGCATTTCCTGAACGCTGAGGCCTTCCTGCTGGATATAGTAATCTACGTCGGCTTTATAGAATTGGTCGTAGGCTTCCTGGCTCACTTTCTGACGGTCGAAAATGGCTGGATTAATTCGTGACATAGAGTTTAAGGTAAAGTTTGCATTAGTACGTCGTCCGGCTAACAGTTTGCTTCCTACTAAGAAACGGTTGCTGAGCGGATAGGAAAAATAAAGTCCTAAATCGATGTCACACATACCTAAATGGTCCGATTCCAGATTTTCGAGCAGATACATATTGACAGGAGCTCCTTCCTTTAAGTCATTGTCCAGGTCAAAATACTTTTTGTTTTCTTCGGGCATGTCGGCAATAACAGGTACGGTAGCTACTCTCAGGCGTCCTCCCAAGCCGATGTACGCATTGAAAAAGTAAGCTCCTTCTGCGCTGACGACGGTCGATGTACCCGTATGCAGGCGCATACCTAAAGGAGTGCCTTCCTCTGTGTCGTATAGTTCGGCAGTACGCAGGGCGGAAGGTCCTGTGGCAAATCCCATGTTGAGACTCAGGAATGAAGGTGCATCGTAGCGGTTGAAGTGTGTTGTTAACTGGCTGCTGGTGGTATTCTTACGAAAAATCAGGTCGGAAAAGAAATAGCCTAAGTTTGTTGAAATCATGCCTATTCCGGCTCCTACCAGTACATCGCCAATCCAGTGACGGTTGTTCAGCTGTCGCGTGATACCGGTTATTCCTGCTAAGGTATATCCTCCGATGCTGTACCACGGGCTGAGCATGCCGTATTCTTTATGCAGGATTGTGGCGCACATAAAAGCGGTGGCAGTATGTCCGGAAGGAAATGAATTGTTTGACGAATTGTCCGGACGCATCTCTTTGGTCGTATATTTCAGGGTGTTGACAAAGCCGGCCATCAGGGCTGCCGAGAAAACATTGCTGATTGTTAGTTCCTTCCATGAACTGCGGCTTTCTACCCCAGCTAATTTCATGCCCCATGTAGCAACTAACGGGACATATTGTGTATAATTGTCATATTCGTGATGAAAGGTTGGCTGGAAGCGATTGCGCAGTGTACGGAAATCCTGGTTTTGTTTTTTGACGATTAAGCCGGAAACGATAAAAGGAATTCCCATGTACGAAAAGTTTTGCTGGAAAAGTTCCTTTGTTTTCTTTTGTTTCGCTGGAAGAGCCAATGAGGTGAGAGAAGATGTGGAGTCTTGCATCAAAAAATAACTACTCGCGGGAGTATGTGCATACAGCGAGTGACAGGTTAGTGCTGAAATAAAGAAAAATAGTAAAGTGCATATTCTCATTGCTGCCCGTAGTTTTAGGAATACATGGTAAAAGAGAGCGGCAAAGGTAGTGCTTTTAAGAGAGAGACTGAAAGTTTTCAGATGTACATTGGGTAGCTGTAAATGTTTTAAAATAAGACGTTTATGATTTTATATGATGTACAAGTGCATTGGTATAGGGCATAAAAAAGGAGACCGATGATTCAGTCTCCTTTTATATTAATGGAAAATCCGATTATTTAATGTTCGGGTTCAGCTTGTTCCATTCAGCTACTGGAGGAAGAACGCCCATAGCGATTACTTCGTCACGCAGTGCGCACAAGTGTTCGTAGCTCTTATCCAAAGCAGCTTGTTCTTCTGCTGTACCGTTCAAAGTAGCACAGTGGCAGCCTTCTGTATCGATTGAAGTTTCCCAAGCCATCATGATGTGGTCGTACTTTTCGTTAGAAACGTAAGTACCAGCCGGCCAGCGGAATGCTTTACCTCCCATAGCTGCAGCAATCATTTCGATAGAAACGTATGACGGGCTCTGGAATGAAGAACGGCCACGTAAGTTAATGATGTTAGCACCACCCTTGGTTACTTTCTGCTGGATTTCTGCCCACTGTTCAGTTGTCAAAGCATCAGTACCGATGATGTCAGTCAACGGTTTGCCGTTTACTTTTGCAGTTGAAGCGAATACAGCCATCTGTTCGCCGTGACCACCGTAAGTACGGCAGTTTTCAACAGCGTCCATAGAGATACCGAAATGTTTAGCCAGCTCGCTGCGCAGACGAGTTGAATCCAAACCAGCCAATGTAGTAACCTGACCTGGTTTCAAACCAGAATATAATAATGTAATCAAACCAGTAATGTCAGCAGGGTTGAAGATAACTACAATGTGTTTTACATCCGGGCAGTACTGTTTAACATTCTTACCGAATTCTTCTGCGATAGCTGCGTTACCTTTCAACAGGTCTTCACGAGTCATACCGGCTTTACGGGCTGCACCACCTGAGTTTACGATATATTTAGCACCAGTCAGCGCTTCTTTGATATCTGAAGTGAAAGTGATGTTCACACCTTCGAAACCGCAGTGGAACAATTCTTCAGCAACACCTTCCAAACCTGGAGCGTACGGGTCGTACAAACAGATGTTAGGAGTTAAGCCCATCATGATAGCAGTCTGAGCCATGTTAGAACCGATCATACCGGCAGCACCAACAATGGTAAGTTTTTCATTTGTTACAAATTCCATAATTCTTATGTATTTAAGTTATGTATAAAAGTGTATAGTCAGTCTTTGTTTTTCTTCAATGCAAAGATAGGAAAGTTATCAGTGAAAACGAATCTTTACACTGGTAAATATAGGATGAAAAAAGATGATTTTCGGCAATTACGGAAAAATTTCACTATTTTTAGATGTCATATCCCAATTTTGCAAAGAGTAGGTTGCATTTCTTTGTTTGCATTTTATCACTTTAAATTTTTTTCCCTGTTACCTTATTTTATATGGCGGTGGAAAGATTTTACATCCTTTTTTCACCTTCCGGCAGCATTTTTTCTTTCCTTGGAAAAACTCTTTGCGTTCAATCCAAAACGTCCTTGCGTTTAGGATAAAACGTCCTTGTGTTTGGTATCAAACGTACTTATGTTTCATGTTAAACGTCCTTGCGTTTTGGAGGAGTATTTTATTTTGTTAATCATAGCTAAGAGTTTCATCATTCTCTCTTGTTCTATAGATGTATTTCAGGGGTAGTGCATATAAGGCTATTTAGCGGAATAGATGGTAAATCTTTCAATTCTGTTTCAGAAAATCATGGTCTTTTCTGAAATATTCCATATTTTTGCCCGATAACCGTTATGAAGATGAAAGTAAAGTTATACCTGTTAGGGTGGGTAATAATGATATGCAGTGTGATTTCGGTCAAAGGACAAAGCCTGAAAGAAGTTTCTGGTCAGGCTGAAGTAGATACTGCTAAAGCTTACCTGCCTGCTGATTCCTTGTTTGCCCTTTTTTTGAAAGAAAAACAAATTCCTGTTACGGCTTGTAATCGTATGACTTTGTTGAAAAGTGGTCGCAGCAAGTTTGAACATTTATTTGAAGATATAAAGAAGGCTGAAAACTATATCCATCTGGAATACTTTAATTTCCGCAGCGATTCTATTGCCAAGGAATTGTTTACTTTATTGGCTGAGAAAGCCAAAGAAGGAGTGACAATCAAGGCCTTGTTTGATGACTTTGGAAATTTGTCGAACAGTCGTCCCCTGCGAAAGGAACATCTGAAGATGCTGGCGGAAAGGGGAGTGGAAATGGCCCGTTTCAGTCCCATCCGTTTTCCTTATATTAATCACGTATTTTGTCGTGATCATCAGAAAATTGTGGTCATCGATGGAAAAGTGGGATATACGGGAGGCATGAATATTGCCGATTATTATATCAACGGGCTTCCGGAAATCGGCCCCTGGCGCGATATGCATATTCGTATTGAAGGACCGGCGGTGCAGTATCTGGAAAAAGCTTTTTTAGGTGTATGGAATAAGGAAACGCACGAAGGCTTGAAAGAAGGGCAAGTGGTGCACGATACGTTGTGCGAGGATTCCGGAAGAAGAGTTGCTATTGTGCAGCGTATTCCGAAAGTTTGTCCGGAAATCATGCGTGAGGCCTATATTGCGGCATTGGATGCCGCAGAACGTAAGGTGCAGATTATCAATCCTTATTTTACTCCTACTCGTGAAGTAAGAAATGCTATTAAACGGGCGGCTGAACGGGGAGTCCGGGTGGAAATCATGATTCCGGGAAAATCGGACATTTCTTTTACTCCCGATGCCGGATTTTATATAGCCAATAAACTGCGTAAGGCAGGAGCACATATCTACGTGTTTAATGGAGGCTTCCATCATTCTAAAATCATGATGGTGGACGAGCGGTTCTGTACGGTGGGCAGTACGAACCTGAACAGCCGTAGTCTGCATTATGATTATGAAATCAATGCATTTATTCTGGATTTGCCTACTACTGCCGAGTTGGGAGAAGTATTTCAGAACGACAAGCTCAATAGTACGATTATGACCCGTGAGGAATATAAGAAGCGGAGTGTATGGCGTCGTTTTGTGGGATGGTTTGCGCATTTGTTTACACCGGTTATATAATAATAAAAGGTGAATATCTCCTGAAACTACGATTTTTTTTCTTATTTTTGTCCGATTATATAGTAGTAACAGCCCCAAAAAGAACCTGATTTTTACGGAACAATATGTCGTTTTTTAAGGATGTAATCGGACAAGAAGATGTGAAACAGCTTCTCATTCATAGTGCAAAGAGTGGGAAGATGCCTCATGCCGTGTTGCTGACGGGACCTTCTGGAAGTGGAAAGTTACCCGTAGCTTTAGCGGTGGCACGTTATCTCCTTTGTCATCATCCTGTAGAAAATGATGCGTGCGGGCAATGTAATTCGTGTAAGATGATGGAACATCTGGCTCATCCTGACATGCATTTTGCTTTTCCGGTGGTACGTAAAAAGGCCGGAAGGGACGTGGTTTGCGATGAATACCTGCCTCAGTGGCGTGAAATGCTGGGACGTAATCCGTATGCCGACCTTCAGGAGTGGATGCGAACTATTGATGCGGGCAATCAGCAACCTCAGATTTATGTGCGTGAGAGTGATGAAATTCAGCGGAAGCTTTCGCTGAAAGCTAGTCAGGGAGGATACAAGGTCATGCTTATCTGGCTTCCGGAAAAAATGAATGTGGAATGTGCGAACAAGTTGCTGAAACTGTTGGAAGAACCTCCTCTGAAAACCGTATTTCTGTTGGTGAGTGAGGAACCCGACTTATTGCTTCCTACGATTGTGAGCCGTACGCAACGTATCCATTTAAAACCTTTACCGGAGTCGGATATTGAGCGTTATCTGGTGGAGCGTTATATGCTTCCTGTGGAAGATGCCCGTGACATTGCACACCGTTCGGCCGGAAGTTTGTTGAGGGCAGTGGAAAATGTGCATTTGGGAGAGGAAAACAAACTTTGTTTTGAACTCTTTGTGAACCTGATGCGTACGGCCTATAAGCGTGATATTCGTAGTCTGAAAGCGTGGAGTGAGCAGGTGGCAGGAATGGGGCGCGAACGGCAGAAGAACCTCCTGGAATATTGCCAGCGGATGGTGCGTGAAAACTTTATCTGCAATTTCCGTCAACCTGATATGGTATATCTGAGTCCGGAGGAATTGCAGTTTGCCAGCCGTTTTGCTCCTTACATCAATGAGCGGAATATTATTTCCGTGATGGGATTGCTGGAGGAGGCACAGGTACACATTGAGCAGAATGTGAATCCGAAGATGGTTTTTTTTGACATGGCACTGAGAATGATTGTAGAAATGAAACAACAATAACAATATATGGACGATTTCAAGCTTAAAAACGGAAGTGGCCGAATCTGCTGTGGAGGCTGTGGACGACAGAATAATAAATTGAATACTTACGACTGGCTGGCCGATATTCCTGGAAACGCAGAGGAGCAGGATATGGTGGAGGTTCAGTTTAAGAATACCCGTAAGGGATATTTTAAAAACAGTAATGGGCTGCATCTGGAGAAGGGTGATATTGTGGCAGTGGAAGCTAGTCCGGGACATGACATCGGTACGGTAACACTGACCGGAAGACTGGTTCCTCTGCAGATGCGTAAGGCTAATTTGAAGCCAGATGCAGAAATACGCCGTATTTACCGTAAGGTAAAGCCGGTGGACATGGAAAAGTATGAAGAGGCGAAATCGCGTGAACACGATACGATGATTCGCTCGCGTAAGATTGCAGAAAGTCTGGGACTTCAGATGAAAATCGGTGACGTGGAATACCAGGGTGATGGCAATAAGGCAATATTCTATTACATTGCAGATGAACGTGTGGATTTCCGTCAGCTGATTAAGGTGCTGGCTGAAACTTTCCGGGTGCGTATCGAAATGAAACAGATTGGAGCTCGTCAGGAGGCTGGACGTATCGGAGGAATCGGACCGTGCGGACGCGAGTTGTGCTGTGCTACGTGGATGACGAACTTCGTTTCAGTGTCGACTAGTGCGGCTCGTTTTCAGGATATTTCGCTTAATCCGCAGAAACTGGCCGGACAGTGTGCCAAACTGAAATGCTGTCTGAATTACGAAGTAGATGCCTACGTGGAATGTCAGAAACGCTTGCCGAGTAAGGAAATTACCCTTGAAACGTTGGACAACATGTATTATTACTTCAAGGCAGATATTCTGAAAGGAACTATTACTTATAGTACGGATAAGAGTTTCCTGGCAAATGAAGTGACTATTTCAGCACGCAGAGCCTTTGAGGTGCTGAATATGAACAAACGGGGAGAAAAGCCTGAAAAACTGGATGACGAGTTTTCCGGACGTGAATCGCAGCGTTCAAAAGACTTGCTGGAACAAGAGAGCTTGACCCGTTTTGACAAGACAAAAGGCGGAAAGAACCGGAAAAAGAAACAAAAAGGGCCGGTATCACAAAGTAATGCGTCAGCGGATTCTGTAGAAGCAGGTAATGG
>NZ_DBEXBB010000325.1:0-5266 GCF_048170425.1 Phocaeicola sp.
CCAAACAAAAACTTTCATTTTTCTTTTAAGGCTGCTCAAATGATTCAAATTTCGTCAGGATAACTGCTGAACATGTATCCTCCCTATGCGGAAAAACAGGGAATACCATTTCCGGTCTTATACAAAAAGAGCCACTGCGAATCCCTCTTTTACGAAGAAATGCAGTGGCTCTTCTTATTTCTATCAAGCCAACGTGGCTTTAAATACCTTATTCAAAACTTCCGTAGCGTGTAGGCAGCAGCTTACGGTCGCCCAATGTATTGTCGATACGTGCCACGTTAATCCAGAATTTGTTGTCTCTTACACTTTGAATCGGATAAGCAGCTTTTTCACGTCCGTAAGAATGATTCCAGGCAGGTCCCACAATTTCGTATTCCGGATGAGGAGCATTCACCAATACGTTGTCTTCTTTGTCGGCCTTTCCAGACTCAATCTCTGCAATTTCTTCACGGATATGTACCATGACATCCACAAAGTTATCCAGCTCTGCCAGGCTCTCACTTTCCGTCGGTTCAATCATCAGCGTGCCGTGTACAGGGAAGGAAAGGGTAGGTGCATGGTAACCGTAGTCCATCAGACGCTTGGAAATATCATTTTCCGAAATCCCGCTTTCTTCGTGTATCTTCCGGCATTCCAGAATCATTTCATGACCTACGAAACCATTCTTTCCGCGGTAGACCACTCCATACGCATCTTTCAGGCAAGCAGCCAGGTAGTTGGCATTCAGAATAGCCGTTTGAGTAGCTCTTCTCAAGCCTTCTGCTCCCATCATGCAGATGTAGCCGTAAGTAATCGGCAGGATACCGGCACTTCCATACGGAGCGGCAGACACCTGATTCTGCGGATTGCCCGTGCTGACATGTCCCGGAAGGAAAGGAACCAGATGCTCGGCCACACAAATCGGACCTACACCCGGACCGCCACCACCGTGAGGACTGGCAAATGTCTTATGCAGGTTCAAGTGACACACGTCCGCCCCGATAGTACCCGGGTTGGTCAGTCCCACTTGTCCGTTCATGTTTGCCCCGTCCATATATACCTGTGCGCCACAAGCATGGATAATCTTGCATATCTCCCTGATTTCTTCCTCAAAGATACCGTGAGTAGACGGATAAGTAATCATCAAGGCAGCCAGTTCGTCTTTGTGCGCTTCAGCTTTCGCACGCAAGTCTTCCAAATCCACGTTTCCATTCTCATCGCAGGCACACGTCAGCGGTTCATAACCTGCCTGCACAGCCGAAGCCGGATTGGTGCCATGTGCCGAAGCCGGAATCAATACCAGCCGGCGGTTACCCTGTCCGATGCTTTCCTGGTAGCTTCTGATTACACGCAAGCCTGTATATTCACCAGCCGCACCGGAGTTCGGCTGAAGAGATACTCCAGCAAAGCCTGTAATCGTCTTCAACTGTTCCGAGAGATTCTGAATCAAGGTCTGGTATCCCGCAGCCTGGTCTTCGGGTACCAACGGATGAAGGTTCATCCAGGCCGCATGGCTGAGAGGCAGCATTTCGGATGCCGCATTCAGCTTCATGGTACAAGAGCCCAATGAAATCATGGAGTGAGCCAACGAAATATCCTTCCGTTCCAGACGTTTGATGTAACGCATCATTTCCGTTTCGGTGTGATATTTCTGGAAGACTTCGTGAGTGAGGTATGTGCTCAGGCGCTGGAACTGTGCGGCCACGGGAGCCTTTTCCGGTATGACACATACATCGTGCATCGGTTCTTCTGCCGCTACGGCGAAAAGATTCAGAATCAGGCTGGCATCCGCTTGTGTAGTAGTCTCGTCTACACTGATACCCACTTCGCCGTTATCAAAATAACGCAGGTTGATTTCCTTGCTCAATGCAATGGTACGCACTTCCTGGATGGTTACGTTGTCTGGCAGCTGAATTCTCAGTGTATCAAAGAAATTTTCATTCTGCAATTTATATCCCAGCTTCGTGAGCTGCTCTGCCAGCCAGAAAGCCACGGCGTGCACATGATTGGCGATTTCCTTTATACCTTCAGGTCCGTGATATACGGCATAGAATCCCGCCATGGTAGCCAGCAGCGCCTGTGCCGTACAGATATTGGAAGTGGCTTTTTCACGCTTGATATGCTGTTCGCGGGTCTGCAATGCCATACGGTAGCACAGATGCCCGTACTTGTCTTTTGACAGACCGATGATGCGTCCCGGCATGTTTCGCTTGTATTCGTCGCGAGTAGCGAAATAAGCCGCAGAAGGCCCCCCGTAGAACATCGGCGTGCCCAGACGCTGTGAACTGCCGAAAGCGATGTCAGCTCCCCATTCACCAGGAGGAACCAGCAGGGCAAGCGACAGGATATCGGCTGCTACGGCCACTTTGCATCCGGAAGCATGCGCCTGTTCGGCAAATTCCCGATAGTCTTCTATGCTTCCGCTGTTGTTCGGATACTGTACGATGCAGCCGAAAATGTCCGGTGTAAAAGTCAGGTTCTTGTAACTGCCGACTTTCACTACCATTCCCTGCGGAATGGCCCGGGTGCGGATAACCGCCAGCGTCTGAGGAAATATTTCTTCATCCACAAACAGCACGTTGGCCTGGGCCTTCTGCTGTGCACGACTTCTCAGCCCGTACATCATCGTAGCCGCTTCTGCCGCAGCTGTCGCTTCATCCAGCAGCGAACAGTTGGCCAGCGGCAAGGCAGTCAGGTCACTGATTACAGTCTGGAAATTCAGTAACGCTTCCAGTCTCCCTTGAGAAATTTCAGCCTGATAGGGCGTATAGGAAGTGTACCACACCGGATTTTCGAACACGTTACGCTGAATGACCGCCGGAGTTACCGTGTCATACCATCCGCATCCGATATAAGTCTTATATAGCTTGTTCTGGGCAGCCAGCTTACCAATATGCTCAGCAAATTCACGCTCCGTCATGGCAGTTTCCAGCTTCAGTGGCTCCTTTAAAAGGATGTTGGCAGGAATGGTCTTCTCTATCAATTCATCCAGACTGTTCACACCAATCTTTTTCAGCATCAGCGGAAGCTCTTCTTCCCCAATGCCGATGTGTCTGTTTGCGAAGGTCGTTGTTTTCATGATTATTAGGGTAAGATTTATGGTTTTCAAGATAAAAGAGATTGATAATCAGCGGAAGAAAGGATTGTTCATCTTTTCATAACCGATGGTTGTGGGGTTTCCATGACCTGGATACACCATTGTTTCGTCAGGAAGTATCAGCAGACGTGATACGATACTTTCCCTCAGCTGGTCAAAGTTTCCACCTTCCAGGTCAGCACGCCCGATGCTGCCCCGGAACAGTACGTCGCCACTGAACATGCAGTGCTGCGCTTCACAGTAGAATACCATGCTTCCGGGAGAATGGCCGGGTACGGCAAGCGCTTTCAGTTCCATGTTCCCAATCTTTATAAGGTCGCCGTCATGGATGTAACCACCTAGGGCAGGAGGCTCCTCGTTCAGAGGGAAACCGAACATACGGCAATATTCCGCCGTTCTCGGCAGCAAAAATTCATCCTTCTGTCCGGCCTCGGCACTGATGCCAAGCTCTCTGAGCATAAACGCATTGCCGAAGATGTGATCCAGGTGCAGGTGAGTATTCAGCAGATGCGTCACCGTAAGCCCGTTTTCCACGATAAACTTCTTCAGCGTCTGCTGCTCTTCCTGATAATAACATCCGGCATCAATTACAGCTGCCTGTAGCGTTTCCTCGTCCCACACCACATAGCAGTTGACCGGAAACATATTGAATTCAAATGTCTTTATTTTCATATCGATTATCCGTTGATTGTGACATAAACCACTTTCTTGGTCTCAAAAAATTCCTCTTCAAAATAATCCTTCAAATCGTAGATAAGAGTCTGATGCTTTACGGGCATGACTTCCCGTTCCAGTTCCCCACCTTTCAGGCAGATTAATCCGTTGGGGAGAGCGTTGTGCTGTTCTTCCTTCCGGATATTCTTACGGATGATTTTCAGCAAATCAGTCAGCGGCATTACAGCCCTGCTTACCACGAAGTCAAACAATTGCTTTTCTTCCTCCGCACGGCAATGGCGGGTAGTGACATTCTTCAAGCCGATGGCATGGGCTATTTCGGTAGCCACCTTCACCTTCTTGCCGATGCTGTCTACCAGGTGGAAATGCGTTTCAGGAAACAGGATAGCCAGCGGGATTCCAGGAAACCCGCCGCCAGTACCCAAATCCATTATGTTTGTCTCCGGGCGGAACTGTATGATTTTGGCAATACCCAGTGAATGCAGCACGTGATGCTCATACAGATTGGTAATGTCTTTTCGTGAAATCACGTTAATTTTGCTGTTCCAGTCGGTATACAAATCATACAAAGCCGCAAACTGCTGTTGCTGAACCTCACTCAGGTTCGGGAAATATTTTAGAATAATATCCATGTACGATTATTTCTTGAGTAAATAAGTATTGATTTCTTCATAAGGAACCGTCAGCTGGAAACGTCCCATGTAATAAGGCGCAATGTCATAGGTATTATAAAGGAATGTCACCCCTTCTTTTTCGAGCAGGAAGTTATCGGGCACATACAAGTCTGTATCCAGCAAGATACCTACCGACTGAAGTCCCTCTACACAGGTCAGCGTGTCTGTCTCCAGCTTTTTATTGGCTTCTGCCAGCAGCTTGCCCAGAATCAGCTTACAGATATCCTCCTCAGCTCCTTTAGCAAACACTTCGCTCTTTTCCAGGCTTTTCCCGTTGGCCGCGTCAATGTTGACCCACCGTGCCCATGTGTTGGGATGTGCACCTCCGGTATACTGGAAAGTTGTGACGGCATAATTCCATATACTGTCTTTGCCTTCTTTCAGCTCCGAGTTTATCTCATACTCGTAGTTATACCAGTTGGGAATCTCATCGGGCTTCATGCCGTTTTTTACGTCGGTCTGGTAACTTCCCAGTACATCTTTCAAATAATCACCTGCCAGACTTTCCTTGATAGACGAGACAAAGGCTTGTGGAGAAATAACTCCGGCATGTGCACTTGAAAAAGCATCTTCCAGCACCTGATTGATTACCTGTGTCAGCGAATCGTTCTTGTCGGCCGACTTTAAATATTTGAAATTGATTTTAATCTGGCAATTAGGTGATTCCGTGTTGGCTGCATCCAGATAGACAATCGTATCCATAGGAATGGAATCCACTGAAACTTCGTTTCCTCCGGCTGTCCCGTTTCCGATACACCCCGGTAGCATCATGGTGGAAAACAAGCCACACACGACAGAGGGGAATAATCCTCTTTGTATTTTTTTCATCATGTTCAGTTGT
>NZ_DBEXBB010000326.1:0-4734 GCF_048170425.1 Phocaeicola sp.
AAAGAGGATAAAGACAAGAAAGAGGAAGCTGAAAAGGTGAAAGACATCGTGGTGGAACTGGAGGGTATTCAGGACCGCATCGTACGTCTGACGCCGAACTCATCGAGCATCGCTTCGGCCATTCTTTCAAAGGATGGAGAAAGTTTGTATTATCTGTCGGCTTTTGAACGTGGATTCGATATGTGGAAGATGGATTTGCGCAAACGTGAAACCAAGTTGTTGCACAAGATGGGTTCCGGGTGGGCTGATATGGAAATGGATAAAGACGGAAAGAATCTTTTTGTATTAGGTTCAGGCTCCATGCAGCAGATGGATTTAAGCGGTGAGAAGCTGAAGCCGATTTCTTATCGGGCAGAAATGAAGATGGATTTGGCTGCCGAACGTGCCTATATGTACGATAATATGTGTCGTGAGGAGCAGAAACGCTTCTATGAAGTGAATATGCACGGGGTAGACTGGAAGGCCATGACCGCTAATTATCGCCGTTTCTTGCCGCACATCAATAATAAGTATGATTATGCGGAAATGTTGAGTGAACTGCTGGGTGAACTGAACGTATCGCATACAGGTGGTCGTTATCGCCCGGGAGTGAAAGAAGCGACTGCCAGCCTGGGATTGCTTTATGACTGGAATTATACCGGTAAAGGCATGAAGGTGGACGAAGTGGTAGAAAAAGGCCCGTTCGACCGGAAAACCACACGTGTAAAGCCGGGTGTGGTGATTGAAAAGGTTGACGGTCAGCCGGTAGATACGGATTTCTCTGCTTTACTGAACGGAAAGGCTGGCAAGAAGATATTGGTTTCATTCTACGATGCACAATCAAAAGAACGCTGGGATGAGGTGGTGAAACCTATCAGCAGTGGAACGCTGAGCAGTCTGTTGTATGAACGCTGGGTAAAACAGCGTGCGGCAGATGTGGATAAATGGTCAAACGGCCGTCTGGGATATGTACATATCGAATCGATGGATGACGGTAGCTTCCGTACGGTATATTCCGACATTCTGGGTAAATACAACAACCGCGAAGGTATTGTAATTGATACCCGTTTCAATGGAGGAGGACGTTTGCACGAAGATATTGAAGTGCTGTTCAGTGGTCAGAAGTATCTGACACAGGTTATCCGTGGTCGTGAGGCCTGTGATATGCCAAGCCGTCGTTGGAACAAGCCTTCTATCATGGTACAGTGCGAAGCCAACTATTCCAATGCACACGGCACACCGTGGGTGTATAAACATCGTCAGATGGGTAAGCTGGTAGGTGCTCCGGTACCTGGAACAATGACCAGTGTTAACTGGGTACGGATGCAAGATCCGGATTTGATTTTTGGTATTCCAGTGATTGGTTATCGTCTGCCAGATGGAAGCTATTTGGAAAACAAAGAGCTGGAGCCGGATGTATATGTGTTGAATGCACCTGAAACAGTAGTGAAAGGAGAGGATACACAGTTGAAGGCTGCGGTAGATGAACTGCTTAAAGAGCTGGACCAGAAGAATTAACCGTTTGTCAGAAGGTATCTTGGAAAAGGAGATATAAACCATGCCGTGTCACAAGCAGATTTAGCTTGCCGGACACGGCATGGTTTTTGTGACACTGTCCAAAATTTTGTGTAAATGGAAACAGGATTCAGTTATAAGTTTGTTCTTATATCTGGATTCTGTTTTCAAATATAAGCATAAATTGGTTCATAATCAAGCCCCAGTTTGAGATAGGCATTGTCCATTTCTTTTCAATCTCCATAAGTGAGAGATATACGGTCTTTTTTACGGCATCGTCCGAAGGGAATGAAAGCTTTGATTTCGTGTACTTTCTGATTTTCCCGTTCAGGTTTTCAATGAGATTGGTTGTGTAGATTATTTTTCTGATTTCCAGCGGGAACTGGAAGAAAACGGTCAGATCATCCCAATTATTCCTCCATGAAAGTATGGCGTATGGATACTTTCCTCCCCATTTCTTTTCCATATTGTCAAGTTCCTCGGCAGCAACCTCTTTGTTGGGTGCATTATAGATATTCTTCATATCCGCCGTAAACTCTTTCTTATCCTTATAAACGACATATTTACAGGAGTTCCTGATCTGATGTACCACACAGATTTGGGTGGATGACTGAGGGAATACGGTGCGGATAGTATCCGTAAATCCATTCAGGTTGTCGGTACAGGTAATCAGTATATCCTGCACTCCACGGGCTTTTAAATCGGTCAGGACGCCCATCCAGAAAGAGGAACTTTCCGATTTGCCGACCCACATGCCAAGAACCTCCTTCAAGCCGTTCTGTTTCAGCCCGACACAAAGATAAACGGTCTTGTTTATGATCTTGCCGTTATCCCGTACCTTGAAGACGATACCGTCCATCCAGACTATCAGGTAAACAGGATCAAGGGGGCGGTTTTGCCACTCCTGGGCAGCCTGATTAACTTTGTTGGTAATGATGGAAATGGCCGATGTGGAGAGTTCTATTTCATAAATCTCACGCATCTCTTCCTCTATATCAGAAACGCTCATTCCTTTGGCGTATAGGGAGATAACAAGCTTTTCTATAGAAAGTCCACGGCTTTCATGTTTGGGTACGGCTATCGGTTCAAATTGGCCGTTACGGTCACGGGGTATAGAGATGACGGCTTCTCCATGTTCGGTCTGGATTTTCTTCGGATAGCTGCCATTACGTGAATTACCACTATTGTTACCGGCCACAGAATTCTTTTCATACCCCAAATGGGCATCCATTTCGCCTTCAAGCATCTTTTCCAAGACCTGGGCATGCAGCTGCTTCAGGAACTTGCTTACATCGGCTTCTGTCTTGAACTGGCTAAGGAACTCCTTGCTTAACACCTCATCGGGCACTACTTGATTCTTTTCTTTCATAATCTTCTTCATTTTGCAAATCTATAAAATAAAAAATACGGAACTCACTTTGAATCCCGTATTTCCATTTACACAAAATATTTTATAGTGCCGTTTTTGTTTTACTTGATACCCAAGTTGTTAATTGTTTGCAGCCTGTTTGAAATAGTTTTCCCAATATTGTGTTCCTAGTTCAAGCGTATACAGCCTGTTGATGGGGATATAGTCATCTGCCGGTGCCTCTATCTGTCCGGTTGTATATCCGGTCATCGTTCCACCTTCAGGCATTGTTTTATAAACGACTTTTTCTTTCATGCATCCATATTCCCAGGTAAGAAACTGATTTCTATCGTTATTGTCGGCTATATAGATGTATGACACATCACCGTTTTCATCAAATTCTGCACCCCAGATGACCATGGCGTGGCTATTTCTTACCGCTCCTCTGTTGAATCCTATTGCTTTCTTGTTTTGTAGTGCGTCTTTTATGGTTTTATTGAATGTCTCTTTTCCCATTCCGGCTATATTTGTAGCCAGTTTTATGTCCTTGGGAAATACATCTTGAAAGTATCCCGCGAGGTTCACCGGATTTCTCATGGTGTTTGATATGGGTTTGATACCATGAATAAACCAGTTTACCCCTTCATCGATATTTCCAGCTTCATTCTGAAATGAGTTGAGGAATGTCTGGAAAATCTCACTTTCCTGTTTATTCTCTGTCTTTGCATTTTCAAAGTTGTATTGGGAACTCGGACCTTTATATTTGCCCTGTTCGATATATTTGTCAATATACTCTTTGTTTCTGTCCATCCACCAGTGTATCAAATTAGCGGCAGAAACGGCCCAGCACATCATTCCATCAGGCACTCCGCCAGTCTTGTTGGAAGGGTTTCTCTTGTTTACATCATACCATCCGTATTCCTTCTTCCAGAGTAAATATTCTGTGTAGCTTAAATTGGGGAAAAGACACTTCCAGGCTGCATCCTCGGGTGGATTGATGCCATAAACCCAGATTTTTTTATTGGCCCAGTTCAAATCCGGAGTGATGACAGACAGGTTGATTGTAAATATTTTGCCTGCCTCAAACTGGCTGCAAGGACTTCCGTTGTTGTATTTTTCGGGAGCTTTGTATATGGATTCTTTCCCGTTTGACACGATAGATAGCAGTCCATCATTTGTCTGGTAATTATCTGTGGGTTGCGGGTATATTATGGCTTCCAGGCTTCCGTCAGTATTTTTTTTAGGCGTTATATAGTCGAATGTATTTTCACCATGCAATACGTTTGCCTCCCCTGTCAATAAATTTATTTCTCCGTTTGCAATCGTCCGAACCTTTATTTCTGCGTTTTTCAAATCTGTAGCCGGTTTGATAACCAGCTTGTGCATTATATGCTTGAAATTCAGGCTTGATTTATTTTCTCCGGCAGGAAGCGTATTCTCGGCAAATAAAATATCAGCCGGATTATAGCCTTCTGCATTCTGGTTTGTGGGGATATGAAATGAAGTGGAGGTCTCACTTTCAGAGACTAATGGATAGTGGGCTGTCATTTTCAGTTCTCCATTGCCGAAGTCTGATCGTCTTAAATTCGGCATCCACTTACCTTCTACGTATGTAAGTTTTCTGAACTCTGTTTGGCTGCCATTGCTGATGTACAAACCTATCACATCGCCTTCCGTGAAATTTCCATTGCCATATTGGTTGACAGAGGCTCTCGAATCAATAGTATTGAAAGAAAACTCGATATATTCATCTTTTTGTACTTGCGGTGAGTCCTCAAATTCGGAGGTACAAGAAGATGCTATCAGCAATCCTATACATAAAAATGTCTGTAATGAATGGCTGAATAAATTAGAATGATTTCTTTTCATAAATTAGTCAATAATCTAGTTGT
>NZ_DBEXBB010000327.1:0-5580 GCF_048170425.1 Phocaeicola sp.
TTTATGATTTGGATAAGATGCCGGAAGGGGTACTTTCTACGGCAGATCCGTTTCAGAGTGTAGGTGAAATAAGAAACTATGTAGACCGTTATTATGAGAGCGGACTGATAGGACAAGGATTTATGGCCGGTGGCGGCGGTGGTATGGCTGGTCAGGACTATGATAGTGACAATATGAGTAGCATGGCTGCTAATACGCGACTCATGGGACAGACCGCATTGAGCTCTGCCAGTGAGCTTTCTAACTATACCTATATAAGGAACATAAATTATTTGCTCAACAATATTGACAATTGTCCGGATAAAGGAGATATTGAATATAATCAGCTGAAAGGAGAAGCGTACTATTTCCGTGCATGGTATTATTATAGGATGTTGATTAACTATGGAGAACTGGCATGGGTAGACAAACCTTTGGATCCGGATATGGAGGTGATGATGCTGCCACGTGAAAGTCGTACATTTATTGTGGATAAGATTCTTGAGGATTTGGGCAATGCCAGAGATTTGATGAAAGAACAGAGCAATTCTGCGTCTATGAGACTTCATAAGGATGTAGCTCGTGCTTTGATAAGTGAGGTGGCTTTGTTTGAAGCTACGTGGGAACGTTATCACTATGCAAAAGAAAAGAACAAACCTGAAAAGTTTTATGACTATACATTGAGCGAATCGGATTTGAATGCGAAGATAGAAAGTTATCTTAAAACTGCAATAACGGCTTGTCAGCAGGTAGAAGCCCGGAATGTATGGAAGATATATAAAACGGGTGATATTCAAAATGATTATAGAAAGCTATTTGATACGCAGGATCTTACTTCCAATCCGGAAATCCTTTGGTTCAAGATGTATGATGGAGATAAGGTGGGAAACAGTGTGACTCGTTACTTGAATACAGGAGGGGGAAATATTGGTATCTGTGCCTCACTTGTGGATGATTATTTGTCAAGAGACGGTAGGCCTTTGTTTGGTGAAGAGTTACTGAATTTGAAGAAAAACTATCCGGATGAATTAAAACCGGAAAACCGTGACCCAAGATTGTCACAGACGGTAGCTTTCCCTGGTCAGCGTATGCAACCGGAAAGAGCGGGTAGTCCGTATACTCTCCAATGGCCTTCTTTGGCGGGAGATGGAACGGCATTTGGAACAAATCTTACAGGCTATGTCATGCTGAAGCATGTGCAGATAGATTGTGAGGGAGACTATATCAGCGAATACAAGGGGACAACTCCTGCCATCCAGTTCCGGTATGCAGATATTCTGCTGAACCATGCGGAAGCTCTGGCAGAACAGAACGGTGCAGCAAATGCAAGCGAAATTATCCGGGTGTTACAACCTTTGCGTGAACGTGCCGGTATGCCTGCTGTAGATTTTGACAGAGAATATAACACTGATGCAAGCTATCCATTCAAGGATTTGAATAAGTATGTGCAGGTGGTTCGTCGTGAAAGAAGAGTGGAAACAGCGTTGGAAGGAAAAAGACTGATAGATATTTTACGTTGGGCTGCGGCAGAAGAACTTATTATCGGTAAGTCTCCTATGGGAGCATTGTTTATTGGAAGTAATTTATCGCAACATTATGGTGATGAATTGAAGTATGATCAGGCAAGTGACAACAATTTGTTCCTGACAGGAAATAAAGGAGATGCTCTTCGCTATATTTTGCCTGTTCCGCCTTCTACCATGCCACAAGGATGGCAGTTTAAAGCCAATAGAGATTATCTACAGCCTATACAAGAAAGAATGTTGAATTTGATGGATGGATTGTGGAAACAGAATCCAGGGTGGTAATAATTCCCTAATATAATTAATTAAGGTTTTCCATATCTGCTTTTAGGGGGTATGGAAGGCCTTTGTTTGTACATGCTATGTTAAAATAATGATAAATGAATTTATGAACACGAGTCAGCTGAAAAAATGGACGTTGTTAGCTTTTATGGTGTCGGGGCTTATGTCTTGTTCCCAAAAAGAAGTCACACTTGGAAATCTGGATGTAATACCCAGACCTGATGAAGTGGTTAAATTGAACGACGGTTCATCTTTTGTGATTGATGAATCAACCACAATATGTTATCCTGAAGGTAATGAAAAGATGAAGAAAAATGCGGAGTTTTTAGCTACATATATAAAGAAAATTACCGCTACGGAAGTGAACTTGTCTACTAAAGAAAGAGATAATGCCATCGTTTTAAGCTTGGATGGTACCTTGACTGAAGACGAAGGCTATGAGCTGAATGTCTCAAAAGAGCAGATTTCTTTGAAAGGAAAAACCGAGGCCGGAGTGTTTTATGGAATACAGACCTTGCATAAAGCATTGCCTGTAACAGATGGAACCACACTTGCAGCCATTCCTTGTGGAAGCGTAAGGGATTATCCGCGTTTTGGCTACAGAGGGTTCATGGTAGACGTAGGCAGACACTTTTTCAGTGTTGATTATTTGAAAGAGATAATTGATATACTTGCTTTATATAATATCAATTATTTTCATTGGCATCTTACGGAAGACCAAGGCTGGCGTATAGAGATAAAAAAATATCCGAAGCTCACGGAAATAGGTTCGAAAAGAAAAGGTACGATAAAAGAGCGGGGATCGAAGGAACTTGACGGTATCCCTGTAAGCGGATATTATACTCAGGAAGAGGCAAAAGAAATCGTCAGGTATGCGGCAGAGCGATACATTACCGTAATTCCTGAAATTGATATGCCGGGCCACATGCTGGCGGCTTTGGCTTCGTATCCGGAACTTGGCTGTACTGGTGGTCCTTACGAGGTAGCTGCCAATTTTGGCGTGTTTAGAAATGTATTGTGTGGAGGAAATGACCAGACATTGCAGTTCGCAAAAGATGTAATTAATGAGATAATGGATATATTCCCTTCTCCCTATATTCATATAGGTGGAGATGAATGTCCCAAATACCACTGGAAAACCTGTGCAAAATGTCAGAAGAAAATCAGGGAGTTAGGATTAAAAGACTCGAAAGAGCATACGAAGGAAAATCAGCTTCAAGCCTGGTTTATGGGTGAAGTGGAAAAGGAAATCCGGAAACGGGGGAGAGAAATGATGGCATGGAATGAAATCCTGCACGGAAATCCTGCAAAGTCTACCATTGTTATGGCCTGGACACAACCGGAGGCTTGCTTGAAATCCATAGAAGGCGGATATAGAACAATTGCCTGCCCCATACAGCACCTGTATTTCAGTAACGCCAAGTTCAATCAATTAAGAGGGTTAAGCAGCATAGATAGGGTATATTCATTTGAGCCTGTTCCTGAAGAGGCTACGCCAGAGCAGAAAAAGAATGTAATGGGGGCGCAGGGGTGTATCTGGACAGAGTGGACTAAAGACAGTGTAAAGATGGAATGGCAGATGTTGCCTCGTATTGCCGCGTTGGCTGAAATACAATGGAGTAAACCCGAAAATAAAAACATTGGAGATTTCTTAGAACGTTTAAGGCACCATTTGGAGTTGTACAAACTGTATGGCTACAATTATAAGGAGGATATACATGAAGCATTAAATCCAAACCTGTCGGCTGATACGATAGATAGTCAGCTACCCGTAAATAAATGAAAGTTTGAATTATGTTGTTTTAAAAATAAGAATAAAAGATTATGGACTCAAAATCAACTATGAACCTGTTTTGTCTGGCATCTGTAGGTATTTCCCAGTTTGCCCTGATTTCGTGTGGAGAAGCTCAGAAGAGTCAGGAAGAAAGATTTAACATTGTATATATTATGACCGATGATCATACGGCGCAAATGATGAGCTGCTATGACAACCGTTATGTAGAAACTCCGAATCTTGACCGGATAGCTAATGATGGAGTAAAGTTTGTAAACAGTTTTGTGGCTAATTCTCTATCAGGCCCCAGTCGTGCCTGTATGTTTACGGGGAAACATAGTCATGCTAACGGTTTTTATGACAATACCAATTGTGTGTTTGACGGAACGCAGCAGACTATGCCCAAACTTTTGCAGAAAGCCGGTTATCAGACTGCTATAATCGGGAAATGGCACCTGGAAAGTCTTCCTACAGGCTTTGATTATTGGGAAATCGTTCCTGGCCAGGGAGATTACTATAATCCTCGTTTTATAGAAATGAACAATGATACCATTGTAGAGAAAGGTTATCTTACAAACATCATTACTGAAAAAAGTATCAATTGGTTGGAGAATACAAGAGACAAGGAGAAACCTTTCTGTCTGTTTGTGCATCACAAGGCATGCCATCGT
This sequence comes from Phocaeicola sp., assembly GCF_048170425.1. Taxonomy (GTDB): domain Bacteria; phylum Bacteroidota; class Bacteroidia; order Bacteroidales; family Bacteroidaceae; genus Phocaeicola. Next base: position 4,230 of record NZ_DBEXBB010000327.1, read on the forward strand.
AACTGGTTGCCTGAGTTGAAATACCTTTCTTTATATGAGGACAAGACTTTTCCCATACCTGATAATTTCTATGACGACTATGAGGGAAGAGAGGCTGCAAAGACCCAGGAGATGAGCATCTTTAAGGACATGGACATAATGTATGATACAAAGATGTACAGACCTGAAGGTGAAACTCCGCTTAAAGGGGCATTTGAAGCTTTTGTCGGTCGTTTGGACAAAGAAGATCGCGAGGTTTATGATAAATTTTACCAACCGATGATTGATGAGTTCTACAAGAAGAATCCGCAGGGAAAAGAACTTGCGGAATGGAAGTATCAGAGATATATGCGTGATTATGCCAAGGTGCTCAAATCATTGGATGACAATGTGGGCGTTTTGCTGGATTATCTGGACAAACAGGGATTGCTGAAGAATACGTTGGTTGTCTATACTTCAGACCAAGGATTCTATATGGGCGAGCATGGCTGGTTTGACAAGCGTTTCATGTACGAAGAGTCAATGCGTACTCCTCTTGTAATGCGTTTGCCTGACAATATGAAGCAGAAAGCTAAAGGTGAAATTACGGAGATGGTGCAGAATATTGACTATGCTCCTACGTTTCTTGATCTGGCTGGGGCAGAAATTCCGTCGGATATTCATGGGGTATCCCTGCTTCCTCTGTTGAAAGGTGAAAAACCGTCTGACTGGCGTAAATCTCTTTATTATCATTTTTATGAATATCCTGCGGAACACATGGTAAAGCGTCATTATGGTGTACGTACGGAGCGCTATAAGCTGATTCATTTTTATAATGATATTGACGTTTGGGAACTTTATGATCTTCAGGAAGATCCAGAGGAAATGAATAATTTGTTTGGCAAAGAAGGATACGAAGAAATAACAAAAGAGCTTAAAGCTGAGTTGAAAAAACTTCAGACTCAATATAATGATCCAATTGAAGAAAAGCTGAAAAAGTAATGCCGGACTATTGGTCGTATTTTGTTTCTTTTAATATGCCGATGAGTTATATTTAGGAGATATAGTATAGAACCAGGTGAATTAAATAAAAACTTTGGAATAAGATGGCATGTAAGTTTGCGCATGCCATCTTGGCTTTTGAAGTATTTTCTGGACTGTAAAAAAACAAAACACCCGGCTTTACATTTTGATGTGTATAGCCGGGTGTTTTGTTTTAAAGTCGCTGAATTTTAGCATTTTGCGGAGAGACAGGCTCTCGAACTTATACTTTCACAGAATCTCATAAAACCGCAAACAACTGATAATCAAGTGCAAATTACAACATAGAGTAAAACTAAATGTTTCTAAATGTCTTTTGCTATCTCAATAATTGGGTGTATATTTGGGTGTA
>NZ_DBEXBB010000328.1:0-5757 GCF_048170425.1 Phocaeicola sp.
TCATTAAACTTTATATCTATGAAACTCTACACTATTTTAGGAAGTTTTCTGGGGCTCTCTTTGTGCATGACCATTGCTTCATGCCACTCTCCCCAACCAACCAGTGAAATCACATGGAGCACCTTCAACATCCGCTACGACAATCCCTATGACAGTCTGAACAGCTGGACATACAGAAAAGACACCGTAGCCAATTTCATCAAGGCACAAAATCTGGACATTGTAGGCATGCAGGAAGTCCTGCACCACCAGCTTGAAGACCTGAAAGCCCGTCTGCCAGAATATGCCGAAGTCGGCGTGGGACGAGAAGATGGAAAAACACAAGGTGAATATGCCCCTCTGTTCTATAAAAAAGACCGTTTTGAATTACTGGACAACAACACCTTCTGGCTGTCACAATACCCCGACAGTGTAGGATTCATCGGATGGGACGGTGCCTGCACCCGTATTGCCACTTGGGCCAAGCTGAAAGACAAGACCAACAGAAAAATCTTTATGGCCATCAATACGCACTTTGACCATGTGGGAACAGAAGCCCGTAAAAAAGGTGCTTTGCTGATTATCGAGAAAATAAAAGAAATCGTAGGCGACCAGCCTGCCGTAGTTACCGGAGACTTCAACGTATCCGACCAGTCGGAAGCCTATCAGACTATCACCGGTAACAGTTTCATACTGAAAGATGCACACAAGACAGCTCTCCAGCAAGAAGGTGCCAGCTACACCTTCCATAATTTCGGACGCATACCCGCCGACTCCTGTGAAAAAATAGACTTTATATTTGTCACTCCTCAAATAGAGGTACAGCGCAGCTACATTCCTGAAGAAAACCGGAAAGCAAAGAAATACCTTTCCGACCATAATCCAGAAATCGTACACCTTTCTTTCTAAAAAGCTAATAAATCGAGGAAAAATTTATCCCGTCTGCCGGTACACATCTTTACCGGGACGGGATTTTTTTATCTTATACGATACGTCCGTCCACCAGATGAATGGTACGGTCGGTCTGCGTGGCCAGCTCCTCATCGTGCGTAACGATGACAAAAGTCTGCCCTAACTTGTCACGCAGTTCAAAGAACAACCGATGCAATTCTCCCTTGTTCTGCGTATCCAGACTTCCGGAAGGCTCGTCCGCCAAGATTACCGAAGGATGATTCATCAAGGCACGGGCTACAGCCACACGCTGCTTTTCGCCACCCGAAAGTTCTGCCGGCTTATGCGTGGCCCGCTCCGACAATCCCAGGAAATCCAGCAAATCCAATGCTTCCTTTCGGGCAGTTCCTGCCGATTTGCCTTGAATCAAAGACGGCATCATGACATTCTCTACCGCCGTGAACTCAGGCAACAACTGGTGAAACTGAAAAACAAAACCGATTTCCCGGTTCCGAAAGGCAGAAAGCTCCTTTTCTTTCAGACGGTTCACCTCCGTACCGTTCAATATAATTCGTCCTCCGTCCGGTTTGTCGAGTGTACCCATAATTTGAAGCAAGGTAGTCTTTCCCGCCCCACTGGGCCCCACAATACTGACCACCTCACCTCTCCCGATTTCCAGGTCAATCCCTTTCAATACCTGAAGCGCACCAAAACTCTTGGTTATCCCTTCCAACTGAATCATACGACTTTACAATTTACGAATTACATACTCTGCCAGATAGCATCCGAATACGGCCGGCATATAGCTGACGGTTCCTGCAGTAGACTTCTTGTTCTGTTCATCATCTACCAATATCACGGCATTTGCATCGGCCTGCTCCGTGCTGAATACCACCGGCAGCTTCCGCTTCATACCCATTTTCTGCAAACGCTTACGCACCGCCTTGCTCAACCCACAATGATACGTATCCCACAAATCCGCAAAACGAATCTGCGTAATATCCCGTTTGGCTCCGGCTCCCATGCTGCTGACAATCTTCAATCCGCGTTGCAAGGCATGATATATCAGATAGCACTTAGGAGCTACCGTATCAATGGCATCTACCACAAAATCAAACGGCGCACTGTCCAGCAGTTCAGGTATAGCCTCATCTTTCAGGTAAACCGGCAGCACAGTCAGCTCCAGTTCCGGATTAATATCCCGGAAACGTTCAGCCAATACCTCTGCCTTCGGTCGGCCAATTACGGAATGAGTGGCCGGCAACTGACGGTTGATGTTACTCGGCTGTACCGTATCGGCATCTACAATCGTCATCCGTCCCACTCCGGCACGACAAATCATTTCAGCCGCATACGCACCTACTCCTCCCAGGCCTACCACCAACACATGCGCCTTACGCAGACGCTCCATCTTCTCTTCGCCTAACAGCAATTCCGTGCGCTGCTGCCATTCTTTCTTATTTTCTTCGCTCATGAATCTTTCTTAAACCATTTATAAAACCAGTTGCCCACCTTGTCATAATACTGCGTTTCGGCCCATCCACGCGGATCGGCAAAACTCAGTGTTTCATTCGGGTCACCCTTCTGGTCAGGATACAGCAGCATGATACTGTTGTTATTAAAATATCTGGATACCTGCATGGGCAAGCGTTCAAAAGAAGAGTCGTACGAAATAGACCCTCTTCGTGAACTGACAATAACCAGCAGATGATCGTAATTCACCTGTCCTGTAATAATTAGCAAGTCGTCCCAGTTATCCAGTTCCTGGTATTCCGTCATCACATCCTTGTGCTTCTTCTGGATATATCCCTTGATATACCCCAAAGTCTGGGGATGAGCAAAGAAATGCAGACGGCATCCCAGCTGACTACTCATGCGGCACAAGTGCGTAATCCATTTCACAAAGCCATGCTCAAATTCCGATTTAGGAGGTACCGCCACAATGATACGCCGCAACGTATTGACCGGCATCAGAAAGCGGGCAATCATCACCTGCTGATAAGTATTCTTCAGCAAATCTTCCGTCAGATTACCGAAGAACGAATCCACGATATTGGCCTTGTTGTGCAAACCAATGACAATCGTAGTTGCCTCAGTTTCCTTAGCTGTATGTAAAATACCCGTAGCAATATTCAAGTCGAAACGCGACACTGTTTTCAGAAAGACATTGGCCGACGCAGCAATCTGAGCCGCCCTTTCCAGGCTTCTCTTTCCCCGCATCTCCAACCGCACAGAATCATTGTTATCATTAATCACATTCAGTGCCACCAGATTGTCCGTCCGCTTTTCATCACGTACCACCAGCGCCAGCTGCATCAGTTTATCCAGTGTGTCCGGATTGGCCACAGGAATCAGGATACGTTCCTTTTGCTGTTCTTTTTCTTCATCCAGCTCTGCATCATCCATCGCAATTCGTTTGGCCGCATGTTCCGTAATAAACGAGCTGACCACACACGTCACTAGAATCAGCAGAATGGTACCATTCAGTACATCTTCGTTCAACAAACGCTCTCCACTGGGCAGAATAATGTTGTAACCCACCAGTACCGCCGCCAGGGTAGCCGCAGCCTGTGCATTACTCAGTCCGAACATCAGCTCCCGTTCTACCGCCTTCATGCGATATATTTTCTGTGTCAGCCACGATGCAATCCATTTGCCTAACAGTGCCACCACAATCATGACACCAGCTACCTTAATGGAATCGATATGCCCGAACAATACATTCACGTTTATCAGCATTCCCACTCCGATAAGGAAATAAGGAATAAACAACGCATTTCCTACAAACTCCAGGTGACTCATCAGCGGAGAAACATGCGGAATCAGGCGGTTCAGCACCAACCCGGCCAAGAAGGCTCCCAAGATTCCCTCCATACCAATCAGCTCCATCAATCCGGCTCCCAAGAAGACCATGGCCATCACAAAGATATACTGCACCACCTGGTCACTGTAACGACGGAAGAACCAGCGTCCGATGCGAGGGAAGGTCAGCATAATCACCACGCTCAGCATCACGACTTTCAGCACCAGCCACACCCAGAACATATCCGAAGTATCGCCCTTGTACATACCTGCAATGACGGCCAAAACCAACAAGGTCAGCGTATCCGTCACCGCCGTACCTCCCACCGCAATGCTGACAGCCCGCTGCCGGTTGATACCGTAACGAATCACAATCGGATAAGCTATCAAAGTGTGCGAGGCATACATACTGGCCAGCAGCACAGAAGTAATCAGTCCGTATCCCAGCAAGTTCAGATTGGTCCACACACCAATACCCAGCGGAAAGATAAAGGCCAGCAAGCCCAATACCGTAGCCTTCACACGGATACTCTTGAAATCCTCCATGTTCATTTCCAGTCCGGCCAGGAACATGATATAATACAGTCCCACCTTACCGAAAAGCTCAAAACTGCTGTCGCGCGCCAGAATATTAAATCCATGTTCCCCGATAACGATACCTGCCAGAATCATTCCGATGATGTGCGGAATGCGCAGACGTTCCAATACAATCGGAGCAAACAGGATGATGACCAACACAAGGAAAAAAATCCAGGTGGGGTCAGTAATGGGAAAATCTATATTGAGATGAAAAAAATCTAACAATTCTTCCATAGATAATGAGCTGTTCGGTTTATTCGGTTTAAATTTATGGACAAAAATACGAAAAAAGTTCCGTATTTCCCCTTTGGTATTCCAAAATGTTTTAATTTTGCGGTTCAAAGGATACAAGGAGAAGACAAAAGTATCTAACTAAAATACAGAAAGCAATACAATCACGGAATTTATTAACTTAAACAAGAAACATAAGAAATGAAAGTAGCAATTGTTGGTGCAAGCGGAGCCGTAGGACAGGAGTTCCTGCGTGTGCTCGATGAAAGAAACTTCCCGGTAGATGAACTGCTGTTGTTCGGATCTTCAAGAAGTGCCGGACGAAAATACACTTTTCGCGGAAAAGAAATCGAAGTAAAACTTCTGCAGCACAACGATGATTTCAAAGGAGTAGACATCGCCTTTACGTCAGCCGGTGCGGGAACTTCCAAGGAGTTTGCAGAAACCATCACTAAATACGGTGCAGTGATGATTGACAACTCCAGCGCATTCCGTATGGAAAACGACATTCCTCTGGTAGTACCTGAAGTTAATGCCGAAGATGCACTGAACCGTCCGCGTGGCATCATTGCCAACCCGAACTGTACGACCATCCAGATGGTAGTAGCCCTGAAAGCTATCGAGAACCTGACCCATATCAAACGTGTACACGTATCTACCTATCAGGCTGCCAGCGGTGCCGGTGCGGCTGCCATGGACGAACTTTACGAACAGTACCGTCAGGTATTGGCCGGAGAGCCTGTCACTGTAGAGAAATTCGCTTATCAGCTGGCATTCAACCTGATTCCTCAGATTGACGTGTTCACAGACAACGGTTATACCAAAGAAGAAATGAAGATGTACAATGAAACACGTAAAATCATGCACTCAGATGTACAGGTTAGTGCAACTTGCGTACGTGTTCCTGCACTTCGTTCACACTCAGAAAGCATCTGGATTGAAACAGAACGTCCGGTATCTGTAGAAGAAGCCCGCGAAGCATTTGCCAACGGCGAAGGTCTGGTACTGATGGACAACCCGGAAAAGAAAGAATATCCGATGCCGTTGTTCCTGGCTGGAAAAGACCCTGTATATGTAGGTCGTATCCGTAAAGACCTGGCTAACGAAAACGGTCTGACTTTCTGGATTGTAGGCGACCAGATTAAGAAAGGTGCCGCTCTGAATGCCGTTCAGATTGCTGAATACCTGATTAAAGTGAAGAATATCGGATAATTAGTTTATCGGTATTGATATAAAAAAGGCATTGCCTGTGAGTTTCAAGCTCCAAGCAATGCT
>NZ_DBEXBB010000329.1:0-9472 GCF_048170425.1 Phocaeicola sp.
ATTTTGTAAGTAGCCTGATAGGTAATTCTAATACTTTTAGTTATGAAAATACGTTATTTCTTTCTGGTTGCATTTTTAATGCTCTTAGCTGTCGGCAATTCGATGGCCCAGGATGTGCAGGAAAAAACTCCTGTTAATTTGCATGGGGTTTGGCAGATGTGTTTCTATCGTTCTAATTCTCCGGATATTCCGGGTGAACTTAAGACAAGTAATTCTTTGAAGATTCTTTCTGATGACGGACGTTTTACCAATTTGCTGATGATGCAGACGGGAGCCGTCATTTTGGGATATGGTACTTATAAGATAAACAATGAGGGGCTCTATACGGAGTGTGTGGAGAAAAATGTGCATCTTCCCCAGCTGAATGGAAAGGAAAATGAGATGCACTTTGAACTGAAGGAAAACGGGACATTGATGTATGTGAAGTATTTTTTGGAAAATGATGCCAATGAAAATAGGATAGATTCATGGTGTCATGAAATATGGAAACGGGTAGAAATGTCACCGGTTTATCCAGGTGATGAATTACGTTGACCAAAATTAATTATGACAAGATGGAAAGACCGTTGCAACATGAGGCTTGTAACGGTCTTTCTGATTTTCTGGCATTTAGGCATGATGTATAATCCCTTGATTACCCCGCGAAAAAAAAACTTAAAATCTTTGTCGGTTAAAAGAAAAGCCGTACCTTTGCAAGCCGATTATTATCAACTAGTGATAAATTTTTAATTCTGAGTGCTTTATTCTTCTTTGTCCGGGAAGGGTAAGGTTGTAGGAATTTGTTTTTTAGTAGTTAACATTTTAAAAAGATTTAAGAGTGGATACTTTAAGTTACAAGACCATTTCTGCAAACAAGGAAACAGCAACTAAAGAATGGGTTGTTGTGGATGCTACCGATCAGGTTGTTGGCCGTCTCGGTGCAAAAGTTGCAAAACTGTTGAGAGGTAAGTACAAACCTAACTTCACCCCTCACGTAGACTGTGGCGATAATGTCATTATTATCAATGCAGACAAAGTGAAATTTACAGGTAAGAAAATGACCGATAAGGTTTACCTGAGCTATACCGGTTATCCTGGTGGTCAGCGTGAAATTACTCCGGCTCGTCTGTTGGCAAAGCCGAATGGCGCTGAAAAATTGATGAAGAAAGTAGTAAAAGGTATGCTTCCTAAGAATCGTCTGGGAGCTAAGTTGCTGGGCAACTTGTATGTTTACGAAGGAAGTGAACACAAACACGAAGCTCAGACTCCGAAAGTAATTGATATTAATTCACTTAAATAATAAAGAATGGAAGTAGTAAATGCATTAGGCAGACGTAAAAGCGCAGTAGCTCGCGTTTTCGTTAGCGAAGGTACAGGAAAGATTACTATTAACAAGAGAGACCTTGCACAGTACTTTCCATCAACTATTCTGCAGTATGTAGTTAAACAGCCGTTGAACAAATTGGAAGTGGCTGAAAAATATGATATCAAAGTTAACTTGTGCGGTGGTGGTTTCACTGGTCAGTCTCAGGCTTTGCGTCTGGCTATCGCTCGTGCACTGGTTAAAATTAACCCGGAAGATAAGAAGGCTCTTCGTTCTGAAGGTTTCATGACTCGCGATTCTCGTGCTGTTGAACGTAAGAAACCGGGACGTCCGAAAGCACGCCGTAGATTCCAGTTCAGTAAACGTTAACGAGGGGACAAGTTGGATAAGGGACAAGCTGGCAAGGTGGTTCACTCGGTGGGGCTGTCCTTGTTGCCTCGTCAACTGATACCTCGTCACCTAAAGAAGCGTTTAGTATCTAAACTGTCAGGATTCTTCCTGCAAGCTCTTGTCGGAGAGACTACCGGGCAGTTGGTTCAATAAACAAAAAAGAAAGTAAACGATTAAAATTAAAAACAATGTCAAGAGTAAATTTTGATACATTATTGGAGGCTGGTTGCCACTTCGGACACCTTAAAAGAAAGTGGAACCCTGCAATGGCTCCTTATATTTTCATGGAACGCAACGGTATTCATATCATCGATTTGAACAAGACTGTTGCTAAGGTTGATGAAGCTGCTGAAGCTTTGAAACAAATCGCAAAATCAGGAAAGAAAATCCTGTTCGTTGCTACTAAGAAACAAGCTAAACAAGTAGTAGCTGAGAAAGCTGCTTCTGTAAATATGCCGTACGTAATCGAACGTTGGCCGGGTGGTATGTTGACTAACTTCCCGACAATCCGTAAGGCTGTGAAGAAAATGGCTACTATCGATAAATTGACTAACGATGGTACTTACTCTAACTTGTCAAAGAGAGAAGTTCTTCAGATTTCTCGTCAGCGTGCTAAGTTGGAAAAGAACTTGGGTTCTATCGCTGATTTGACTCGTCTGCCGTCTGCTCTGTTTGTAGTAGATGTATTGAAAGAAAACATCGCAGTTCGTGAAGCTAACCGTCTGGGTATCCCTGTATTTGCTATTGTAGATACTAACTCAGATCCTTCAAACATCGATTTCGTAATTCCGGCAAATGATGACGCTACTAAATCTGTAGAAGTTATCTTGGATGCTTGCTGCGCTGCAATGGCAGAAGGCTTGGAAGAAAGAAAAGCAGAAAAGGTAGATATGGAAGCTGCTGGTGAAAATGCACCGAAAGCTGCTAAGAAAAAAGCTACCAAAGCTCGCATGGACAAGGCTGAAGAAGATGCAATCAATGCATCTAAGGCTGCTGCCTTCATGAGCAAGGACGAAGAAGAAGCTTAATCATAAATAAGTTGAGAATTGAAAATTGAAAATTGGGATAACTATACTCTCGATTCTCAATTCTCAATTCTCAACTTTGTTTTTAAGAATATTACTAACTCAAAATAAAAGATATTATTATGGCTGTAAGTATGGCTGATATCACCAAGCTCCGTAAAATGACTGGAGCTGGTATGATGGACTGTAAGAACGCTTTGGCAGAATCGGAAGGCGATTTCGACAAGGCAATGGAAATTATCCGTAAAAAAGGACAGGCTGTAGCTGCAAAACGTTCTGACCGCGAAACTTCAGAAGGTTGTGTGTTGGCAAAATCAACTGGTGACTACGCTGCAATGATTGCTTTGAAGTGTGAAACTGACTTCGTAGCAAAGAACGCGGATTTCGTAGCACTGACTCAGGCTATTCTGGATGCTGCTATTGCTAACAAATGCCAGACTTTGGATGAAATCAAGGCTTTGCCTATGGGTAACGGTACTATTGCTGATGCAATTGTAGAACGTAGTGGTATCACTGGTGAAAAGACTGAATTGGATGGTTTCAATTTCGTTTCAGGTGCTTGCACTGCTGTTTACAACCACATGAATAAAAACCAGCTTTGTACAATCGTTGCATTCAACAAGGAATGTGATGCTCAGGTAGCTCATGAAATCTGTATGCAGATTGCTGCCATGAACCCGATTGCAATTGATGAAGCTGGTGTTCCTGAATCTGTAAAACAGGAAGAAATCAATGTAGCTATTGAAAAGACTAAGGCTGAACAGGTACAGAAAGCTGTGGAAGCTGCTTTGAAGAAAGCTGGTATCAATCCTTCTCACGTAGATAGCGAAGAGCACATGGAAAGCAACATGGCTAAGGGATGGATTACTGCTGAAGATGTAGCTAAAGCTAAAGAAATCAAGGAAAAAGTGGCTGCAGAAAAAGCTGCTAACTTGCCTGAGGCTATGATTGAAAATATCGCAAAAGGCCGTCTGGGTAAATTCTTGAAAGAAGTTTGCTTGCTGAAACAGGAAAGCATCATGGATCCGAAGAAGACTGTAGCTGATGTATTGAAAGCTGCTGATCCGGAACTGGCTGTTGCAGACTTCAAACGTTTCACTTTGCGTGCTGAATAATTATTAGGATGCAATATGCTGTCGGGCGTGCCATTAGGTGCGCCCGATTTGTTTTACGGTTACTTGGTTCAAGTAGCCGTTTTTTATTGATTATTATCAGGAAAAGTAATCTTTCAAGCAGGATTATTTTGTATTTTTGCTGTCGGAAAACATAGAATGGAATTCTAACTTTTAAACAAAATAGATTATGGCAAAGAAAGCGCTTTTAATGATTCTGGACGGTTGGGGTTGTGGCGACCGTCAAAAAGATGATGTAATCTTCAATACTCCGACTCCTTACTGGGACAGTCTGTTGGCTAACTATCCTCACTCACAGCTGCAGGCCAGTGGCGAAAATGTAGGTTTGCCAGACGGTCAGATGGGTAACTCTGAGGTAGGTCACTTGAACATCGGTGCAGGCCGTATTGTATATCAGGATTTGGTGAAGATTAACCGCGCGTGTGCCGATAACAGCATTATGCAGAATAAAGAAGTAGTAGCTGCTTTCTCATACGCAAAAGAACATGGAAAAAACATCCACTTCATGGGATTGACTTCCAATGGTGGTGTACACTCTTCTTTGGAACACTTGTTCAAATTGTGTGACATTGCAAAGGAATACGGACTGGAAAATACTTTCATCCACTGCTTCATGGACGGCCGTGATACAGACCCGAAGAGCGGAAAGGGATTCATTGAACAGCTGACTGCTCATTGCGAAAAATCGGCTGGAAAGATTGCTTCTATCGTTGGACGTTTCTATGCTATGGACCGTGACAAACGTTGGGCACGTGTGAAAGAAGCATACGATTTGCTGGTAAACGGTGTGGGTAAGAAAGCTACCGATATGGTACAGGCCATGCAGGAATCATATGATGAAGGTGTAACAGACGAATTCATCAAACCGATTTCTAATGCAAACTTCGACGGTACTATCAAGGAAGGTGACGTAGTTATCTTCTTCAACTATCGTAACGACCGTGCAAAAGAATTGACTATCGTATTGACTCAGCAGGATATGCCGGAAGAAGGCATGAAGACAATCCCGGGATTGCAGTACTACTGTATGACTCCGTATGATGCTTCGTTCAAAGGCGTACACATCTTGTTCGATAAGGAAAACGTACAGAATACATTGGGTGAATATCTTGCTAATAATGGCAAGACTCAGCTTCACATTGCAGAAACTGAAAAATATGCCCATGTAACCTTCTTCTTCAACGGTGGACGTGAAACTCCGTATGACAATGAAGACCGTATCCTGGTTCCTTCACCGAAGGTTGCTACTTACGACTTGAAGCCGGAAATGAGCGCATACGAAGTAAAAGATAAACTGGTAGAAGCTATCGGTACACAGAAATATGACTTCATCGTAGTGAACTATGCAAATGGTGACATGGTAGGCCATACAGGTATCTATGAAGCAATTGAAAAGGCTGTGGTAGCTATCGATAACTGTGTGAAAGATACGGTAGAAGCTGCTAAGGCTAACGGTTATGAAGTCATCATCATTGCAGATCACGGAAATGCAGATCATGCACTGAATGAAGATGGTACACCGAACACAGCTCACTCTTTGAATCCGGTTCCGTTTGTATACGTAACTGAAAACAAAGACGCCAAAGTAGAAAATGGTGTATTGGCTGATGTGGCTCCTTCTATCCTGCACATTTTAGGCATGGCACAGCCGGCTGAAATGACAGGTCGTGACCTGATTAAATAATAAGAATCCACAGTGATTTAGAAAATAAGGCCGGGTTTCGTTATCGGAAGATAATGAAGCCCGGTTTTTTATGCTTTATATCGGAGCAATTGTGTTTCGGAGCAGAAGAGAACTGGCAATGCAGGTTGGAGAGAAAATAAAAAGCCGCAAAGTAAATAGAAGGAATTACTTTGCGGCTTTCTGTCAAAACAGAGTTTATTATGCTTTTACTCCGTTGTATTCGTCAGATACAGTTAATTTTTTGCGGCCTTTAGCGCGACGTGCTGCCAATACTCGGCGACCGTTTGCGGTAGCCATTCTTTCACGGAAACCGTGTTTGTTTCTTCTCTTTCTGTTAGAGGGTTGGAATGTTCTTTTCATTTTCGTATATACTATTTTATGTTATTATTCCATGCGTTCGGGCTGCAAAATTAGTGACTTTTTTTTAATAATCAAAGTGCTAAATCATTTTTAGACAAATCTTTTTGCGTTTTTTCGTGATTTAGATTAATTTTGCAACCGTATTCAGAGAATAAATCAAACTATTACATAATAATAAAGGATTTAAGTTATGATTAATGCTCAAGACATTAAAATCGGAACCGCTATCCGTATGGATGGCAAATTGTATTTCTGCATTGACTTCCTGCATGTAAAACCGGGTAAAGGAAACACTTTCATGCGTACAAAACTGAAAGATGTGGTAGACGGATATGTATTGGAACGTCGTTTCAACATCGGTGAAAAACTGGAAGATGTACGTGTAGAACGTCGTCCTTATCAGTTCTTGTACAAAGAAGGAGAAGATTATATTTTCATGAATCAGGAAACTTTCGAACAGGTGCCTATCGCTCATGACCTGATTGAAGGAGTTGACTTCCTGAAAGAAGAAATGATTGTAGAAGTTGTTTCTGATGCTTCTACTGAAACTATCCTGTTCGCAGAATTGCCGGTAAAAGTTCAGCTGAAGGTTACTTACACTGAACCGGGTCTGAAAGGTGATACTGCTACTAACGCTACTAAGCCTGCTACTGTAGAAACTGGCGCTACTGTACGTGTTCCGTTGTTCATCAACCAGGATGAAACTATTGAAGTGGATACTCGCGACGGTTCTTACGTAGGTCGTGTAAAAGCTTAATGCTGATAGATACTGAATTTCAGATAAAAAGAAAGCCGCATTGGATGATTCCGGTGCGGCTTTCTTTTTTTGTATTACGCAAGCTTATAGTAACTTGATTCCTTTGCCTGCTTTGAGGGCGATATTCTTGGATTTTCCGTTGAAGCAGACTTTCGTCTTTCCGCCTTTGCGTGACTGGATGTACAAGGATGTGACCTTACTGTTCTTCCATTCCATGTCGACGATGAAGCCTCCACGGGCACAGATACCTTTCACGCTGCCGTCCTTCCATTCCTCCGGAAGAGCCGGAAGCAGGGTGATACTGTTTTCGGAAGATTGCATCAGCATTTCAACGACGCCGGCACAACCGCCAAAGTTACCGTCAATCTGGAAAGGCGAGTGTGCATCGAGCAGGTTGGGGTAGGTGCCTCCTCCGCGTCGTGCATCCTTTCCTTTGTATCCGTCCGGACTGACATAACGCAGTAGGCGGCGGTAGATGTGGTACGCATTCTTGCTGTCTTGCAGGCGTGCATAAAGATTGACACGCCAGCCGGTGCTCCAGCCTGTAGTATTGTCACCTTTTATTTCCAGCGTACGGGCACAAGCCTTTGCCAGTTCCGGCGTTTCTGTTACAGACAGATGATGCCCCGGATACAAGCCGAACAGATGCGACTGATGACGGTGTTGCGGTTCCTGGTCTTCCCAGTCGTGGAACCATTCCTGCAGGTTACCTTTCTTACCAATCCGGTAAGGCAGCAGACGGGGAAGTGTTCTCTCTATCTGCTTCCGGAAGTCTTTGTCCGTATCCAATGCTTCGGCGGCCTTGGCCGCATCTATCAGGCATTCACGTGTCATGGCCAGGTCAGAAGTACAGCCGTAGGAAGTAGCTCCTGCATAGCCGTCGGGAGTCAGGAACTTGTTTTCGGGCGATGTACCCGGTGAGGTAATCAGCTTGCCGTCTTTTTCTATCAGCCAGTTCAGGCAGAATTCAGCTGCACCTTTCAATACCGGATAATATTGCTGGAGAAATTCCTTGTCCTGTGTGAAGGTGTAGCGTTCCCAGATATGAGTAGACAGCCAGGCACCTCCCATGGTCCAGCATGCCCACGACGGGTCGCCCACGTTCAGTCCTACCGGACAGGTCATGGCCCAGATGTCCGTGTTCTGTCCCAGACACCATCCTTTCTGTACACCGTAATAAGCCTTGGCACTCTCTTCTCCCGTGTGTTGCAGGTTGGCGATGAAGTCCATCAGCGGGCGGTGCATTTCACTCAGATTGGCCGTTTCAGCTGCCCAGTAATTCTCCTCCAGGTTGATGTTGCTGGTATAGTTGCAGCTCCAGGGCGGGAGCAGGCGTTCGTTCCACAGACCTTGCAGGTTGGCAGGTACTCCCGGTGTACGTGAACTTGAAATGAGCAGGTAGCGGCCATATTGAAAATACAAAGCTTCCAGTTCCGGATTCCTTTGTGACTTGTCTGTATATTGCAACAGCTGTTCGTCGGTAGGCAGGGCTGCAATGGCCTGGTCTGTCTTACCGAGGTAAAGTTCCACACGGTCGAAGAAAGACTTGTAGTCTGCTACGTGTGCATTTTTCAATTCCTCGAACGTTTTCTGTGCTGCCCGTTCCATGCGTCGTGTCACCAGGTTCCGGTAATCGCGTCCTTCTTTCATGGGGTCCTTGTCGAAGCCGTTGAAACTGGTGACGTTGGCTATCAGAATCAAGGCTTCTTTTCCGCCTTTCACCTTCAGCTCGCCCGATGGAAAGCTTTTGACCTCACTCTGAGGAGCTATGACCCGAATCAGTGTGCGGAAATGCGTTCCCCGTTCCGGATCATACAAATGCTTGTTATTTACTCCGTCAAAATATACGGGATAGGAGTGATAGGCAGCGTACCCTTCGGCTGAAATCTCATTGCCGCTGGCTGTAGTGGCATGCGGCAGGAGTGAATTGAACGAAAGAGTGGCTTGCAGCCCTTCTGTGCTTTCCGTCTGCAGGCGCAGCACAATCACCGAGTCGGGGGCTGAAGCAAAATAATCGCAGGCAAAATCTGCACCGTTTCTCTGGTAGGCGGTTCGTGCCATGGCCCGGCTGATGTCCAGTGTCCGTTGATAGTGGCTTACCTTAGCCGGTTCGGCAGAATAAGTGATGGAAAGCTGGCCCAGCGGCTGATAGTTTTCGCTGTAGTGTCCCTGTACTTTCCGTTGGGCACGGTCGGCTCCCCGGTAGTCTTCCTTGTCGAGCAGGGCACGGATTTCCGGAATGGCCTTATAGGCATCGGGAGTTGTGACTTTCCGGTCGGGTTCTCCGGTCCATAGAGTAATGTCGTTCAGTGAGAGTACGTCTTTGTCGGTTCCCCCGTAAAGGATAGCTCCCATGGTACCGTTTCCGATGACGAGTGCTTCTTCAAAGAATTCAGCCGGACGGTTGTAGTGCAGCACTAAATTTTCTTGTGCCGGAAGATAAGAGACAGGTAAGGAAAGGATACAAGTTGTGACAACAATGCCTTTCCACTTCCTTTTAAAGTTACTTTTCATAGTCTATGCGTTAATAAAGAAAATCAGTCGCAAGTTATCAAGAAATATTTGTACGGACAAAACTCAGGTGTGAAAAGTGAAGTGAAAATGCAACTGAAAAAACGCCTTTGCGTTTTATTTTAATCGCAAGTACATTTGAAATGAAACGCAAGGACGTTTGCATTAAAGCGCAAAGGCGTTTTGTGTGAAACTCTTTGGTCTTTTGAATGGGATACAAAAGAGTTTTGTGGAGACTCTTTAAGTTCCGAATTTCCACAAAAAAAGCCTTTCCATCCGCGCGATGAAATGGCTTCGTTTTATTTTTTC
>NZ_DBEXBB010000330.1:0-4938 GCF_048170425.1 Phocaeicola sp.
TTTTAGGCAGAAAATATACGGATATTGAGTTTTTGTTGTAGTTTTGCAGAACTGACAACCTTTTTAGGAATATAATGTTTAACCTGTCAACTTAGTCAGGAATTAATCTTCAAACTGACAACTATTTTCAGTACACTTCAAACTCTTTGGAGTTTGGAAGAAAACGCAAGTACGTTTTACTTCAAACGCAAGTGCGTTTAATCTGAAACGCAAAGGAGTTTTACCTTAAACGCAAGTGCGTTTCAATCTGAACACAAGTGTGCTCTCCTATGGAAGAAAAAATGAGCAAAATGACAGTCTCTTTCAAAAGAAAGAGTTATTTTTGTATGAGTGCATATAAAAGTCAAATTGTAAGATTGTTTCAAGATGAAGTACCCTATAGGAATCCAGAGTTTCGACCAGTTGATAGAAGACGGCTATGTCTATGTGGATAAAACAGATTTGGTTTACAGTCTGGTAAAGGAAGGCAAGATTTACTTCCTTAGTCGTCCGCGCCGTTTCGGGAAGAGTCTTCTTGTTTCTACCTTGAAAAACTATTTCCTAGGAAGGAAAGAATTGTTCAAAGGGTTGAAGATCGACGCGCTGGAGCAGGAGTGGAAAGTCTATCCCGTATTTCATCTGGATTTCAACGGAACAGATTTCACGCTTCCCGGGGAACTGGAAAGAAAGCTCGGCTATTATATTTCTTCATGGGCAGATCAGTATGCTTTGCCCGAAAAGAGCCGTAACCTCGGTTTGGGCGATTTCTTTGCAGAGGTGATTCGTGCGGCCCATCAGCATACCGGAAGGAGAGCCGTTGTCCTGATTGATGAATATGACAAACCAATCCTGGATGTATTGGATGCGGATGCTTCTTTGGAAGAGCGGAACCGGAATACATTGAAAGCTTTCTATTCCGCTTTCAAGAGTGCCGACGAGCATCTTCAGTTTGTATTTCTGACCGGGGTGACGAAGTTTTCGCAGGTAAGTGTATTCAGCGGTTTCAATCAGCCCTTCGACATTAGTATGCACGGCAAGTATGAGACGCTTTGCGGTATATCTCAGGAGGAGCTGGATGCTACTTTCCGGGAGCCGATGGAGACCATGTCGGAGGTGTACCGTTGTTCGTACGATGAAATGCGGGCGATGCTCAAGGCGCAATATGACGGCTATCATTTCAGTAAGAAAATGTCTGATGTATATAATCCATTCAGTCTTCTTAACGCGTTTGCTGCGATGGATATATCTGATTACTGGTTCAAGAGCGGTACTCCGACTTATCTTATCCGGCTGCTGTCTCACACCGACGAGAATATGAACGAAATCACGGGCAAGTATTATTCTGCGGAAGAGTTCATCGACTACAAGGCTAATGTGGAACAACCGTTACCAATGATTTACCAAAGCGGCTACTTGACGATAAAGGATTTCGATCTGGAAGAAAACACCTTCCTTTTGGATTATCCCAATAAGGAGGTGAAACGCGGCTTTCTTACGATGGTTGCTTCCAGCTATTTTGCGAATGGAGATACACCTTCATGGATAAGAAGTGCAGTGACATGCCTTAAAAAAGGAGAGTTGGATGATTTTCGCACAAATCTTACTTCCTTTTTAGCCAGCATCCCGTACACCATGCGCCGTAAGGAAAATGAGCGTGAACGGGAGCGTTATTTCCACTACACGTTCTATCTGTTGATGCGCCTTATCAGCGTGTACACGGTATATACGGAAAAAGTGCAGAGTCACGGCAGGGTAGATTGTATTGTGGAAACTCCAAACTTTGTTTATGTATTCGAGTTTAAACTGGATGGAACAGCCGAAGAAGCCTTGCGTCAGATAAATGAAAAAGGCTATGCGCGGGAGTATGAAGCAGACCAACGTAAACTCTATAAAATAGGAGCAGTGTTCTCATCTGAAACAGGTACGATAACAGACTGGCGAACAGAGTAGTTGCCAGCTTCCCTTTATTCGGGTAGGGCAGTACCTTCATCGAATGTTGGGAAAATTAAAATCAATATTTTTTGAATAGTTCTGAATGACTGCCGAGTCTTAACACGTCGATGATGCCTGTTTCAACATCCAGCCATATCAGAAGAAAATCCCCCTCAATATGGCACTCCATGCAGCCCATATACTCTCCTTTGAGCATGTGAGCCCTATACTTTTCCGGAAGTTCTATTTCGTTTTCGAGCATCCGAAAGACTTCCAGCAGCTTTGCTAGCTTGCTGGGGTTATTCCTGTATCTTTTGAAATCCTTTTTGAACTGTGTTGAATAGCGTAGTGTCTTCATTCTTCACAGGATTTTATAAAGGCTTCCAAGCTGCTGGTGTTTATGGTGCCAGCATATTTCCCTGTACGTGCTTCCTTGATGGCCGCTTTTGTTTCTTCGTTCGGTTCTGAATAGACAGCATCCATGAGCATGCTTTCCACGTAGTTATTCAGGCTTCTGTTGGCTTTTTTGGCTTCTTCCTGTAAGACCTTTAGCAAGTCTTCACGCAACCGAAATGAGGTCTGTTTTCTTATTACTGCTTCCATTTTCTTATGTGTATTACATTGTATTGCAAATGTAATACAATGTATTGTATTTTACAATGTATAAAGGAGTTAATTTTTGTCTGAACTGGTAGCTGCTATATTAATCAGCCATTTGTGGCATTTTTACGATGGTTACTTCCAGTTATTTTGCGAATGGAAAATTCCATCTGAAACAGGTACGATAGCAGACTGGCTGGCATAGTAGCGACGGATGGAAGAAATAAAAAACTCGATTTTGAGAGATAGCTAATGTCGGTTTTCAGATTCGATTGTTGGTGTCCATAGATGCTTATAATTTACATTTTACCATGACTAAAACAGGATTGTCATTCAATAATGTAGTGTATCATACAACCTGCTTAACCGTATTGCATATCCTTGTTTTACTTCATCGAAAGATAGAGAAGGATTAATCTTATGTAATATATTCGTATGCACGTATATTTCCATTCTGTCATTAATAAATGTACCGAGATATTTTTGAAGTATTCATCATACTGGATTATTCTGAATTAAAGAAGTATGTCGTATCTTACGATAGTCGCATAAAAAAGGCCGGATTCTCAAATTTGAGACCGGCCTTTAGTTTTAGGTATATAGGAACTAATACCTTTGGTAAAATATGATTATTTCAGCATTTTCTGAGCTTGTTTCAGCATCTTTTCTGCTTGTTTTACGGCATCTTTCAGTTCCTTGCTTTCAGCACCGTTAGCTTTCTTCTGTGTCTTTTCCAACTGAGTAGAAAGTTGTTTTACGCGTGCTTCAGCTTCTTCTTTTGATACTTCAGCTTTCTTTGATTTTGCCAACCATTCCTTCATACCCTGTGCTTTGAGTGAAAGGGTAGCAGTTTCAGCAGCCAGTTCGGCAGCAGCTTCATCTTCCGGAGTAGCAAATGCATGGTGGAAGCCTTTCACGTCGTTCCAGTGTCCGCGAGTAAAGTCGGGGAATGCTACAGCTGCACATCCGTTGTCCATAGAGATAGCTCCCAGTTCGGCCAATGCACACCATTCAGCCAAGTCGTATACGTCCATATCCAATGGCAGACCGTTCTGCAGACAGTATACCATACGGCTGTCCATGATGAAGTCCATACCACCGTGTCCGCCTACTTCTTTTGCCATTTCACCGTATTTCTTCAAGATAGGATGCTGGTATTTGTTGACCAGTGCTTCCATTTCTTTTTCCGGAAGGAATGAGTGAGAACTCAGGTTGTCTACTTTCGGCTGTACGCCAGAAGCTTTCATCTGAGCAGCGTCTACGGCATAGCCTTCTACCGGATATTTATTAGCGAATCCTTTTGTTCCTGTCAGCTGATACAGACGGTTGTAAGGCTGAGGATTCATTACGTTGTGCTGGATTTCGATTACTTTACCGTTTTCTGTACGGATAAGTGTTGTAGTGTGGTCACCGTTGCGGAATTCATCGCAAGGTTTGCCGGTTGCTTTTTCTACCAATGCTTTTCCGTGTACGGATTTTGTATCCATTGCTACCAGGGTAGTCATGCGGTCACCACGGTGAATATCCAATGCCTGAGCTACAGGGCCAAGGCCGTGAGTAGCGTATACGTCGCCACGATTTTCTTTGTTGTAACGCAAGCGCCATCCCAGTTTGTCTTCTTTTCCGTTTTTCCAGTAGTAAGGCCAGAAATCATCCAGGTTGTGGATGTAAGCTCCTTGTGCGCGAAGTACTTCTCCGAATACTCCCTGCTGTGCCATGTTCAGGGTGTTCATCTCAAACCAGTCATAGCAGCAATTTTCCAGAATCATGCAGTGCTTGCGGGTTGTTTCAGACAGGTTGATAAGTTCCCAGCACTGTTCCAGATTCATAGCCGACGGAACTTCGATGGCTACGTTCTTTCCATGTTCCATGGCATATTTGGCAATCGGGAAGTGGTGATCCCAGTCGGCTGCAATGTATACCAGATCAATGTCTTCGCGTTCGCAGAGTGCTTTATATCCTTCTGCGCCTGAGTATACCGCAGCTTCGGGTAGACAAGCTTTCTGAAGATATTTCTGGCATCTTTCTGCACGTTCCTTTTCATAGTCACACAAGGCTACGACTTTGGTGCCGGCAATGTGGGTGAAACGCTCTACAGCTCCCGGACCACGCATTCCCAGTCCTACGAAACCTACACGTACAACGTTCATTTTAGGTACAGTTAAACCGATGACAGACTCCTGTCCGGCTGGACGTTCCGGGGATTTTATAACGATGGTACCTTTGTTCCATTCCCACTGAGTGGAAGGTGAAAGGCTTTGAGCAAGCAATTGAGCAGGTGTACAAGTTAAGGTTAAAATGGTGCAAGCACCAACAATCATTTTTCCAAAATGTTTCATAGCTTTAGTTGTTTTTAAAGTTGAATTTTAATTGATGGCAAAGATATAAAAAAACATCAATATCCAAATGTTTTTTCTAAAAAACGCG
>NZ_DBEXBB010000331.1:0-7219 GCF_048170425.1 Phocaeicola sp.
TTCAATTGCATTTTTAATTCTTTTTATTTTCTGGCCCAAAATCTCTCATTCTTCAAATTGAAACAAATCAAACAAGGTTTCTTAGAGAAAGTCTATCCGTGTACGTAAACGAAAAAAATGTTATTAAATCAGCAAAGTTTCGAAAATAACGGATTTTCAATTGGAAATTAGAATAAAAGGCTGTAATTTTGGCTCGAAATCATTTATTTTTAACCGAAATCCACATTTTTAAAGGACAAAAGAAAAGACATGGAACAAGTATTTAGCTATATCATCGGGCTCGGAGCAGCCGTGATGATGCCTATTCTGTTTACCATTCTGGGAGTATGTATCGGAATTAACTTCGGCAAGGCGCTGAAAAGCGGTTTGCTGGTCGGAGTCGGATTCGTCGGACTTTCTGTTGTAACAGCTCTTTTGACCAGCAGTTTGGGAGAGCCGTTGAAAAAGGTAACGGAAATCTACGGACTGGAACTGGGTATCTTTGACATGGGATGGCCTGCTGCAGCTTCGGTAGCTTATAACACTTCTGTCGGTGCATTCATCATCCCTGTATGTTTGGGAGTAAACATTGTCATGCTACTGACTAAAACGACCAAAACTGTTAACATCGACTTATGGAACTACTGGCATTTTGCTTTCATTGGAGCCGTAGTTTATTTTGCTACAGAAAACATCTGGTGGGGATTCTTCTCAGCAATTATCTGTTACATCATCACCCTGATTATGGCCGACCTGACTTGCAAGCAGTTCCAGTCATATTACGATAAAATGGACGGAATTTCTATTCCACAGCCCTTCTGTCAGGGATTCGTTCCTTTTGCCCTTGTAATCAATAAAGCCTTGGATATGATTCCGGGATTCGATAAACTGAACATCGATGCAGAAGGCATGAAAAGAAAGTTCGGTATTATGGGGGAACCTCTGTTCCTTGGAGTAGTAGTGGGTTGTGGTATCGGTGCACTGGCCTGCAAAAACAGCCAGGAACTGGTTGACGGAATTCCAGCTATTTTAGGATTGGGTATCAAAATGGGAGCAGTAATGGAGCTTATTCCACGTATTACATCTTTATTCATTGAAGGTCTGCGTCCCATTTCTGATGCAACCCGTGAACTGATTGCCCGTAAATTCAAAAACAGCGCAAGCCTCAACATCGGTATGAGCCCGGCACTGGTAATTGGTCACCCGACTACGCTGGTGGTTTCTTTGCTGCTTATTCCAGTAGCTCTATTCCTGTCAGTAGTATTGCCCAACAACCAGTTCTTACCGTTGGCTTCATTGGCCGGTATGTTCTACTTGTTCCCTGCCGTACTACCTATTACAAAAGGTAACGTGCTGAAAACCTTCCTGATTGGTTTGGTTGCACTGATTGTAGGTCTGTATTTCGTAACAGACTTGGCTCCATTCTTTACACAAGCTGCGCAGGATGTGTTTGTCAGAACAAACGATCCGGCCGTACAGATTCCGGAAGGATTCCAGGGAGGTGCACTTGACTTTGCATCCAGTATCTTCTCATGGCTGATATTCCATGCGGTCTACAACTTCAAGATTGTGGGTTCAAGCATACTGGTTATCCTCACACTGGCAATGGCTATCTACAACCGTCGCCGCATTATTAAGGAAGCGAAACACATTGAAGAATAAAAACCAATAAATAAACAAACGCTTATGAAAAAATTAGCTATGGCTATGATGCTGGGCGTAGCAGCTCTTTCTGCTAATGCTCAGGTTAACTACCGGATGCAGACTGCATGCAATCCGCAAGATGTAAAGACATACGACACACAGAGACTGCGCAGCAGCTTTATGATGGAGAAAGTGTTGGTTGCTGATGAAATCAACGTAACTTACTCTATGTACGATCGTTTCATCTTCGGTGGTGCAATGCCGATAAATAAAGAATTATCACTGGACACTATCGACCCGCTGAAAGCTCCTTATTTCTTGTTCAACCGTGAACTAGGTGTCATCAACATCGGTGGCGACGGTATCGTGACTGTAGACGGCAAGGAATATGAGTTGAAGTTCAAAGAAGCACTCTACGTAGGACGCGGCAACCAGAAAGTGACTTTCAAGAGTAAGGATGCCAGCAAACCGGCTAAGTTCTATATCAACTCTGCCATTGCACACAAAGAATACAAAACCCAGTGGATTACCATCGATGGACGTAAGGGTTCTTTGAAAGCTAACTCAATGGCTGCCGGAAAGATGGAAGAAAGCAACGACCGTGTAATCAACCAGCTGATTGTGAAGAACGTTCTGCAGGAAGGTCCTTGCCAGTTACAGATGGGGCTGACTGAATTGAAGCCAGGAAGCGTGTGGAACACGATGCCTGCCCACACTCACAGCCGCCGTATCGAAGCCTATTTCTATTTCAATGTTCCTGAAGGCAACATGATTTGCCACCTGATGGGTGAACCGCAGGAAGAACGTCTGGTATGGCTTGCTAACGAACAGGCTATCATGTCACCGGAATGGTCTATCCACGCAGCTGCCGGAACAAGCAACTACATGTTCATCTGGGGTATGGCAGGTGAAAACCTTGATTACGGAGATATGGACAAAATCAAATATACTGAAATGAGATAACACGCATACCTCCCTACTGGAAGAGTATCCTAAATCTACAAATTCCACAGACTTACACAGAACTCTTGAAGAAAGAATCTGCCAAGTATGTGGAATTTGTCGTTTCATTATGGTTGTAGACACACCTGACCAATTAATACAGGTTTTCAGTCAATATTTACAGGCTGAACGCCTGTAAAAAAATTATCTTTGTACCAAAACAAACTAATCTAATATCATATATGAGTACAACCAAAACATCAAGCGAAACAATGAGCAATTACCGATGGATTATTTGCTCTATGCTCTTTTTCGCAACAACGGTCAATTACCTGGACCGACAAGTTCTGTCATTGACGTGGAAAGACTTTATTGCACCGGAGTTCCACTGGACAGACACACACTACGGAACTATCACAGCGATTTTCTCAATCGTCTATGCTGTCGCCAACCTTTTTGCCGGACGCTTTATTGACTGGCTGGGTAGCAAAAAAGGCTATTTATGGGCTATTGCCATCTGGTCGCTCGGAGCCTGCCTGCACGCACTCTGCGGATGGGCTACAGAAATGAGCCTGGGACTCAAAAATGTCAATGAAATGATTGCAGCCTCTGGTGCTCTCACCTCCACCATCGCCATTACCAGCGTATACTATTTCATTGCTGCACGCATTGTGCTAGCCGTAGGTGAATCGGGCAACTTTCCCGCAGCCATTAAAGTGACAGCAGAATATTTCCCTAAAAAAGACCGCGCCTTTGCTACGTCTATATTCAATGCCGGCTCTACAGTTGGAGCCTTAATAGCCCCTATCAGTATTCCTCCACTGGCAAGTTACTTCAAGAGCATTGGTGTGGGCAACGGATGGGAAATGGCTTTCATTGTAATTGGTGCGCTAGGATTTATCTGGATGGGACTTTGGATGCTCATGTACAAGAAGCCACAGGAAAACCCACAGGTGAACGCAGCTGAGCTTGCCTATATCCAGCAGGACAAAGAAAAAGAAGATACAAACATCCACACAGAAGAAGAACCCAAAATATCACTCTGGCAATGCTTCAAATTCCGCCAGACTTGGGCCATCATATTCGGAAAATTCCTGACAGATGGAGTATGGTGGTTCTTTCTTTTCTGGACACCTGCCTATATCTCCGACGTATATGGATTCTCGTCAGACAGTGCGACAGCCCAATTGCTGATATTCGTATTATATGCCATTACCATGCTTTCCATTTATGGAGGTAAATTACCAACCATCATTATCAACAAGACTGGCAAGAATCCGTACGCAGCCCGCATGCAGGCCATGTTGATTTTTGCCGTATTCCCCCTGTTCGCACTCTTTGCACAACCTTTAGGAAATATTTCTTACTGGTTCCCTATTATCATTATCGGTATCGCAGGAGCAGCTCATCAATCCTGGTCAGCCAATATTTACTCCGTAGGAAGTGACATGTTCCCCAAGAGCGCCGTTGCTACCATCATAGGCATCGGAGGAATGGCAGGTGGTGTAGGAGCTTTTCTCATTAACATGTGTTCTGGAATCTTGTTCGACTATGCTGCAGAAACTCAAATGGTATTCTTTGGTTTCGAAGGGAAAGAAGCCGGATATTTCATCATTTTCTGTATCTGTGCCGTAGCCTACCTCATAGCATGGTGTGTAATGAAAGCCCTTGTGCCTAAATATAAGCTGATTAAAGTATAAATACACAATATTCCAGCTATTTGAAGAATTATCGAGGGATATGTAAGCACCAAACCTTACATTTGCCTCGATAATTTTTTATAGTTACTGGTATTTATGAGAAAACACATTTTTGTTTTTTACCTCCTGCTTATCACACAATTACTTCATGCGCAGAATGTCCTTGATTTGACAGGAGAATGGTCTTTTCAAATTGACAAAGAAAATAAAGGAATTAACGAGGAATGGTACGCCCGTCCTCTTAACGACAAAATCAACCTGCCCGGTTCTATGCCGGAAAAGCGAAAAGGAGACCTCCCTTCATTGCAAACCCAATGGACAGGATCACTTTACGACAGTTCTTTCTATTATAACCCAGAGCTGGAGATGTTCCGACGCACAGGAAATATAAAGTTTCCTTTCTTCCTTACTCCGGAACGACGTTATGTAGGAGTTGCCTGGTATAAACGGGAAATACATATACCTTCATCTTGGAAAGGAAAACGCGTGATGTTGTTTTTAGAACGTCCACATATTGAAACAACAGTCTGGATAAACAACCAGCGTATAGGTTCGCAAAACAGCCTTAGTACACCTCATGAATATGACATCACTGCAGCCATTCTTCCTGGAGTATCGACACTCACCCTACGCATTGACAATCACGACAGTTGTGCCAAGGTGGGACAGAACTCTCATAGTATCACAGATCACACGCAAGGAAACTGGAACGGTGTGGTAGGCCGCATGTACCTCTATGTCCTTCCTGAGGTTTCTTTTAAAGACATTCAGGTCTTTCCAGAGCCTGACAAGCAACAAGCTCGTGTACGTATGGTTATACAAGGCCATAAAAGTCCGATAACACTTTCCTTGAAAGCCGAAAGTTTTAATAGTGACATCCTGCATCGTGTACCGGAAATCACACAAACGTTCTCCAAAAGTAATTTTAAAGATACCCTTGAGATGATATTGCCCATGGGTAAAGATACGCAGCTTTGGGATGAATTCCATCCGACACTCTATAAGTTGACAGCCACACTTACACAAGCAAATCAAAGTGACACACGGGAAATAGAATTTGGCATGCGTACATTCACCATTCAGGGACGCTGGTTTTATGTGAATGGGAGAAAGACCATGTTGCGAGGTACGGTAGAGAATTGTGACTTCCCGCTGACCGGCTATCCTCCAATGGACGTGGAAAGTTGGGAGCGTGTGTTCCGTATCTGCCGGAACTACGGACTCAATCACATGCGGTTCCACTCCTATTGCCCGCCGGAAGCAGCCTTTAAAGCAGCCGACCGGGTAGGATTTTATCTGCAACCAGAAGGACCAAGCTGGCCGAACCATGACGTCCGGCTGGGACAAGGACAATACATTGACCAGTACCTGCTGGAAGAAACCATCCGTATGACTCAAAGATACGGGAACTACGCTTCTTTCTGTATGCTGGCATGTGGAAATGAGCCGTCAGGGAACTGGGTTCCATGGGTTTCTCATTTTGTGGATTACTGGAAAGCCAAAGATTCACGCCGGGTATATACTGGTGCTTCCGTAGGAGGAGGATGGGCATGGCAACCTAAAAGTCAGTACCACGTAAAGGCGGGCGTAAGAGGATTGAACTGGAAAAGCAAGCGTCCGGAAACAATGACTGACTTCAGAGAGTATCTTGATACGGTTAAACAACCGTTTGTATCACACGAAACCGGACAGTGGTGTGTATTCCCCAACTTCAATGAAATCAAGAAATACACCGGGGTCAACAAAGCAGGCAACTTTGAAATATTCCAACACCTTCTGCACACGCACGGCATGGAAGGCAAAGGGCAGGATTTTATGATGTCTTCCGGAAAATTACAAGCACTATGTTATAAACATGAAATCGAACGTACTTTGCGTACACCTGATTATGCAGGATTCCAGTTGCTGGCTCTGAATGACTATTCCGGACAAGGTACAGCGCTAGTAGGTATTCTGGATGTGTTTTTTGAAGAAAAAGGTTATATAAGCGCCGAAGAATGGCGCCGGTTCTGTGCACCGACCGTCCCGCTCATGCGCACAGAAAAGTTCGTATATACCACTAACGAAACGTTTCATGCCGATATAGAAATTTCTCATTTCGGAGCAGAACCTCTTCAGGCTGCTAAAGTGAGCTACCGTATAACTGATGTATACGGAAAGGTCTACTCACATGGCATCATCGGCCAGACGGATATTCCAATCGGCAACCTGAATCATATCGGGCAGCTTGATTTTCCGTTGAAAGATATTTCATCGGCTATGAAACTCAATGTAGAGGTACGAATTGAAGGAACAGATGTGATTAATGACTGGGATTTCTGGGTATATCCTGTAACTGTCGACTTCACATCTAAAGAAACAATATATCAGACAGATACACTGGACAACAAAGCATGTGAAATACTGAAAAAGGGAGGAAAAGTGCTTATCAAGGCTGGAAAGAAAGTGACATACGGCAAAGAAGTCGTACAATACTTTACCCCGGTATTCTGGAACACTTCCTGGTTCAAGATGCGCCCACCCCATACTACTGGCATTCTGCTTAATCCTCACCACCCTCTTTTCCGAGAGTTTCCGACCGAGTATCATAGCAATCTGCAATGGTGGGAATTATTGAACCGCACACCAGTCATGCAATTCACCGATTTTGGACAAGATTTCCAGCCGCTTATCCAAAGTATTGACACGTGGTTTATCAGTCGCAAAATTGGAGTGTTGTTCGAAGCCAATGTGTTAAATGGCAAACTGATTATGACGACATTGGATTTAGACAGCGCACCAGAAAAACGAATCGTAGCCCGACAATTAAAGAAATCCATACTTGATTACATGAATTCCGATGATTTTCATCCAGAACAAAAGGTTGAAATTCAAAAAATTCAAGAACTATTTACAAAAGTAGCAGGTTCACCCATGTTGTACACGAAAGACTCCCCTGACGAATTAAAACCTAA
>NZ_DBEXBB010000332.1:0-5367 GCF_048170425.1 Phocaeicola sp.
TTAATAAACTAACTTTATATTATGAGTTTAATTTTGGTTGCAGTGATTTCACTGGGTGCCATTGGCTTGATTTCAGATG
Organism: Phocaeicola sp.; assembly: GCF_048170425.1. GTDB lineage: Bacteria > Bacteroidota > Bacteroidia > Bacteroidales > Bacteroidaceae > Phocaeicola. The sequence continues at coordinate 80 of NZ_DBEXBB010000332.1, forward strand.
TTATCTTGTACGTGGCTTCTAAGAAATTTGCTGTGTATGAAGATCCCCGAATTGCGCAGGTGGCAGAAGTGCTTCCTCAAGCCAATTGCGGTGGATGTGGTTTTCCGGGATGTTCCGGTTTTGCAGCTGCTTGTGTAAAAGCTGGTTCTCTGGAAGGGAAAATGTGTCCGGTAGGTGGTCAGCCTACTATGGAGAAGGTCGCAAGTATTTTGGGACTAGAAGCAGCAGCTTCAGAACCGAAAGTTGCGGTAGTGAGATGTAACGGAACATGTGCCAACCGTCCGAAACTGACTCAGTACGACGGAGTGCGTTCTTGTGTGGTAGCCAATTCTACTTTCGGAGGCGAGACAGGTTGTACTTTTGGCTGTCTTGGATGTGGCGATTGTGTATCAGTCTGTCAGTTTGATGCCATTCACATGAATCCGGAAACAGGACTTCCTGAAGTAGACGAATCAAAATGTACGGCTTGTGGTGCTTGTAGCAAGGCTTGTCCGCGTAACATCATTGAGATTCGTCCGAAAGGAAAGAACAACCGCAGAGTGTACGTACAGTGTGTCAACAAGGACAAGGGTGCTGTGGCTCGTAAAGCATGTGCAGCAGCTTGTATCGGCTGTGGTAAGTGCGTAAAGGTTTGTCCGTTTGAAGCTATTACATTGGAGAACAACCTGGCCTATATCGACCCGGCTAAATGTAAGTCATGTCGTAAGTGTGAGATGGAATGTCCACAGCAGGCTATTGTCGCAGTGAACTTCCCTCCTCGTAAACCGAGGGCAGAAGCTCCTGCAGCAGAAAAACCGGCTGTAGAGAAAACTGTAGCAGCCAGTCCGAAAACTGAAGCCGTAAAGAATGAAACGGTAACTCCGGCTACAGCTCCGGCTGCCGAAGCTCCAAAGAATACAGAGGCTTAATCTTATAATTGTATAATACTAAATAACATAAAAGTGAAGACGTTTAGAATTGGTGGAGTTCATCCAGCAGAAAATAAATTGTCAGCCGGGAAAGCTATTGAAACGCTTGCACTTCCTAAGCAGGCGGTGTTCCCGTTGTCTCAGCATATTGGTGCGCCTGCCACTGCCATTGTAAAGAAAGGCGATGTGGTAAAGGTGGGTACCAAGATCGCCGAAGCGGGAGGCTTTGTTTCGGCAGCTATCTTCTCTTCCGTGTCTGGAAAGGTTAACAAGGTAGACAGCGTGATTGATGCAAGCGGCTATCGCAAGCCTGCAATTTTCATTGACGTAGAAGGTGATGAATGGGAAGAAACAATTGACCGTAGCAAGGATTTGGTAAAGGAATGTAACCTGACTCCGGAAGAAATTGTCGCAAAAATCAAGAATGCCGGTATCGTAGGTATGGGTGGTGCTTGTTTCCCGACTCATGTGAAACTGACTCCTCCTCCCGGATGCAAGGCAGAATGTGTAATTATCAATGCGGTAGAATGTGAACCTTATCTGACTGCCGACCATCGTCTGATGCTGGAAAAAGCGGATGAAATTCTGGTAGGTGTGCAGATTTTGATGAAGGGAGCAAAGGTCAACAAAGCCTATATTGGTATTGAGAACAATAAACCCGATGCCATTAAGTTAATGACAGAAAAGGCTGCCGCTTATTCAGGCATTGAAATTGTACCTTTGAAAGTGAAATACCCTCAGGGAGGTGAAAAACAGTTGATTGATGCAGTAATCGGTCGTCAGGTGCCGGCTCCTCCTGCTATTCCTATCAATGTAGGTGCAGTGGTACAGAACGTGGGTACTGCGTATGCGGTATATGAAGCTGTACAGAAGAACAAACCTTTGTTTGAACGTGTAGTGACGGTAACAGGCAAGTCGTTGAAGAACCCTTCTAATTTCCTGACCCGTATGGGTACTCCGATGAGCCAGCTGATTGAAGCTGCTGGAGGTCTGCCGGAAGATACCGGAAAAGTAATCGGAGGTGGCCCGATGATGGGTAAGGCTTTGGTAAACACCGAGGTTCCTATCTGTAAAGGTAGTTCTGGTGTGCTGATTATGAACGACAAGGAAGCGCGACGTGCAGAGCCTCAGCCATGTATCCGTTGTGCCAAGTGTGTGAGTGCCTGCCCGATGGGATTGGAGCCCTTCTTGCTGGCTACTTGTTCGGCCCATGGCGACTGGGAACGTGTGGAGCACGAAATGATTATGTCGTGCATCGAATGTGGTTCATGCCAGTTTACATGTCCTTCTCATCGTCCGATGTTGGATTACATCCGTTTAGGTAAAGGTAAGGTGGGCGGTATCATCCGTGCACGTAATGCAAAAAAATAATTTGAGAATCTTATGGCAAACAAATTAATAGTATCCTTATCGCCGCATGTACATAGTGGCGACAGTGTACAGAAAAACATGTACGGCGTATTGATTGCGCTGATACCGGCCTTGCTTGTATCTTTCTACATGTTTGGTTTAGGAGCAGTGGTGGTGACACTGACTTCTGTCATTGCATGCTTGTTTTTTGAATGGGCTATCACCAAATTCATATTAAAGCGTGAGCGTACTACTATCATGGACGGATCGGCCGTCCTGACTGGTGTGTTGCTGGCATTCAACTTGCCTTCTAATCTGCCGTTGTGGATTATTATCATCGGTGCATTGGTGGCTATCGGTATTGGGAAGATGACTTTTGGTGGTTTGGGATGTAATCCGTTCAACCCGGCTTTGGTAGGACGTATTTTCCTGCTGATTTCTTTTCCTGTGCAGATGACCTCTTGGCCGGTAGTTGGCCAGTTGACCAGCTATACGGATGCAGAAACTACTGCTACTCCGTTGGCATTGATGAAGATGGCGGTACATGGCGATGCAAATGCGCTGAGCCAGTTGCCTGACACCATGTCTTTGTTCCTGGGTAACAATCCGGGATGTATCGGTGAAGTAAGTGCTTTGGCTCTGTTATTGGGACTCGTCTATATGTTGTGGAAAAAGATTATCTCCTGGCATATTCCGGTTTCCATTCTGGCAACCGTATTTGTGTTCTCAGGTCTGATGCACCTGGCTAATCCTGAAGTATATGCTTCTCCATTGGCACATCTGTTTACCGGAGGTTTGATGTTAGGTGCGATTTTCATGGCTACAGACTATGTGACTTCACCTATGACTCACAAAGGAATGTTGATTTACGGTGTGGCCATCGGTTTCCTGACAGTGGTAATCCGTACTTTCGGTGCCTATCCGGAAGGTATGTCGTTCGCTATTTTCATCATGAACGCATTCACTCCGTTGATTAATACATATTGCAAACCAAAACGTTTCGGGGAGGTAGTGAAGAAATGAAAAAATTAGAATCATCTTTAAAGAATATGGCTCTGGCACTGACCGGATTTTCCGTACTGGCCGGAGGTTTGCTGGGCTGGGTGAACGATGTGACTGCTGAACCTATTGCCCAGGCGAATGCCAAGACTTTGAGTGATGCCATTGCAGTGGTAGTTCCCGGTTTCGATAACAATCCGGCTGAAGCTCCTGAAACTGTAGAAGTCAATGGTGCCACTTATAAGATTTACAAGGCTACTAAAAACGGACAGCCTATCGGAGCAGCAGTAGAATCGGCTGCCAACGGTTTTGGTGGAGCGCTGACTGTATTAGTCGGTTTTGACAATGAAGGTAAGATTATCGATTATTCTCTTTTGAGCCATGCAGAAACTCCGGGACTTGGTTCAAAGGCAGCCGACTGGTTCAAGAAAGGTGCCAAAGGTGACATCACCGGAAAGAACCCTGGAGAAGCTCCTTTGAGTGTCAGCAAGGATGGAGGGGATATTGATGCCATTACGGCCTCTACCATTACCTCGCGTGCTTTTTTGTTGGCTGTGAACAATGCGTATGCAGCCTATAAGAATCAGTATGTAGATGGAGCCAGCGGAGCTACTCAGCAGGAAAAGCCGGCTGAAGAAGCTGTGAGTGATACAACGAATGTGGAACCCGTTAAATAAGGAGGACAGGCTATGAATAATTTTAAAGTGTTAATGAATGGGATTGTAAAAGAGAATCCTACGTTTGTGCTTCTGTTGGGTATGTGTCCTACCTTGGGAACAACTTCTTCCGCCATCAACGGTATGGGTATGGGATTGGCTACGTTGTTCGTGCTGGTATGTTCCAATGTGGTAATTTCCTTGATTAAGCGGTTAGTTCCCGACATGGTACGTATTCCTATTTTTATTGTAGTCATTGCGTCTTTCGTAACTTTGCTTCAGATGGTGATGCAGGCATACGTGCCGGCACTGTACGCTACGTTGGGATTGTTCATCCCGTTGATTGTAGTGAACTGTATCTTGCTGGGTCGTGCCGAAGCATTTGCAGCCAAGAATAATGCCGTGTCTTCTTTCTTCGACGGACTGGGTATGGGACTTGGATTTACCATTGCATTGACTTTGCTGGGCGGTGTACGTGAATTCCTGGGTACCGGAAAGTTGTTCAACATTACTATTATGCCAGAAGATTACGGGATGCTGATTTTCGTATTGGCTCCAGGTGCTTTCATTGTACTGGGATACCTTATTGCGATTGTAAACCGTTTGAAAAAAGCATAACCCTTAAAAATAGAAAGATATGGAATATATATTGATATTTATCACCGCCATTTTTGTGAACAACGTAGTGTTGTCACAATTCCTCGGCATCTGTCCGTTTTTGGGAGTTTCCAAGAAGGTGGAAACAGCCATGGGTATGGGAGCTGCGGTAGCCTTCGTGTTGACGCTGGCCACTATCGTGACATACGTCATTCAGAAGTTCGTGCTGGATGCTTTCGGTCTGGGTTACTTGCAGACCATTGCATTCATTCTTGTCATTGCCGCATTGGTTCAGATGGTAGAAATTATCTTGAAAAAGGTTTCTCCTTCCCTGTATCAGGCACTGGGAGTGTTCCTGCCTTTGATTACAACCAACTGCTGTATTCTGGGTGTGACTATTCTGGTAATCCAGAAAAATTATGATTTGCTGACCGGAGTAGTATATGCCTTCTCTACTGCATTAGGATTTGCCCTGGCTCTGATTGTGTTTGCCGGTATTCGCGAACAGTTGAGTCTGGTAAACATTCCGAAAAGCATGAGAGGCATGAGTATCGCACTGGTTACAGCCGGATTGTTGGCTATGGCATTCATGGGTTTCTCAGGTGTGGATAAAGGTTTGGCAGCTTTGTTTGGTCTGAATTAATCCGTATTTTGCGGAATTAGTATAAGGAAAGTGTTACCTGACGTTTGTCGGGTAACACTTTTTTAATTTTTTAATGGGATGTACATGGCGGTTTCAATCCTTTTTTCTATAATTGTAGAAATATAATAAATGACT
>NZ_DBEXBB010000333.1:0-12499 GCF_048170425.1 Phocaeicola sp.
AACGGACGCAAAGGATATGCGTTCTATTCAATTGTTATTGCAGATGCAAGAGCACCACGTGATGGTAGATTTACTGAAAAAATTGGTACTTACAATCCGAACACCAATCCTGCCACAGTAGATTTGAATTTTGAACGTGCATTACACTGGGTATTGGTAGGTGCACAGCCTACTGACACAGTACGCAACATCTTGTCTCGCGAAGGTGTTTACATGAAGAAACACTTGCTGGGCGGTGTAGCTAAAGGCGCATTCGATGAAGCACAGGCTGAAGCTAAATTCAACGCTTGGAAAGAAAACAAACAGTCAGGTCTGGCTGCTTTGAAAGCTAAGGAAGAAGAAGCTAAGAAAGCTGAAGCTAAAGCACGTCTGGAAGCTGAAAAGAAAGTAAACGAAGAAATCGCTAAGAAGGTAGCTGAAAAGAAAGCTGCTGAAGCTGCTGCTAAGGCTGAAGCTGAAGCTGCTGCAAACGCAGAAGAAGCACCTGCTGCTGAAGAAGCTACAGAAGCTCCTGCTGAAGCTTAATTCTTCTTTCAGAGAAAGACAAACAAAAGACTGTCCTTGCAAAAGGATGGTCTTTTTTTGTGTAGAAATATCGTATCTTTGCATCTCACCTAACTAATACCTGCCTTTTATGCATACCAAATATACCAACGGAGAAATATGGAGGATAGCCTACCCCATCCTGATTAGCCTGATTATGGAACAACTTATCGGCATGACCGATACGGCTTTCATGGGACGTGTGGGTGAAGTGGAACTGGGAGCCTCGGCCATTGCGGGAGTGTATTATCTGGCCATCTTCATGTTAGGATTCGGTTTCAGTATCGGTTCGCAGATACTGATTGCCCGCCGCAACGGGGAAGGCAACTTCCGGATGATTGGTTCTATCTTCTACCAGGGGATTTATTTCCTGCTGACCATGGCGCTGGTCATGTTCATCCTGTCCCGGTTGTTCTCTCCCTGGATATTGTCGCACGTAGTAGCCTCTCCCCGTGTCTGTGAGGCGGCGGTGAGCTACATCAACTGGCGGGTGTTCGGATTCTTCTTCTCATTCGTGGCCATCATGTTCCGTGCGTTCTTTGTGGGTACCACACAAACCAAGACACTCACGCTCAACTCCATCGTCATGGTCACTTCGAACGTGGTGTTCAATTATATTTTAGTTTTCGGGAAATTAGGCTTCCCGGCATTAGGTATTGCCGGAGCAGCCATCGGTTCCTCACTGGCGGAACTGGTATCCATGCTTTTCTTCATTGCATACACTACACGGCAGGTGGACTGTCATAAATACGGACTGAACCGCCTGGTAAGTTTTCATTGGCCGGAACTAAAGCAAATCATGAACGTATCCTTGTGGACCATGGTACAAAATGCAGTATCCATCAGTACCTGGTTTCTGTTCTTCATCTTCATTGAACATTTAGGTGAACGCGCACTGGCCATCACCAACATCGTGCGCAACGTGTCGAGCATCCCGTTCATGACCATCATAGCCTTTGCCTCTACCAGCAGCTCCCTGGTCAGCAACCTGATTGGTGCCGGAGAATCCCGCTACGTCATGCCCACCATCCGCCAACATCTCCGTCTCTGCACCTGCATCGTCTGGCCACTCATTCTGCTGATAGCTTGTCTGCCCACGTATGTGCTCCGTATCTATACCGACATGCCCGACCTGGTAGAAGCTGCTGTCCCTACCCTCTGGGTACTCTGCTCCAGCTACCTTTTCCAGTGCTTTGGCTTTATTTATTTCCAGTCCGTATCCGGCACGGGGGACACCCGCTCTGCCTTCCTGTTGGAGATGGTAGCCCTGACCTGCTACCTGGTCTTTATCGTCACGGTCATTCTTCTACTGAAAATGGATGTAGCCGTATGTTGGTTCTCCGAGCACGTATATGCCGGAGCCATCGGCCTGTTAAGCTATTTTTACCTGAAAAAGGGAAGCTGGCAAAGGAAGAAAATCTAAAGCTTAAAAATGAAAATCAAAAAGAGCAGTCACTTGTAAGCAAAGTGGCTAGGACATAAAAAAGCCTCCTTTCGGAGGCTTTTCTTACAATATTATTTATTTCTTAGAACTCACTGGTGAAATGAAACTTGATGTGCTTGAAGTCCATCTGTGCCATCTGAAGCACATAACCACTGTCGGCCAGGAACACATCGCGTCCGTCACGGTCTTTCGCCATATACTGATACTTACGTTTCTTGAAAGCTTCCAGTTCAGCCGGATCATCGCTTTCAATCCAGCAGGCTTTATACAGACTCAACGGTTCCCAACGGCACTTGGCATTGTATTCGTTTTCCAGACGGTACTGAATAACCTCAAACTGCAACTGACCTACCGTACCGATAATCTTGCGCCCGTTGAACTGGTTGACAAACAGCTGTGCCACACCTTCGTCCATCAGCTGGTCGATACCCTTGTTCAACTGCTTGGTCTTCATCGGATCAGCATTCTCAATGTATTTGAACATTTCCGGAGAGAAGCTCGGTAATCCCTTGAAGTGCAACAATTCACCTTCAGTCAGTGTATCGCCAATCTTGAACGTACCGTTATCCGGCAAACCGATAATATCGCCAGCCCAAGCCTCATCTACTGTTGTCTTGCGCTGTGCCATGAACTGCGTGGGTGAAGAGAAACGCATGGTCTTGTTATGACGCACGTGCAGGTATGGCGTGTTACGGGTAAACTTACCGGAACATACCTTACAGAAAGCCACACACGAACGGTGGTTCGGGTCAATGTTGGCCGTAATCTTGAATACGAAACCAGTAAATTTAGGTTCTTCAGGCTGTACCTCGCGTTCTTCTGCCTGCACCGGACGCGGACTTGGCGCAATCTCCACAAAACAGTCGAGCAATTCCTGCACACCAAAGTTATTCAAAGCCGAACCAAAGAACACCGGAGCCAGTTCTCCCTTCAGGTAATCGTCTACATTGAATTCTGGATATACCCCATCAATCAGTTCCAGCTCACTGCGCAACTTTTCCGCCAGCGGTGTACCGATATGGTTGTCCAAATCCTCTGTATGGATGTCCACTTCCACCTTCTCCGTCACCACCTGCTTAGAAGGCTGAAAAAGGTTCAATTTCTGCTCGTAAATGTTGTACACACCCTTGAAACGCGGACCACTCTCAATCGGCCACGTTAGCGGGCGCACATTAATAACCAGTTCTTCCTCCAGTTCATCCAGCAAATCGAACGGGTCCTTAGCCTCACGGTCCATCTTATTGACGAAGATAATCACCGGCGTGTTACGCATACGGCAGACTTCCATCAGCTTACGGGTCTGTGTTTCCACACCCTTCGCTCCGTCCACCACGATGATTACACTGTCCACTGCCGTCAAAGTACGATACGTATCTTCGGCAAAATCCTGGTGACCCGGTGTATCGAGGATATTAATCTTATAGTCATGGTAGTCAAACTCCATCACGGAGGTAGTAACCGAGATACCACGCTGCTTTTCGATGTCCATCCAGTCGGACGTGGCAGTTTTCTTTATCTTGTTTGATTTCACGGCTCCGGCCACCTGAATCTGTCCACCGAAAAGCAACAGCTTTTCCGTCAACGAGGTTTTACCGGCATCCGGATGCGCGATAATCGCAAATGTTCGTCTTCTTGCTATTTCCTGATTTGCCATATTTATTGTTTTAATTTTTCAATACATTCTGCCAGACTGTCCATCCAGTAAGGCACTTCCACGCCGTAGGTTTTCTTCAGCTTGGTCTTGTCGAGCACAGAATAGTGCGGACGACAAGCTTTCGTAGGATAATCCTCTGTGTGAAGCGGAGACACATGACAAGTAGTGATACCTGCCAGACGATGGATAGCTTTGGTAAAATCATACCAGGAGCACACGCCTTCGTTGCTGAAATGATAAATACCCGGCACGATACCTTTCTCCAGTGCCACAAAAATGGCCTGAGCCAAATCGCGTGCATAAGTCGGCGTACCAATCTGGTCGAAGATTACTCCCAAAGTATCTTTCTCCTGCCCCAAGCGGATCATGGTCTTCACGAAATTGTTGCCAAACGTAGAATACAGCCATGCCGTACGAATCACCATCGTATTAGGACACTGCTTCAGCGCTTCCTGCTCACCAGCCAGTTTGGTAGAGCCATATACGGAATTCGGACACGGTGTATCTTCTTCCTTATAAGGGATATGGGCTGTACCGTCGAACACATAGTCCGTAGACACCTGCACCAGCCAGCCGTTACGGCTTTGTGCCGCCTTGGCCAGATAGCCCGGAGCCACATGATTCAGTTTGTCGCAGAGTTCCACGTTGTCCTCCGCCTTGTCGACTGCCGTATAAGCTGCACAGTTCACAATCACATCAATCTGATGAGCCGATACAAATTCCATTACCGCCTGTTCATTGCAGATATCCAACTCTGCCACATCGGTAAAGAAATACTCAAAATTCCGGTGCTCTTCTGCCAGCAGACGCATTTCATTGCCCAACTGTCCGTTGGCTCCCGTCACTAATATCTTTTTCATGTTCTGTGATGTTTTAATCCAGTTCCAAATCGCCTTCCTTATCCTTAATATAATATCCGGCCAGCATCGCCAGCAAGTCACTGATGGCCTTCACCGCCTTCATGGTTTCTTCGCTGATTTCCTTCTTCTGCAATTTCAGCATCAGTACCCCATACATGGCATCAAAGCAAGTCTCCAGTTCAGGCACGTCCTTGTCGCCACCCTTGGCACGCAGTTCCACAATAAAAGGAAGCACCTTGTAATACGCCGCACTGTAATAAGGGAATTTAGGCGAACGCAACAAACGCAGGTGCAGGTCGGTCAGCCAGACGATGATGTTCTTGTTAATCTGCACGTGTCCCTTTTCCAGCACTCCCTCCTGCTGCATCATGTTAATCAAGTCCTCATACCAGCGGGCCAGTTCCTTCTTCTGTTCGTCGGTAGCCGGATAAGGCTCGATGATATTCTTCCGGATGTGCTCCATATCGCAGCCGTTGGCACGAATCAAGTCCTCCACCTGCCACATATACAGCAGGTATTCGGCAATATTCTTTTTTTTAAGTTGTTGAGAAATATACATATCCTATCAAGAAAAAGATTTGCCGGCAATGGCCAGGACGATTCCCACCACCGCCGCTATCATGACCACGACACCAATGATGCGGTTGAGCACCCAGATGCCGCGCAAATTAAATCGTGAACGTACTTTATTGACAAAATAAGTAATGCTGAACCACCAGCCCAATGCTCCCAAAATAATGGCCAGATAACCCACTAACTGGAAACCGATGGGACTGCCCGGCATGACAAATGAGAAACGGGCAAACAGACCGATGAACAGGAAAATAATCAAGGGATTGGACAGGGTGACAAAAAAGGCCGTAACGAAGTTGTGCAGGTAAGTTCCCCGCGTACCCGAAGACGGACGAAGCGACTTCACCGGATTACTGCGGAAGGTATAGATACCAAAAGCCAGCAACATGATGCTGCCCACCACCTGAAGAAAAATATGATGCTTCAGGATGAGTTCGTCCATGAAACTCATTCCGTATCCCGTAATCAACGCATAGCAAATATCACTTAATGCCGCCCCGACTCCCGTCACGAAACCAAACCAGCGCCCTTTGTTCAACGTACGCTGAATACAGAGCACACCGACCGGTCCCAAAGGAGCAGACACGACAATGCCGATAATCAATCCCTTCAGCAACAAATCAAGTATAGTAACCTGTTCAATCCAATTCATACTGCAAAGATGCTACTTTTTTACGAAAGTACCTACATTTTTATACGATTATCCTTAAGAGTATATCTGAAAAAACAACAATTTAAGAAACCCTAAAGGGATAACGGGAAGACATTCCTGCATTTTTTACGTCTCCCGGCACAAAAACGTATGTCTCCCCTACGGGAAACTTACAGCTCCGGCTGGAGAAACGTAAAGTTCACGTAAGGGAGACATACAACCAACAAGTCCGTTTTTCCCTCAATGAAGGGAGACTTTTGGGTTTCTATCACACAAAGAGTACGGCCAGAATACCCAGTCCTACCGCCACAATGGTAGAAATCAGTCCCGGCATCATGAAAGAATGGTTCAGCACATATTTTCCGATGCGGGTGGTACCCGTAGTATCAAAATTGATGGCTGCCACCACCGTCGGATAGTTCGGGATGAAAAAATACCCGTTGACTGCCGGAAAGAGGGCAATCAGCATATAGGGCGAAATGCCCAGCGCCATACCCAGAGGAAGCAAGGCACGGATGGTTGCTGCCTGACTGAACAGCAGGATAGACATGACAAAAAGCGCAATACCGAAAAGCCACGGCATATCGGTCACCAGCCCGAATATATTTTCTTTGATGACGGCAATGTTACCGGAGATAAAGGTATCGCCCATCCACGCAATACCGAAAATGGCCACTACCGCCTGCATACCCGCATTGAAGACTGAACTTTTAGCAGCCTTCATCCCACTGGTGCCAGTCAGCAGCAGAATCAGTGCGGCTACCGACAGCATGAGCACTTCAATGATGTGTGCCATCTGCATCACCACTACGCCCTCTGAGGTTTGAAACGACGGACGAAGACTATCTATGGAACCAAATAGCACAATACCCACCGTGGCACCTAAAAACAGCAGTACGGAGGTCAGCGCCTTGCCAGGATTAGCCACCTCAGCCGTACAATAATTGGCACCCGACAGTTCGCCCGACTTCAAGCGTGCCTGATATACAGGGTCATCCTTCAGTTCCTTACCTACCCGCATGGAATAAATCGCACCGGCCAGTACACCCACCAAGGTGCAGGGAATGGAAATCTTCAAAATATCAAACAAAGTAATGTGATATCCAGCCAGCATACTCAACAGGGCCACCGTAGCCGCAGAAATAGGACTGGCAGTAATAGCCTGCTGGGAAGCAATGACGGCAATCCCCATCGGGCGTTCCGGACGGATACCCGTTTCACGAGCCACTTCGGCAATAACCGGAAGTACGGAATAGGCCACATGCCCCGTTCCGGCAAAGAAGGTAAAGAGATAAGTCACCAGCGGACTCAACAGCGTGATACGCTGAGGATGGCGACGCAAGATTTTCTCCGCCCATTTCACCATCAAATCCAATCCTCCGGCAGCCTGCATGCACCCGGCAGCTGCAATCACTGCCACAATCATCAGCATCACATCAATAGGGGGAGTGGTGGGTTCAAGACCAAAGATAAAGGTAAGTACGGCCAGTCCCAAGCCTCCAAAGACTCCCAGACCGATGCCGCCAACACGCGCTCCGACAATAATTGCCAGTAACACAAACAGTAATTGTAACCACATAAATAGAAAGAGTTTTTAGATTTAAGGTGCAAAGATAGGCATATTCTGTGATAACTTTTATTTTTCTTCGTAATTCCGAGGATTTTCTCTACCTTTGTACCACTTTTAAAGCGCATTGAATATTCATTATAACATACAAGTGCTATGATTCTATTTTTCAGAACACCCACAAACAGTGTGATTGCCACGGAATGCAATCAGGAACTGAATGCTGAAGACGTCAAGAAACTATGCTGGCTGTACAGCGATGCCACTGTGGAAAACGAAGACAACCTGAAAGGATGGTTCATCGGCCCACGCCGTGAAATGATTACTCCATGGAGTACAAATGCGGTTGAAATCACCCAGAACATGGGTCTCAACGGTATCCGTCGTATCGAGGAATACTTCCCGGTGAAAGATGAAAACGCCGACCACGACCCGATGTTGCAACGTATGTATCACGGACTGGATCAGGAAATTTTCACGGTAGACATCAAACCGCAGCCTATCATATACATCGAAAACCTGGAAGAATACAACGAAAAGGAAGGTCTGGCGCTGTCACGCGAAGAAATGGACTACCTGCTGAAGGTGGAAAAAGACCTGGGACGCAAGCTGACCGACTCGGAAGTATTCGGTTTCGCACAAATCAACTCTGAGCACTGCCGCCACAAAATTTTCGGCGGAACGTTCATCATCGACGGACAGGAAATGGAGTCTTCTCTGTTCCAGATGATCAAGAAAACTACACAGGAAAATCCTAACAAGATTATCTCGGCCTACAAAGACAACGTAGCCTTTGCCGAAGGTCCGGTGGTAGAACAATTCGCTCCGGCCGACCACTCTACTTCTGATTACTTCATTATCAAAGATATCAAGACCGTCATCTCTCTGAAAGCGGAAACACACAACTTCCCGACTACCGTAGAACCGTTCAACGGAGCATCTACCGGTACAGGCGGGGAAATCCGCGACCGTATGGGTGGAGGTAAGGGTTCCTGGCCGATTGCCGGAACTGCCGTATACATGACCTCTTATCCGCGTACGGACGAAGGACGCGAATGGGAAAACATTCTGCCAGTGCGCAAATGGTTGTACCAGACTCCGGAACAAATCCTGATCAAGGCATCAAACGGTGCTTCTGACTTTGGCAACAAGTTCGGACAGCCGCTGATTTGTGGTTCTGTACTGACTTTCGAACATGAAGAAAACAACGAAAAATATGCTTACGACAAGGTTATCATGCTGGCAGGTGGTGTGGGCTACGGCACACAGCGCGACTGCTTGAAGGGTAGCCCCGAAGCTGGCAACAAGGTCGTAGTCATGGGTGGTGACAACTACCGCATCGGTCTGGGTGGTGGTTCTGTTTCTTCTGTAGAAACAGGACGTTACTCTTCAGGTATCGAGCTGAACGCTATCCAGCGTGCCAATGCAGAAATGCAGAAGCGTGCTTATAACGTGGTGCGTGCGCTGTGTGAAGAAGACGAAAACCCGATTGTATCTATCCACGACCACGGTTCTGCCGGGCACGTGAACTGTCTGTCTGAGCTGGTGGAAGACTGCGGTGGCCTGATTCACATGGACAAGTTGCCTATCGGCGACGAAACACTTTCCGCCAAGGAAATCATCGCCAACGAATCGCAGGAACGTATGGGCTTGCTGATTGACGAAAAAGCCATCGAACATGTACACAAGATTGCAGAACGCGAACGTGCACCGATGTACGTGGTAGGTGAAACTACCGGCGACCATCGTTTTGCCTTCGAACAGGCTGACGGCGTACGTCCGTTCGACCTGGCCGTAGACCAGATGTTCGGTTCTTCTCCGAAAACGTATATGGTGGACAAGACTGTAGAACGTCATTATGAAAACGTTTCTTACGATGTCACCAAACTGAATGAATATTTGCGCCGCGTGCTGCAGCTGGAAGCCGTAGCCTGCAAGGACTGGCTGACCAACAAGGTAGACCGCTCCGTAACAGGTAAGATTGCCCGCCAGCAGTGTCAGGGTGAATTGCAGTTGCCGTTGAGCGACTGTGGTGTGGTTGCACTCGACTACCGTGGTGAAAAAGGTATCGCTACTGCATTAGGACATGCTCCGCAGGCTGCCTTGGCTAATCCGGAAGCAGGTTCTGTACTGGCTGTATCCGAAGCACTGACCAACCTGGTATGGGCTCCGCTGGCAGAAGGAATGGACAGCATTTCATTGTCAGCCAACTGGATGTGGCCTTGCCGTGCACAGGAAGGTGAAGACGCCCGTCTGTACAAAGCAGTGAAAGCATTGTCAGATTTCTGCTGCGAACTGCAAATCAACGTGCCGACCGGTAAGGACTCTCTGTCCATGACACAGAAATATCCGAACGGCGAAAAGATTATCAGCCCGGGAACCGTTATCGTTTCTGCCGGCGGTGAAGTATCCGACATCAAGAAAGTGGTTTCTCCGGTAATGGTCAACAAACCGAAATCTACCTTCTATCATATTGACTTCAGTTTCGACCAGCTTCGTTTGGGTGGTTCTGCTTTCGCACAGTCACTCAACAAGGTGGGCGATGACGTGCCGACTGTACAGAATCCGGAATACTTCCGCGATGCATTCCTGGCTGTTCAGGAACTGGTGAACAAAGGCTTGATTCTGGCCGGACACGATATTTCTGCCGGTGGTTTGATTACTACCCTTTTGGAAATGTGCTTTGCCAATACAGAAGGTGGTATGGAAATCAACCTCGACAAGATTAAGTGCGACGACATCGTGAAGATTCTGTTCGCCGAAAATCCGGGTGTAGTTATCCAGATAGCCGACAAGCACAAGGCAGAAGTCAAGAAGATTCTGGAAGATGCAGGTGTAGGTTACGTGAAGATTGGTGTGCCGGCCGAAGAACGTCACATCCTGGCAACTCTGCACGATGCCACTTACCAGTTCGGTATCGACTACTTGCGTGATGTATGGTATTCTACTTCTTACCTGCTCGACCGCAAGCAGAGCATGAACGGCTGTGCCAAGAAACGTTTCGAAAACTACAAGCAGCAACCGCTGGAATTTGTATTCGACAAGTCATTCACCGGCAAGCTGTCGCAGTTCGGTCTCAATCCGAACCGTCGTACACCGAGCGGCATCAAAGCAGCCATCATCCGTGAAAAGGGAACCAACGGTGAACGTGAAATGGCTTACATGCTGTATCTGGCAGGCTTCGACGTAAAAGACGTAACAATGACCGACCTGATTAGCGGACGTGAAACACTGGAAGACATCCACATGGTAGTTTACTGCGGTGGATTCTCTAACTCCGACGTATTAGGTTCTGCCAAAGGATGGGCCGGAAGCTTCCTGTTCAACCCGAAAGCAAAAGCTGCCCTCGACAACTTCTACGCTCGCGAAGATACATTGTCACTGGGTGTCTGCAACGGTTGCCAGCTGATGATGGAACTGGGACTGATTACTCCGGGAGACAAGAAGAAAGGCAAGATGCTGCATAACGACTCACATAAGTTTGAATCTAACTTCCTGGGTGTAACCGTACCGATGAACCGCAGCGTAATGTTCGGCTCACTGAGCGGTTCTAAACTGGGTATCTGGGTAGCTCACGGAGAAGGTAAGTTCTCATTGCCTTATCCGGAAGACCACTACAACGTAGTGCTGAAGTATTCATACGATGAATATCCAGGCAACCCGAACGGTTCAGACTACAGCGTAGCCGGTATCGCCAGCCAGGACGGCCGTCATCTGGCCATGATGCCTCACCTGGAACGTGCCTGCTTCCCATGGGAAAACGCATACTATCCGCTTGACCGCAAAGAAGAAGACCAGATCACTCCGTGGATGGAAGCCTTCGTAAATGCCCGCAAGTGGGTGGAAGCCAACGGTAAGAAATAATCCAAGAAAAATGATATTTTAACACAAGGAGTCGCCTTTTAAAGCGACTCCTTTGTTTTTGTCAAAAAAGAATGGTTTTATGTTGGATTTTGTAAATATAAACCGTACTTTTGCTTGCGTAGCTAAAAGAACATTCAAAAAACTTATAAAATAAGATAACCATGAAAGAAATAGACTGGTCGAATCTGTCTTTCGGATACATGCGGACAGATTACAATGTACGTTGCTACTATCGCGACGGGAAATGGGGAGAACTTGAACTCTGTTCAGAAGAAACATTGAACCTTCACATGGCTGCCACTTGTCTGCACTACGGACAGGAAGCTTTCGAAGGACTGAAAGCCTATCGCGGGAAAGACGGCAAAATCCGTATCTTCCGTCCGGAAGCTAATGCAGAACGTCTGCAAAGCACTTGCCGGGGTATTTTGATGCCGGAACTTTCGACTGAAAAATTCTGCGAAGCCGTGAAGAAGGTGGTAAAGGCCAACGAACGTTTCATTCCTCCATACGAAAGCGGTGCTTCTCTTTACATCCGTCCGCTGCTGATTGGTACAGGTGCACAAGTAGGTGTACATCCTGCCAGCGAATACATGTTTGTGGTATTCGTCACTCCGGTAGGCCCGTACTTCAAAGGTGGGTTTGCCACTAATCCGTATGTCATCATCCGCCAGTACGACCGTGCGGCACCACTCGGAACCGGTACGTTCAAAGTAGGTGGTAACTACGCTGCCAGCCTCCGCGCCAATAAAATGGCACACGATGCAGGGTATGCCAGCGAATTCTATCTGGATGCAAAAGAAAAGAAATACATCGACGAATGTGGTGCCGCCAACTTCTTTGGTATCAAGAACAATACTTACGTTACTCCGCTGTCTACCTCTATCCTTCCCTCTATCACCAACCGCAGCCTGATGCAGCTGGCTGAAGACATGGGAATGAAAGTAGAACGTCGTCCGATTCCGGAAGAAGAGCTGACTACCTTTGAAGAAGCAGGAGCTTGCGGTACAGCAGCCGTAATCAGCCCTATCGGCCGCATTGACGACCTGGAGAACCAGAAATCATACGTCATTGCAAAAGACGGCAAACCAGGCCCTATCAGCGAAAAACTATACCACAAGTTGCGTGGTATCCAGTACGGTGACGAAGCTGATCCATACGGATGGGTAACCGTGTTAGATTAATAATTATCCTTCTTATCATAAAAGAGGCTGTCTCAAATAAACTTTGAGATGGCCTCTTTTTTGTGTTTGCAAAAAAATCGGGCAAGTCCCAACTTCGCTCAGCCAGCACTTGCCCGTCTCCCTAATTTTTTGTATATTAGGGAATCAAGTAAGATATCTCA
>NZ_DBEXBB010000334.1:0-2526 GCF_048170425.1 Phocaeicola sp.
TAAAAAAGAATCAAGCCATAAAGACATCAGAGAAACGAATAGAGATAAAAACCAGAATAGGTTCAGAGATATGTTTATAGTTTCATGCTTTTATATTAAAAATAACAACTGAAAACAAAGAATGTTTTTGAATCTGGCACAAATTATTGCCAGTTCCGAATCTTTTCAATAACTTTCCTGCAAATTTCTAAAAACGATACAGAAATGTCATTAATCAGAGTCATTCTTTCCATTATTTTTCCGCCCCTTGCCGTAATTGATAAAGGCTGCGGCTCAGTACTCATAATCTTCATCCTCACCCTGTGCGGATGGATTCCGGGCGTAATCGGTGCCCTGATTATCCTCAACAAGAATTAAATCTAATTCATTCCTAAATAAAGAATCCTTATGAAAGAATTACATGTACATGAAATTACGGGACCTTCGCTTGTCCCGGCAAAAGACATTCCGGCATTGCTCGATGAAAATCATATTGAATTTCAGGCCATTGAATGCGTCAACTGGAATGCCTATCCTTACCGTCCTGAAGTAGAATTCCGCATGGGACACACGGGAGAAGCCATTTTACTGAACTACCGCATCAAGGAAGAAAGCGTACGTGCCGTAGCAGCGGAAGACAACGGCAGAGTATGGGAAGACTCCTGCTGTGAGTTCTTCTTTCAGCTTCCCGAAGACCAGGAAGAAAATATCTACTACAACTTTGAATGCAACTGTGGAGGTACCTTGCTTATCGGCGGTGGAAGACCGGGCGACCGGCCTCATGCACCCTTGGAAATCACCCGGAAAGTAGACCGCTGGACTTCGCTCGACAAGGCTCCTTTTGACGAACGTATGGGAGAATGCAGCTGGCAACTGGCTCTTTGCATCCCTAAGGAAGCATTCTTCCGTCACCAGCTTAAAGGTTTCAAGGAAATGACTGCCCGGGCCAATTTCTACAAATGCGGCGACTTGCAGCATACACCGCACTTCCTGTCATGGAACAAAATAGACTTGCCGGAACCTTGCTTCCACTGCCCGGAATTCTTCGGCAAAATATGCTTTGACTAAATTATCGCATTTATCTATACCCAAAGAGTGCCTGAATCTTCATTTTTCAGAAGAAGCCGGCACTCTTTTTCAATCCACATTATTCTCTGGTTACACGAACACAAGCTACTTTTCTACTTCTGTTTCTCCACACTACGCCCAACGAAATAATCAGCGCGCCTGCCAGCAGCAAGTACAGAAGTCCCATAAACGAAAACCACCCATAACGTGACAATACAATGCCGGAAAAAGAGCCGACCAGACTGGAGCCTGCATAGTAGAACAACCAGTAAATGCTGGTGGCACTGCTTTTCATCTGTCCTGCATGTACCGATACAATCCGGCTTGCCAGCGTATGTGTGCCAAAAAAGGCGAACGTCATCAAACCCAACCCCGACACAATGGCTCCCAGGTGCATCCATAGTAAAAAGGCCATTCCTGCTCCCATCAACAGCAACATTCCTTGCAGAAGCATTTCCGGACTGTACCTGTCCGACAGACGTCCCGCCACAACCGAGCCAATGATTCCCGCCACATACATGGTGAAAATCAGGGCGACCCAATGGTGAGGCAACGAAAAAGGAGGCGACTCCAGCAAAAAGGAAAGATAGTTATAGACGCTGACAAAAATCCCCATGGACAATGCTGCAATCAGATACATGGGAACGAACGTACCCTGTGTCAGCAAATCACGCATCTGGCACAACTTTTCCTTAAACGATACAGACACCGCAGAAAAGTGTTTCCCGGAAGGAATCTTCCAGCAGAACAGTCCCCCCAATACCAGACTGGCAACTCCGATAAGCCACACTGCCGGCTGCCATCCTCCCCATCCGGAAACCAGGGTAGCAACCACTCGTCCCGACATGCCTCCCAGCGTGTTCCCACTCAGATACAGGCTGATGGCCAGTCCAATCATGCTCTTATCCACCTCTTCCGAAAAATAAGCCAATGCTACGGACGACACACCCGCCAGCACCATCCCCTTCAGAAAATTCAAGGCCAATAAAAGCGGATAATTCTCCGCAAATCCAGAAGCTACAGTCAGGAGAGACGAAACCACCAATGAAACTCCCATCAGGCGTTCGCGTGACACGGTGTCGGCCTTGAAAGCCATGACAATCAATCCCAGCGCCATTCCGGCCGTAGAAGCCGATACCGACAGACTGCTTTCTGCCGGAGTAACCCCAAATGCCCGGCATACTTCCGAAAGCATCGGTTGAAATAAATACAACTGGGCAAAAACCGACAAGCCTGACAAAAACATACAGTTACGTATTAAACGAAACCGCCCAATCACTTCACGGGAATGATTCATCTCTTTCATGTTCCTCCTATTCCATTAATCACGGGAACAAAAATAGAAGGTAAAAAGCATATCCAATCTATCGCAAAATCATTATTTTTCGATAAGAGTCATTGATAAAACCAATAAAAAGGACGAATGTCCTTGACTGTTTTCCTCTCAGGGTATGAATACAAAAATGAATATAAGTATGA
>NZ_DBEXBB010000335.1:0-4840 GCF_048170425.1 Phocaeicola sp.
ACACTCTCACTACAAGGACAAGCCACATTATCTTTATAGCACTCAAAAACAATGCATAAATTCTGCAATATCCGAAATGAAAATATTATTATTTCATCCACTCGTTTAAAAGGCAAAATTCTGAAACAGGCTCTAAATACTTCGTATATTATTGGGTAAAATTTACCCCCGCTACAAGAACCTGTAACGGGGGTAAGTTCTTATTCAATTACGTTTTGCAGACGAGTCAAGAATTCATCCGCTTCGTTCATGCTCAGGCAGAGCGGCGGAAGTAGACGAACGACATTGGTACCGCTGACTCCGGTAAACACTTTCTGCTCGAAAAGCAGTTTCTGGCGAAGCTCCTTGATGGGTTCTTCAAATTCCATTCCAATCATCAAGCCGCGGCCGCGTACTTCTTTAATCCCTTTGAAGTTTTTCAATTCTTCCAATAAGTGGGCACCTACTTTAGCGGCGTTTTCAGTCAGATTTTCTTCTTTCATCACATCAAGTACAGCGACAGCTGCCGCACATGCCAGATGATTGCCTCCGAAAGTAGTTCCTAACTGGCCATATACCGGAGTGAATTTCGGACTAATCAGTACACCGCCCATTGGGAATCCGTTACCAATACCTTTTGCTACGGTAATTATGTCAGGACGTACGTCATTGTACTGATGAGCAAAGAATTTACCGCTTCGTCCGTAACCTGATTGGATTTCATCCAGAATCATGACGGTATTGGTTTCATCGCAGGCCTGACGGATGATTTTCATGAACTCTGTAGTAGGGAGCTGAATACCTCCTACGCCCTGGATGCCTTCAATGATGACTGCACATACATCGCCTTTGGCCAATTCGGCTTTCAGGGCTTCCGTGTCATTCAGCGGCAGGTATGTTACGTGGCCGTTGTCATTGACCGGTGCAATGATTTTGGGATTGTTGGTCACTTCTACAGCCAACGAGGTACGTCCGTGGAATGCTTTGGCAAACGAGATGATACGGGTACGTCCGTTATAGAATGAAGCTAGTTTCAAAGCATTCTCATTGGCTTCTGCTCCAGAATTGATTAAGAAAAGCTGATAGTCATCATAACCGCTGATGGCTCCCAGACGGTCGGCTACTTCCTGCTGTAACTTGTTGATTACAGAGTTGGAATAGAATCCTAATGTAGCTACTTGTTTGCTGATGGTTTCCACATAGTGAGGATGTGCGTGACCAATGGAGATAACGGCATGTCCTCCATAAAGGTCGAGGTATTCCTGACCTTTGTCGTCCCATACGTGGCAGCCTTTTCCTTTTACGATGTTTACATCGAATAAAGGATATACATCGAATAACTTCATATAATTAAGAATGAAGAATGAATAATTAAAAGCAGCAATCAAATAATTCTGCCTGGTTATTCATTTTCATTATTCACTATTCATTAATTAAAATGCGCTCGGTTTCAGTTTCAGTCCTACTGTTTCTTCCAGATTGAACATCAGGTTCATATTGTGTACAGCTTGACCGCTGGCTCCTTTCAGCAGGTTATCAATGCAAGAAATGATAAGCAGCTTGTCGCCATGTTTCTCCAGATGAATCAAGCATTTGTTGGTATTGACAACCTGTTTCAGGTCGATATTCTTGTCCACAATGTGGGTGAAAGAATCTTCTGCATAGTACTCTTCATACATTTTCACAATCTCTTCCAGTTCTACCTTGGTCTTTACCACGATAGTGGCAAAAATACCACGGGCAAAGTCCCCCCGGTAAGGAATAAAATCAATTTCTGAATGGAAGCTGTTCTGCAACTGTTTTAGTGACTGTTTGATTTCCGGCACATGCTGGTGCGAGAAGGGCTTGTAGATACTGAGGTTGTTGTTGCGCCAGCTGAAATGGCTGGTGGCTCCCGGTTTCACACCGGCTCCGGTACTGCCCGTAATGGCATTTACCATCACATCGTCGTTCAACATCAGGTGTTTGGCCAGTGGAAGGAGACCGAGCTGGATGCAAGTGGCAAAACATCCCGGATTGGCTACATGCTTGCTGTGGCAGATAGCACGACGGTTCAGTTCCGGCAGACCATAGATAAAGTCATGGTTGTCCGACTTGATGCGGTAGTCCATGGAGAGGTCGATAATCTTCAGCTCTTCCGGTACATTGTGGCTTTCCATGAATTTCTTTGTATCACCGTGAGCCGTACAGAAGAACAATACATCGATGGTGTCGAGTGGAAGTTCATCTGTGAATACTAAATCGGTTTCTCCATACAGGCCTTCGTGTACGTCAGTAATTTTGTTGCCCGCATTGCTGGAACTGTTGATAAATGCAATCTCTACATCCGGATGATTAAGCAGCAGGCGAATCAGTTCGCCTGCCGTATATCCTGCGCCTCCTATAATTCCTGCTTTTATCATACGTCTGCTTCGTCTTTATGGTTTGCATAATAGGCACGAAGCGGAGTAGACAACACCTTGATGAAGCCTTTAGCGTCTTCTGCAGTCCATCCTTTCTGCATTTCTCCGTATTCGCCGAACTTGTTCTTCACGAGGTCATCTTTCGATTCAACTCCTACAGTGGAGAATCCGTATGGACGGAGTTCCAGAATGGCTGTTCCGTTTACGTTACGTTGTGATTCGGTCAGCATGGCTTCGATGTCGCGCATTACCGGTTCCAGGTACTGGCTTTCATGAAGGAACATACCGTACCAGTTGGCTACCTGGTCTTTCCAGTATTGCTGCCATTTGCTCAGGGTATATTTTTCCAGGAAGCGGTGGGCACCGATAATCAGCATCGGAGCTGCGGCTTCGAATCCTACACGGCCCTTGATACCGATGATGGTGTCACCCACATGCATGTCACGACCGATACCGTAGGCTGCACCAATCTCTTCTACTTTCTGGATGGCTTTAATCTTGTCATCAAAGACTTCACCGTTTACGGCATACAATTCACCTTTCTTGAATTCCAGTTTCAGTTGTTCGCTACCTGTTTTTGTTACCTGTTTCAGGTAAGCGCTTTCCGGCAATCCCTGTGCAGAATCCAGAATTTCGCCACCGCAGATAGAAGTTCCCCAGATACCTACGTTGTAGGAATATTTCAGTTTGGTGAAATCTGCTTCAAAGCCGTTTTCTTTCAGGTAGTTGATTTCGTAGTCGCGGCTCAACGCCATGTCACGTGTCAGGGTGATGATTTCTACACCCGGAGCCATTACCAGGAAGGTCATATCGAAACGTACCTGGTCGTTGCCGGCACCTGTGGAACCGTGTGCAATGGCATGCGCTCCGATTTCGTTGGCATAACGAGCAATGGCCAATGCCTGGAAGATACGTTCAGAGCTTACGGAAATAGGGTAAGTACCGTTACGCAATACGTTCCCGAAGACCATGTATTTCAGGCTCTTTTCGTAGTATTCCTGTGTTACGTCAAGAGTTACATATTTCACAGCTCCCAGTTTATACGCATTTTCTTCGTTCTTTTTTAACTGTTCCGGGCTGAAACCACCGGTATTGGCGCATGCTGCATATACTTCATATCCTTTTTCCTTTGCCAGATACATTACGGTAAAGGACGTGTCCAATCCGCCGCTGAAAGCAACGACAACTTTTTTCTTTTCTTCCATGGTGCTTCTCTTTATATCGTGAAACTTTTCGCCTGCATGAGTTCAGGAGAAAGCCTCGAGATTATTTTTGTATTTAGAAATTGTTTATTTTATCGTCTGTATGCAAAGCCGGATCGTAAAGCATGGCTGTGCAGATACAGAATTTACGGTTTTTCGCCATCAGGATTTCGTGGTTGATACATCCCTCACATCCTTTCCAGAATGAATCGTCATCGGTCAACTCGTTGAAAGTAACAGGTACGTATCCCAGTTCTGTATTCATTTTCATGACTGCGGCCCCTGAGGTCAAACTGAAAATTTTGGCTTTCGGCCATCGCAGACGAGCCAAAGTAAAAGAGGCATGCTTGATACGTTTAGCCAGTCCGCATCCTCTGTATTTAGGATGGACAATCAACCCGGAAGTCGCTACGTACTGCTTGTTTCCCCATGATTCGATGTAAGTAAATCCGGCAAAATCATCTCCGCACAGTGCGATGATGGCTTTTCCTTCTTTCATCTTGGTAGCTACGTATTCGTGTGTACGCTCGGCAATACCCGTACCGCGAACTTTAGCTGCTTCTCTGATCGTGTCCAATATTGTGTCAACGTAAACCTCGTGTGAGGCGTCGGCTACCATTACATCAATTTGTTTAGTAGGTTCCATTTTTTGTTTTATCAGTTATAGTTGGTTTATATTCGGGATGATAGTTGAAAGAACATGCTTGACTTCAGTACGTGAACAGTTCTCACGGATTACCAGCATAATGGTATCATCACCGGCAATGGTGCCGATGATTTCATGGAAATTGTGCATGTCAATGTCGTATGCCAGACTGCTGGCATATCCCGGACGGGTCTTGATGACGGCGATATTGTTGGAGAATTCGATGGAGATAAATCCGTTGTGGCGCAGCATCTCACTGGCTTTTTGCGGTTCCGTCATGCGTTTGTACATCGTGTTGTTAGGAAGTACATACACATAATTCCCGTTCATGCTGGCGGCTTTGGCTACCTTCAGTTGTTTCAAGTCGCGCGACAGGGTGGCTTGTGTCAGCTGGAATCCTTCTTTCGTCAACTCTTGCAAGAGTTCGTCTTGACTTCCAATCTCCTTGCTGGAGATAATCATTTTTATTGAATCAAGTCTGCTATTCTTGTTCTTCATTGTATAATTATTCTTTTACGGCTGCAAAAATACGGATATATTTTGAATATCATGCATAAATTCTTACTTTTTTGTGCATTTATTCTGAAAAATGCATGAATATAATGAATAAA
>NZ_DBEXBB010000336.1:0-6832 GCF_048170425.1 Phocaeicola sp.
AAAAATTGTATTCTATGAATAAAGAACATTGTTTAGCTTTTAATAAAATGGTAGATTGTTATTTGAATAATCAGATAAACAATCTTTTTGATTTAGAAGAAAATATGAAGGCTCTGAATAATTTTCAGGCTAAAATAGATGAACTTCAAGAAATGAAAGATTTGGCCCAAATTGAGCATAACGGAATAGCTTTAACTATTTTGAGAAAATACGTTATGAGGGAAAAATCTGGAAAACTGTTGATGCGGAATTTGATTCGTCAGTATTATGATTTGAACGATGAGCAAATAAAAAGATATGAAAAATATACTAGACCTTCGGGTGGGTATTATGTAACAAATGCTATGGTTCTTTATCGTAAAGGAAGCAATTTCGTTAATTTAGGGTCCCGTTATTGTGCGAGTAATCTAAAATCCCCTTCAGGGGAAAGTTTTGTGTATGAAGACCTACTTCGTAATAGTTTTTTTAGTCTTGCTTCTTATGAATGGAATCCTGATGCAGCATTGTATGGAACTGATGGTGGAAAAAGATGGCCTTTTTTGTTTAAAAATAATTTTCTGGATTGGAGTAATATTAGTCTTTTGCATGATTTGGAGGAAGTAACTATAAGTTTGAGGCCACTTTTAAATAATTGGGGGTATATTGCTTGGCAGGGAATAGATTGCATAGAAAAAACTCTTCGTCATCTTCAGGTTTTGAATAATAAAAGTCGTATAGAGAAGGATGCTGGTTATATGTCAGATAAAGAAGTAAATAATTATATAGAAATGTATTCACAAAATATCTATGAATTATATTCGTATTTACCTCTTCAAGAATCTTTTATTTTAGAATATCAAGATAAACTGAATTGGGATGTGTTGGATTTGAACCCGCGGATAGAATGGACATTCCCTTTAGTACAAATATTGTTGAAAAAGCAAAGTTTAAAGCCTGAGCCTGAACAACAAAAGGGGTTGAAAGGAAATAAGGGAATGTTTAATAAGTTGTTTAGACCGCTTTTAAATGATGATATAATCAGCGATTTGGAGAAATTGTATAATATATAAGGTGCAAGAATATGAGAGGATAGTTAATATCTTGATTTGTGTAGATGGAACTATGCAAATTGTCTAGCCGAGAACTGGATAATTTGCTATTGCTTTATCTAACTGATAGCAAAGACTTGCAAGATAAGTGGATATCACTAATAATATAGAAATGAATGTGGCCATTGAGGCCGATATTGATGTTACAAAAAAACGGATTCACCCGCTGAACTCCAGCACGGTGAATCCGTTTTCCATATAGATAAAGAATGAGTTTATTCCTTGTCTTTCAATGCGTCAAAAATCAGTTTTTCCAGTTCATCAGCCAGTTCCGGATTATCCTGGATGCACTGTTTGGCCGCATCACGTCCTTGGCCCAGCTTGGTGTCGTTGTAGCTGTACCATGAACCGCTCTTCTTGATGATGCCTAATTCAGCTCCCAAGTCGATGATTTCACCGCTGCGAGAGATACCTTCACCGAACATGATGTCGAATTCGGCTTTGCGGAAAGGAGGAGCTACCTTGTTCTTTACAACTTTGACACGTACCTGGTTACCGATAACTTCTTCACCGTCTTTCAGCTGAGTGGCACGACGGATGTCCAGACGGACAGAAGCATAGAACTTCAAGGCGTTACCACCGGTGGTAGTTTCGGGGTTACCGAACATCACACCGATTTTCTCACGCAACTGGTTGATGAAGATACAGGTCGTGTTGGTCTTGCTGATGGCAGAAGTCAGCTTACGCAGTGCCTGTGACATCAGGCGGGCTTGCAAACCTACCTTGTTGTCACCCATGTCGCCTTCGATTTCAGCTTTCGGGGTAAGGGCAGCTACAGAGTCGATAACAATGATGTCGATGGCCGATGAACGGATCAGCTGTTCGGCGATTTCCAGTGCCTGTTCACCGTTGTCGGGCTGTGAAATCCACAAGTTGTCGATGTCCACTCCTAACTTGGCTGCATAGAAACGGTCGAATGCATGTTCTGCATCAATGAAAGCAGCAATACCGCCTGCTCTCTGTGCTTCGGCAATGGCATGAATGGCCAGTGTGGTCTTACCAGATGATTCCGGACCGTAGATTTCGATGATACGTCCTTTCGGATAACCTCCTACACCGAGTGCGGCGTTCAAGGCGATAGAACCGGTCGGGATGACTTCTACTTCCTGCACGTGATCGTCGCCCATTTTCATGATAGAGCCTTTTCCAAAGCTCTTTTCAATCTTGTCCATGGCGGCCTGCAGGGCTTTCAGCTTTTCGCTGTTATTGGGTTTCGGGGCATTTTCAATGCCACCTTCAAACTCTAATTCGTCTTTTTTTGCCATAAATTACTGTAAGATTTGTGAGGCATGGTCTTTGGTCTTTACTTCTTTAGGAGAAATAATCCGTTCGATAATGCCTTCTTCGTTAATGATAAAAGTGGTACGGAAGGTACCCATGTATTTGCGTCCGTACATGCTTTTTTCTCCCCATACACCGAAGGTCTCTACCAGTTTGTGTTCCGTATCGGCAATCAGTGTGAACGGAAGCTGGTTCTTTTCGATGAATTTCTGGTGTGACTTCTCGTCGTTGATGCTGACGCCGATTACTTCGTAACCCGCTTGCTTGAGTTCGGCATAGTTGTCGCGAAGGTTGCAGGCCTGTGCCGTGCAGCCGGAAGTCATGTCTTTGGGATAAAAATAGAGTACGATTTTTTTGCCTGCATAATTGCTCAGGCGGATTTCTTCACCTTTTTCGTTGATTCCCAGTATTTCGGGAGCTTTGTCTCCAATATTCATATCGTAAGGGAAATTTTTAGAAAAAAAGAATCAGGAACGAAGAATGAGTACTCCTTCTTCATTCTTGATTCTTTTTATGATTAAGGTAATGTAATTACAGTTCCAGGTCACCGTCGAATACTTCATGCCAAGGCAATCCGTATTTGTTTAAAGCTTCCATGAATGGATCCGGATCGAACTCTTCTACGTTCCATACGCCCGGACGTTTCCACAATCCTTTCAGGAACATCATGGCACCAATCATGGCCGGTACACCGGTGGTGTAGCTTACGCCCTGCATACCTGTTTCCTGATAAGCTGCCTGGTGAGAGCAGTTGTTGTATACATAATATGTATGTTCTTTTCCGTCTTTGATACCACGGATGCGGCAACCGATTGAAGTTTCGCCTTCGTAGTTCTCGCCAAGGTCTTGCGGGTTAGGCAGCACGGCTTTCAGGAACTGCAAAGGAACGATTTCCATACCGTTGTAGTTGATAGGTTCGATGCTGGCCATACCGATGTTCTGGATTACACGCAAGTGAGTCAGGTATTCCTGTCCGAAAGTCATCCAGAAACGGGCACGCTTGATGGTCGGGAAATTCTTGACCAGTGATTCCAGTTCTTCGTGATACAGAAGATAAGAATCACGCGGACCGATGTTAGGATAGGTCAGGTCTTTGTGGAATTCCAGCGGCTGGGTAGTAACCCATTGTCCGTTTTCGTAATAACGTCCGTTCTGCGTGATTTCGCGGATGTTGATTTCCGGATTGAAGTTGGTAGCGAAAGCCTTGTGGTGATTTCCGGCATTGCAGTCTACGATGTCCAGGTAGTGAATTTCATCGAAATGATGTTTTGCTGCGTATGCGGTATATACTCCACTTACTCCCGGGTCGAATCCGCAACCCAGAATGGCAGTCAGTCCGGCATCTTCAAAGCGTTTTTTGTATGCCCACTGCCAGCTGTATTCAAAGTGTGCCTCGTCTTTAGGCTCGTAGTTTGCTGTATCCAGGTAGTTCACTCCCGCCTGAAGACACGCTTCCATAATCGTTAAATCCTGGTAGGGAAGTGCTACGTTAATAACGATTTCGGGTTTAAAACTGTTGAATAAAGACACAAGTTCATCCACATTGTCGGCATCTACCTTAGCGGTCTTGATGTTGGGGTTACCAATTGCTTTGACAATTGCGTCGCATTTTGACTGTGTGCGGCTGGCAATCATGATTTCAGAAAAGACTTCCGGATGCTGAGCCACTTTGTGTGCAACAACGGTACCTACACCGCCTGCACCGATAATCAATACTTTACTCATTTATTACTTTGAAACTTTAAATGCCCGGTAAACGTTACCGTTCAGTATGCAAAGATAGAAAATAATTCAAAATATGGTGCAGTATTCTGGGGATATACGTATTTTTGTAAATGAACAATTCTTAAAAATGGATTGTTTGTGAATTTATGATTAAGATTAAAAAGGAAAAACAAGTTATGAATAAGAAGTATTTTGCAGCTGCAGCTTTGGCTTGCGCACTGATGAGTTGTGGAACCGGAAAGAATTCGGTAGCAGTGGTAGACTTTACAGGGGAATGGAATATTGTAGAAGTGAACGGAGAAAAGGTGAGTGCGGAAAATGCACCATTCTTGGGTTTTGACAAGGACGGACATCGTTTGTATGGCAATGCTGGATGCAATCGCCTGATGGGAAGCTTTGAATTGGATACCCTGAATGCCGGAAAAGTGAAATTTGGTCAGGTGGCTGCTACCCGGATGATGTGTCCGGATATGACATTGGAGCAGAATGTGCTGGAAGCATTGAATAAAGTGGCTGGATATGAAACAGTAGGTGAAGATGTAGCATTGAATGATGCGGAAGGTAAACCGGTAATATTGTTGCAGAAGCGTGAAGTGGCGGAGGTTTCTGTAAACGACCTGAATGGTGCCTGGGAAATTGTATCTGTAAAAGGCAATCCTGTAGGAGAAGTGGAAAAACAGCCGCAATTGGTTTTCAATGTAGCAGAAAAAAGAGTACACGGTAATGCCAGCTGCAATACGATAAACGGTTCTTTTACACAGGAAGAAGGACAGGCGGCTTCTCTTCGTTTCAGTCAGATGATTTCTACCATGATGGCATGCCCGAACATGGATGTGGAGTCTTCTATCTTGAAAGCTTTGGATGAAGTGCGTAGTTTTGAAATCAAGGCAGACGGAACCGTAAGCCTTTTGGGAGCAGACGGAACAGAAGTGCTGTCATTGAAGAAGCTGGCCGAAACAGAAGTCGAGGCTTGATAAATCTGCTGGCTGTAGTATAAGGTCCGAGGAAAAATATTATCTTTGCAGAAAGAAGCATAAACCTTATAATAATATGACTAAAAAAATACTTTTGTTGGGTTCCGGGGAACTCGGAAAGGAATTTACCATTGCTGCCCAGCGTTTGGGACAGTATGTAATTGCGTGTGACTCTTATGCAGGTGCACCGGCTATGCAGGTGGCAGATGCATGCGAGGTATTCAGTATGTTGGATGGAGAAGCTTTGGACCGTGTGGTAGAAAAGTATCGTCCGGATATAATTGTTCCTGAAATAGAAGCAATACGTACTGAACGGCTTTATCACCTGGAAAAAGAAGGTATACAGGTTGTTCCAAGTGCCCGTGCGGTGAATTTTACGATGAACCGTAAGGCTATCCGTGATCTGGCGGCAAAGGAACTGGGACTGAAAACGGCAAAGTATTTTTACGCTTCTTCTTATGAAGAGTTGAAGGAGGCTGCCGGAAAGATTGGCTATCCTTGTGTCATCAAGCCGTTGATGTCTTCTTCAGGTAAGGGACAGTCTGTAGCCAAGAGCGAGGAAGACCTGAAGTATTCCTGGGAGTACGGATGCAGCGGAAGCCGTGGGGATATTAAGGAACTTATTGTAGAAGAGTTCATTCACTTTGACAGTGAAATTACCCTGCTGACTGTGACACAGA
This sequence comes from Phocaeicola sp., assembly GCF_048170425.1. GTDB lineage: Bacteria > Bacteroidota > Bacteroidia > Bacteroidales > Bacteroidaceae > Phocaeicola. The sequence continues at coordinate 5,749 of NZ_DBEXBB010000336.1, forward strand.
AAGATGGCCCGACTTTATTCTGTCCTCCTGTCGGACATGTGCAGAAAGGCGGAGATTACCGTGAAAGTTTCCAGCCGGCTCATATCGCACCGGAACATTTGGCTGAGGCTCAGCAGATGGCAGAGAAGGTGACTCGTGCATTGACTGGATACGGTTTGTGGGGAGTGGAATTTTTCCTGAGCCACGAAAACGGGGTATATTTCTCTGAACTGTCTCCGCGCCCGCATGATACGGGAATGGTTACATTGGCCAATACCCAGAACTTGAACGAGTTTGAATTGCATCTATATGCGATTTTGGGATTGCCTATCCCGGGTATTACACAGGAACATATCGGGGCCAGTGCTGTGATTCTTTCTCCGATTGCCAGCCAGAAGGCTCCCCAGTACAAAGGTGAGGAACTGGTTTGTTCTCAGCCAAATACCTATCTCCGTATTTTCGGAAAACCTGCTACCCGCTTGAACCGTCGTATGGGAGTCGTGGTATGCTATGACAAGAATGACGGCGATTTGGATGCCTTGCGTGATAAATGTAAAGCACTGGCAACCAAGGTGGAAGTATATTAAGAGTTGATTTATATCATGAAAAGTGTATAAATACACGAAAAACTTCATTGTTATGTTTTAAAAATATGTTTTAAATACATATATTTGTCGCGCAAAATTAAACTAAACGTATATGGCAGAAAACAAAACAGTGAAGTATCATATTCCTCACAGAGGGATATATATGTATTCTCATGTACACGAAGGAAAAACTGAAATGATTGTGCTGAATAGCACTGGTTCAGAACAGATTCTGGATAGCGAGTGCTATACTGTCTTAACTAAGGATTCTAAAGAAGGTAGGGATGTTTCGAGCGGGAAAAAGATTGACTTGACAAAGAATCTGGTAATATCTCCTCGTAAATCATTGATTATTGAATTCTGAGAAATGTTTATAAATAGGGACACTCAGTAAATAGTATAAAATTAGCCAACTAATTCATACAAAAAGTATTGCGAATTAGTTGGCTTTTTTGTATCTTTAGGTATTCCCCCGAAAATAAGGTTTGGCAGCCAAAACGGGGGAAATACTCCGACTA
>NZ_DBEXBB010000337.1:0-6533 GCF_048170425.1 Phocaeicola sp.
AAAAATACACCAAGATGCTCTACAAGCATTTTGCCTGGTTTACCGAGAATATCAGCAACCAGACGATTCCGGGCATGCCTATCCGCAACATCGAGCCATTGCTCTGTTCCATGGATTTTGAAGCCCAACAGAGGATGCGTCCGGAGTTACTGATTACTTACGGAGGCCATATCATTTCCAAACGATTGAAAAAATTCCTTCGCCGTCATCCGCCGGTAGAACACTGGCACGTGGCTACTGACGGGCAGGTGGCCGACCTTTTCGGCTCACTGACCACCGTGATTGAAATGGATCCATTTGAGTTCTTAGAAAAGATTGCCCCGATGATGGACAGCCGTACACCGGAATACCCCCGCACATGGGAAGCTCTGTCGAAGAATATTCCGCAAGCCGTATTCCCCTACTCCGAAATGAGCGCCATCGGGAAAGTCATCAACCACCTGCCGACTCCTTGTTCCCTTCACCTGGCCAACAGTTCCACTGTGCGCTACGCCCAACTGTTCCCTCTACCGAACGACGTGGAGGTGTTATCCAACCGGGGAACCAATGGCATCGAAGGTTCTTTGTCTACTGCCATCGGCTACGCTACGGCATCCGACAAGCTCAACTTCATCTTCATCGGTGACCTGAGTTTCTTCTATGACATGAACGCCCTCTGGAATACCAACTACGGAAGCAACATACGCATCCTGCTCCTCAACAACGAAGGGGGAGAAATATTCCACGCGCTTCCGGGACTGGAGATGGCAGACAACAGCCGACGCTTCATTACGGCCACTCACCGCACTTCCGCCAAAGCATGGGCAGAAGATCGGGGATTCCAGTACCTTTCCGCCCACAATGAAGAGGAACTTGACCTGGCGGTAGAAGTATTCACCCAGCCATCCATCACCTCACAGCCTATGCTGATGGAGGTATTTACAGAAAAGGACAAGGACATCGAACACCTGAAAACGTATTATCACAACCTAAAAAAATAGCAATATGTCACAACCCAGAGAATGGAAAACCATCAAGGAATACCAGGATATTCTTTTTGAATTTTATAATGGAATCGCCAAGATTACCATCAACCGCCCGAGATACCGCAATGCGTTCACTCCGACCACCACTACTGAAATCAGTGATGCACTGTATTACTGCCGCGAGTGTCAGGACATCAATGTCATCGTACTGACAGGAGCTGGCGACAAGGCTTTCTGCTCCGGAGGCGACATGCACGTGAAAGGCCACGGCGGATACGTAGGTACCGACGGAGTTCCCCGCCTGAATGTGCTCGACGTACAGAAACAGATTCGTTCCATCCCGAAACCGGTGATTGCCATGGTCAACGGATATGCCATCGGTGGCGGACACGTGCTTCACGTAGTCTGCGACCTCACCATTGCTTCTGAAAACGCCATCTTCGGTCAGACAGGACCTCGCGTGGGCAGCTTCGATGCCGGATTCGGTTCTTCTTACCTGGCTCGTATCGTAGGCCAGAAGAAAGCCCGTGAAATCTGGTTCCTCTGCCGCCAGTATTCTGCCCAGGAAGCACTGGATATGGGGCTGGTCAACAAAGTCGTACCGTTCGACCAGCTGGAAGATGAAGTGGTAGAGTGGGCTGAAACCATGATGCAGCACAGTCCGCTCGCCTTGCGAATGATTAAAGCCGGACTCAATGCAGAGCTCGACGGACAGGCTGGTATCCAGGAACTCGCAGGTGACGCAACCATGCTTTACTACATGACAGAAGAAGCACAAGAAGGTGGAAAAGCTTTCCTCGAAAAGCGGAAACCCGACTGGAGCAAATACCCTAAATTCCCCTGATTATTCTCTCATCTCATTTTTTACCGGACAGAAAGCAGAAACCACTTCCGCTTTCTGTCCGCTTTTATTCCCTTCACAACAGACCTATATGTACACACTGAAAATCATTCCGCGCACACTTCATTTCAAACAACCGGCCGGTACCTCACGCGGGGTATATCACACCCGGCAGGTATGGTATCTGCTACTTACCGACACTGAAACCGGACAATATGGCGTAGGTGAATGTGCCCCTCTGCCCGCGTTAAGCTGCGACGACCTGCCTGATTACCCTCGCCTGTTAGCTGAAATCTGTGAGAAAACAGCCGCAAATTTCTACATTGATTATGAAACACTTCGTCCCTACCCCTCTATATTATTCGGACTGGAAACCGCATTTGCCCATCTACAGGCCAACAGTCTACAGTTCTGGGATACCCCTTTCAGTCGCGGTGAACAAGGCATTCCTATCAACGGACTCATCTGGATGGGAAATTTCGATGAAATGTACCGCCGCATAGAAGAAAAGATGAAAGCCGGATTCCGATGCATCAAGGTGAAAATCGGTGCAATTGAATTTGAACGTGAACTGGAGCTGCTGGCACACATCCGTCGCCATTTCTCGGCCGCCGACATCGAACTCCGGGTGGATGCCAACGGAGCCTTCAGCCCGGAAGATGCCTTACGGAAACTGACACAGCTGAACAAATTTCAGCTGCACTCCATCGAACAGCCCGTACGCGCCGGCCAATGGGAAGTCATGAAAGAACTGTGTGCCGTTTCGCCTTTCCCCATCGCACTGGATGAAGAACTGATTGGAGTAAATGAAACGGAACGGAAAATCCTGTTACTGGATACCATCCGCCCACAATACATCATCTTAAAGCCGTCCTTGCACGGAGGTATCCAGGGAAGCAAGGAATGGATTACATTAGCTCGGGAAAGAGGCATAGGCTATTGGGTAACCTCCGCCTTAGAATCCAACATCGGGCTCAATGCCATCGCACAGTGGTGTGCTACTCTCCAGCCTGAAATGCCTCAGGGTTTAGGCACCGGCATGCTTTTCACCGACAACATTGACTACCCGTTGCACATTGAAGGTGACTGTCTGTGGTTCCACCCTGAAGAAAAGACACCCGATTTCCCGACTTATCTGCAAACCATCTGACATGAGTGCCACTCCATTTATTACAGAAATAACCCGTCAGTCCATCTTGATTGACGGGAAATGCTACACCGCTCACGAAGCCCGGATACCCGAAGGCGAATCACATAGTCTGCTGCAAAGACTATTCTATGCGGAATATGGAACTGACAGCTTTCAGGCTTCGCTTGCCGATTTCTTAGCAGAATGGTTTGATGACAGCACCACCGTACTGGTACATACCTCCGGCTCCACCGGAACACCCAAACCGCTCCGTGTAGAGAAACAGCGCATGATGCGAAGTGCCATACTAACAGTCAGTTTTTTAGGTTTGAAACAAGGAGACACCGCCTTGCTTTGCATGCCCCTGAAATACATTGCCGGAAAAATGGTGGTCGTCCGCGCGTTAGTAGCCGGCCTGAACTTGTTACCAGTTACTCCCTGCGGACATCCGCTGGCAGAGATAAATACTACTCCTGAGTTTGCCGCCATGATACCCATGCAGGTATACAACTCGCTACAAGTATCTGCCGAAAAGAAATGTCTGCAACAAATACGCCATCTCATTATCGGAGGTGGGGCAATAGACAGCACATTAGCCACGGAATTAGCTTCATTTCCCCATGCCGTATGGAGTACCTACGGCATGACCGAAACCCTTTCGCACATCGCCCTGCGACGACTGAACGGGCCGGATGCCTCCGATTGGTACACCCCCTTCCAGGGAGTCAGGGTTTCACTCTCTCCGGAAAGTACCCTGACCATTGAAGCACCTGCCGTTTGTGCGGAGAAACTGACCACAAACGACATCTGTGAGTTCAATGCCCAGGGACAGTTCTATATTTTAGGACGAAAAGACAACACCATCAACACCGGAGGAGTGAAGGTACAGATTGAGCAGGTGGAAAATGCACTGAAAACCACGCTGTCGGTTCCTTTCATGGTGACTGCCGTGCCCGACTCGAAATTTGGAGAACGCATCGTCCTGTTGCTGGAAAGCGAAAAAAATACCGACATGCCCCCTCTGTCAGCACAGGCTTACGACCAGCTTCCGGCCTACTGGCGACCGAAACAGACCTTCTTCGTCCGGCATCTTCCACGAACTGAAACCGGAAAACCCGACCGTGCCACCGCACGGAAAGTGGCTCAAGAAATCGCAAGTGAGAAAAAGAAATAAGTAAAAATCCCCTTGTATATGAGCATTTGATTTTTTAACTTTGTTAAATATTCAAATGCTCATTTTTTATCTGACATCAAACCATGGAGGAATACACATTTCTTGCCCCTCTGCTACTAACCATCGGAGGGCTCATCATTGGAGCAATACTGAAATCCTTGCTCAAGCACAGCCGACTGCCTTACACGGTAGGTCTGTTTGCCATCGGAATCATTTTAGGAGTCATGAACCGTACGGGAGTCTTTCAATCGCTGCCGGAACTGCATGATGCAGTCAGTTCCGTCGCCAACATCAATCCCGACCTGATTCTTTATCTTTTTCTGCCCATCCTGATATTCGATGCAGCCTACGAACTCAACTTGCACATTTTCAAGAAGACATTGGCCAATGCCACCTTATTGGCGGCACCGGGACTCATCATATGCATGTTGCTCACGGGAGCCCTCATGATGGGAGTAGCGACCTTCATTCCCGGTTTTGAATCGTGGACATGGGCATTTGCACTGATGTTCGGAGCCTTGATCAGTGCCACCGACCCGGTAGCCGTAGTAGCTCTGCTGCACGAGTTGAAAACCAGCAAACGCTTCTCTACCCTTGTCGATGCGGAATCCCTGCTGAACGACGGTACGGGCATCGTCTGCTTTATGCTTTTCTTCGGAGCATACGCCGCCGGAGAAACCAGTCACGCCTCTCCTGTCATCACATTTATCCGTGAAGTAGGTATCAGTACCCTGTTAGGATTTCTGTTGGCACGGATTGTCATCTGGTTCATCACGCGCATCAACTCGGAAGAGATGGTACAGAACAGTGTCATCATCTTAGCGGCCTACCTCACCTTCATTCTCTCCCAATATTATCTTGGCGTATCGGGAGTGATTGCCCTCGTGGCTTTCGGACTGACCGTCACTTACGTAGGAAAACCCCGGTTGAAACCGCAGGTGAATGCATTCATGGAGCATTTCTGGGAACTGCTGACCTACATTGCCAATACCTTAATTTTTATATTGGTAGGAATTGTCATTGCCGAAAAAGTAGACTTCTCTTGGAGCGCATTGGGTATATTGGTACTTATCTATATTGCTCTCAACCTTATCCGCTTTACCATGATCATGCTGCTATACCCCGTCATGAAACGGCTAGGATACGGACTGAGCAAACGTGAATCGGTCATCCTTACCTGGGGAGGATTGCGCGGTGCCCTAGCTATGACACTGGCTCTAATGGTATCTTACACTCCCGCTATTCCGGAAGATATTCGCAGTCAAATACTGTTTTTCACTGCAGGCATCGTTACTCTAACATTATGCATCAATGCTACCACCATGCGTGGACTGCTGAATCGGTTAGGACTCACCCACGTGCCATCCGCACGCACCATGCTGGAATATCGTATTGAAAAATCAATACGCGAAAACTCAGAAAAATACTTGGAGAGTCTGAAAAAAAGAGAAACTCTGGAAGGAGCTAACTGGTACAAGGTAGAAAGCTATATGACTGTGCAACCGCAAGAACCAGCCCAAAACCCACAAAATAAAGCCCTACTGCCAGAAATCCGACTGCGTGTACTAGACAAAGAAAAAGCAATATGCCGGGAAATCTACGAAGAAGGAGTTATTTCCAAACCTGTATTCCTGAGACTAATGAATTCACTAGACGAACTATATGATCACGATGGAAATTATCCGCTGAACATACGTACTTCCATCTTCAAGTTCTGCCAGCGTACGAACCTGTTGCACAGCCTGCAAGGTATTCCCTACTTGCAGAACTGGATGACGTTCTATTTCCGTGAACGCATCACTGTAGTGTATGACTTAGGACGTGGATTTATCATCCTTCAGAAAGAAAGCCTGAAACTGCTGGACGACCTGAAATCTTCGGAATGGGTTACAGATGAACAAGACACCGTACTGGAAGTACTGCGGGAAGAAATTAACGACAATATCAGCCGCATGAGTACTTTTATCAATAACCTGGCCAGCAGTTTCCCCAAAGCATACGGCCATGCACTGACCGTCAAGTCCATCCGCATGCTGCTGAGCAATGAACGCCGCACCGTAAAACAGCTTATCAACAACGGTATGCTTTCCGAGAAAGATGCAGAAAGGCTGTTGGATGACATTGACGAACGTACCGATGAAATAAATTCTTTCAGCCATACCTTCACCGCTTCTTTCCTGCGGTGGATGTTCTTTATCAAGAAAAAGAAAATTTACCGCAACTAAAACTAAATAAGGGAAAAAGGAAGTCACGCCCTCACAGGGCACAACTTCCTTTTCCTATATAGGGACACTCAGTAAATAGTATAAAATTAGCCAACTAATTCATACAAAAAGTATTGCGAATTAGTTGGCTTTTTTGTATCTTTAGGTATTCCCCCGAAAATAAGGTTTGGCAGCCAAAACGGGGGAAATACTCCGACTA
>NZ_DBEXBB010000338.1:0-18963 GCF_048170425.1 Phocaeicola sp.
TAGTCGGAGTATTTCCCCCGTTTTGGCTGCCAAACCTTATTTTCGGGGGAATACCTAAAGATACAAAAAAGCCAACTAATTCGCAATACTTTTTGTATGAATTAGTTGGCTAATTTTATACTATTTACTGAGTGTCCCAAAGTAAGAGAGGCTGCATTTCCCCGGCAGCCTCTCTTAATTTTATCCTACCCACAAATGCTTCTTTACTCCTGATAATCATAATACCACCAGTAGGTATCGCCAAACTCGCGACGCATACGGTTACGCTCTTCCAGAGGAGAGCCCTCTTTCTGCTGTAAAGTCTGATAAGCCTCGAAACGCCCTAACGTCAGACTGTCTGTACGGGAAGATACAGTGTCGTTACGCTGGACATGATACAGCACCAGAGCTTCCCTATAATAACGCGGCAGAGTGTCTTCCGGCAAATAGAAATCGGGAACGGCTTGCGCAAAAGTCTCCAAATTCTTTTCAAGCAGCAACGCAGAAAGGTAATAATCCAATGATGTGTATTTTCCAGTTCCCTTGTAGCAGATGTTGCGCAAAAACACCATACGGTCTTCTCCCGTATATGGACGTGCTCCTAATAGGTAATAAATGGAATCGTTCGTATAACGGAGCGTGTGCAGGGAATCCGTCTCAAAGAACAAACCATCGGAACGGTAATACTGAGGATAAGCAAACAGCTTGTCACCCATTTTTCCCAAATGCGACAAAGCTACAGCACGACAGACTGTCAGCGTACGGCTGGCCTCCAATGATTTTTCTCCTACACGGAGCACTTTATCATATTCTCCGGCACGCAGGTAATGTTCCGCCTCCAGTTCATGATGAAACTGCCTGTTGGTATTACCGGCACACACCGTCAGCAGGCACAAACCCAGCAAAATAGCCAGGTTACTGTTGACCAAGCCCCAGAGACTTCCTTCATGATTCAGCTGTACCCGGAAAAGTCCGCGCAGCCAATAACCGACACCCACAAACAGCAACACCAGTAAAGGCAACAGCCAGGTCCACGGAGTATGGTAGCCGGAAGTATATACCCCACGCCCCACATCCGTCAGGGCACAAAGCACCAGAAATGACGGTACATATGCCAAGGCACGCACCTTTCCTTTCAGCCCGAGCAGACTATTTACCCCCCAGCGCAACAACAGCAGAATCAAGGTAATTACCAACGCACTAGCCATTGGAGCAAAGGTAGTCTTCCCATGTGCCAGTGAAAAATGAAGTGCTTCCAGTACATCACGCTGGAACACGTAAAGATAAAGGAAACTAAATAGAGAAAAAAGAAGACCGCATACAGCAATCATGATGCGTGCAGTCTTCTTATAAAATGCATTTGTGTAATCACTCATACAATATCAATTCAATCTTTCACTCGTTTTAATACAACTGCAGAACGGGCCGGCACATACAGCTTCAGCCATTCTTTCTTGTCTTTTGCATAAAGCGGGTCGGCACAGGTGAAGTGGCGCAGACTGTCGTCTGAGAAGCCGAATCCACCAAACTGCTTGTTATCTGTGTTCAGTACCACATCGTAGGCACCTCTCGGTACGAGGAAGCCATAATCAGTAAACGAACGGGTCGGGTTGAAGTTGAACACAAATACTAAATCCTTACGGCGGTAAGCCAGAATCTGGTCACCATCGTTATGCCATACCTCGATGACATCCGATTTCTGGATATTCTTCACACTGCGAATCAACTTGACCATCGCCTCATCAAAGTCGCCCAGATAGTGATAACACAATTCCGGGTTATCCACCAGGTTCCACTGACGGCGTGCATACTTGTATGACCATCCGTTACCTTCACGCGGGAAGTCAATCCACTCCGGATGTCCGAACTCATTACCCATGAAGTTCAGGTAACCTCCGTTAATGGTAGACGCCGTGAGCAGACGAATCATCTTATGCAAAGCAATGCCTCGTTCCACCACTCCATTCTCGTCGCCAATCTTGAAATGCCAGTACATGTCGGCACCAATCAGACGGAAGATGATGGTCTTATCACCAACCAGTGCCTGGTCGTGGCTTTCGCAGTAAGAAATGGTCTTTTCATCCTTGCGGCGGTTGGTTACTTCCCAGAACAAGCTGGAAGGTTTCCAGTCTTCATCCTTACGTTCCTTGATAATCTTAATCCAGTAGTCAGGAATATTCATGGCCATACGGTAGTCGAAGCCGTAACCTCCGTCTTCGAACGGAGCAGCCAGTCCCGGCATACCCGATACTTCCTCGGCAATGGTAATGGCCTTCGGATTCACTTCATGAATCAGTCGGTTGGCCAGTGTCAGGTAGCAGATGGCATTGTCATCCTGATGTCCGTTGAAGTAGTCACCATAGTTACAGAAAGCCTCTCCCAGTCCGTGACTGTAGTAAAGCATAGAAGTCACCCCGTCGAAACGGAAACCGTCGAAATGGAACTCTTCCAGCCAGTACTTGCAGTTGGACAACAAGAAGTGAATCACCTCGTTCTTGCCATAGTCAAAGCAGAGCGAATCCCATGCCGGATGTTCACGACGTCCGCCCTGATAGAAATACTGGCAAGGATCACCGGCAAAGTTGCCCAAGCCTTCCACTTCATTCTTCACGGCATGTGAGTGTACGATATCCATAATCACGGCAATATTCATCTGGTGTGCCGTGTCGATAAGCTGTTTCAGTTCTTCCGGTGTTCCGAAGCGTGAAGAAGGAGCAAAGAAGCTGGACACATGATAGCCGAAACTTCCGTAATAAGGATGTTCCTGAATGGCCATAATCTGAATACAGTTGTATCCGTCCTTCGCAATTCTTGGCAGTACATTCTCACGGAATTCATTGTACGTACCAACCTTTTCCGCATCCTGTCCCATACCGATGTGGCATTCGTAAATCATCAGCGGAGCCACATTAGGCGTAAAGGTCTTTTTCTTGAACTTATACGGTTTCTCCGGATTCCATACCTGCGCACTGAAAATCTTGGTCTGTTCATCCTGCACTACGCGGGTAGCCCATGCCGGAATACGTTCACCGCATCCGCCTTCCCAGTACACTTTCAGCTTGTACAAGTCGCCATGCTTCATGGCCCTCTCCGGCAGATTGATTTCCCAATTGCCCGTCTTGCGCACACGCTTCATACGGAACGCCGGTTTCTCCTGCCAGTCGTTGAAATCGCCTATCAAATAAATATCAGTAGCATTGGGCGCCCATTCGCGGAAAGTCCATCCCTTATCGGTATGATGCAATCCGAAAAACATATGTCCGGTAGCAAAATCCGACAATGTCTTCTTTCCTACCAGTTCCTTTTCTTTTTCCACTGCATGCTGATGACGACCGTTAATAGCTCCAGCATATGGTTCCAGCCACGGATCATTCTTTATGATATTCAATACCTCATCCATAGTATTAGTTTTTTGAAGTTATTTGACACGAACTTTTACTATCACCTTTTTCACTCCATCGGGAGTCACCCCCGGCGCATGCGCGTCTTCCGGGAAGAAAATGGCAAACATACCCGGCTTCACGGTCAGGTAATCAGTAGCCAGCCCTTCATAGAAAGTTATATCCTTTTCTGCATTATATGCTGCCTCAGGTAAATCCGTACGAGGCATATAGCCCATCAACTCTACCCCCGACAATGGAATCTGGATGTCGATAAAATTATTGTGAGTTTCAATGCGTGCCTCTTCTTTTGTCTTCGGACGGGCATCCGCAAAGTTCACCATCAGTTCACCCTCTTTCAGCACTACTTTTCCAATTTCGTGCGCATGGAGGTCGGTTGACTTCAGAAAAGCCACTGCCTCTGCAAACAACGGATTCAGTGACACATATTTTTCCAAGTTTTCCAGTTTGTCAATAACCATATTCTTTCAGTTTTAAATCGTTAATATTTCATTCAAACTCATCTATCGTTTCATTTGTAAAATCGGCAAAGCGTTTCAGCTGGCGGAACACGTCGACAATCCGTTCCATCACATCCGGACGGGAAAAGAACTCATCTTCCACCCGATAACTCACCGTAAAATCCTTGCAACGGATGTACTGCGGATAAGGAAAATCCTTCGGAAATCCCTTGGGCACCGTCTTCAGATGCGCTTCGCCTACCACCGGAAAATACCGTTTGAAAGCCGGATCTTCCACGATGGCACGATACTCGTCAATGCGGTCGCACACCGACTGACGCACCGCCCGCAACATATCGGCAGGCATGCACCAGCTTCCTCCGGCCAGCATACAGTTACCCGGTTCCAGATGAAGATAATAACCACAGTGATTGGATTTCTTTCCCCTTGCATTGATATATCCTCCGATGTGGGTCTTATAAGGAGACTTGTCGGAAGAAAAACGGACATCCCGGCAGATGCGATACGTGCAGTCACGCGGAAGGACGTGCGCCACACTTTCATCCCATGGCGAAAGGCGGGCAATCACCCCTGCCAGCAACTCCTCGAAGTCTGCCTGCACACTCAAATATTCCGCTTTATGTTCCTGAAACCACTCCCGGTTGTTGTTTGCCGCCAATACTTTCAGGAAATCCAATATGCCCGGTATATCCATATTCTTTACTTTTGAGTCACACAAACTTACGAAATTAATTCTTATCTGTCGAATAAAACGATATTTTTTTACATTATCCCAGCAGATTCAACAGAAAATCGTGCACCTTTCCGTTGGAAGCCACCACTTCGCGGCCGGAATAGCATGAATCACCCCCGGAAAAGTCGGTCACCCTTCCTCCGGCATTCTGTACCAGCAGGATACCTGCCGCCACATCCCACGGACAAGTGAAGGCTTCGGCACGCGCTTCAAAACGCCCGTCGGCCACGTAACACATCTCGGCTGCTGCCGCACCGACCACCCGAATGCCTGCCACATGCCCGTAGCAGCCTTCTATCAGGCGATTGAACACCGGCTTGTAAGCTTCCGTTTCATACGGAAGGCCGAAAGCCATAAACGATTCATCGGGAGCTTCTACCTGCGACACACGGATTTGCCGGTCGTTACAGAAAGAAGGCACCCCCTTGTAAGTCCAGAAACACTCATCGCGGCACACTTCATAGACTACCCCTAACAAGATTTCCTCACGGTTACGCAAGGCAATGCTCACACAATAAGGAGCATGGTTGTGAATGAAGTTGGTTGTACCGTCCAGCGGGTCGACCAGCCAGCAGTACTCCTCGTCGGTGTGAGTTCCACTCCCCTCTTCTGCAATAAAACCTGCCCCGGGAAGCAATTCCCGCAGACAGGCTACTATTCTTCGTTCCGATTCCTTGTCGACATACGACACATAATCGTGTGCGTGCTTCTTCTCAATCCGCTCACGGCTAAACTTCTTCCGTTCCTCGCGGATAAAAGCGCCCGTGGCTACAGCCAGTTCACGCACCTTCAAAGTCAGTTCGGATAGTTCCATGATTATTTCTTCTCCTCCAATAAACGTCCGTATCTGAAAGTTCCTTTACGGATTACATTGCCGTTAGTGTCCATTTCGACAAATGGGCCGTCTTTCTTTCCCTGCTTGAAGAAACCTTCAAAGCGAGTGCCGTCCTTTTCAATCAGCACCCCCTTCCCTTCTTCCTTTCCACGGACAAATCCACCCGTATAGACAGATCCGTCGGCCATGCGAAGCACGCCTTCTCCATCTGCCATGTTGTTCTTCCACTGGCCTTCGTATTCATCGCCGTTGGCCCACTTGTATTTTCCGGTACCCGAGCGCTGGTTCTTCGACCACTGCCCGTCGTACACCGCTCCGTTGGCCCAGGTAAAGGTACCTTGTCCCTCCTGGCGGCCATTCAAAAAACGGCCCACGTATTTATCACCATTCGGATAAGTATAAATACCTTTCCCTGTACGCTCTCCGTTGGCATAGTCCCCCTCATAGCGTTCACCGTTCTGGAAATAATAAATACCTTTCCCGTCCTGCACATCGTCTTTCCAGTCGCCCACGTACTTGTCGCCGTTGGTATAATAGAAAGTACCTTTTCCGTGACGCATACCGTCCTTCCATTCACCTTCATACTTCGACTTGTCGTCCCACACCATGGTTCCCCTGCCGTTCTTCAGGTCATTCTTCCATTCACCCGTGTAGACCGCCCCGCCTTTCCAGGTGTAGGTGCCCTGTCCGTTACGCTTGTCATGATGCCAGGTTCCGGTATATAAATCCCCGTTATAATAGGTCATCGTACCCTCCCCTTCCTGATAGTCGGTGTACCACATCCCCTCATAGCGGTTGTTGTTCATGAAATAATATGTTCCCTTGCCGTGCTGCTGGTCTTCGAACCACTCTCCCACATACTTTTCTCCGTCGCTGAAAGTGTAGGTTCCTTCACCCTGGCGTTTTCCCTTCACGTATTCACCTTCGTACACGTCGCCATTGCGGAATACAGTCTTTCCTTTTCCATTCGGACGACGTCCTTTCAGTTCACCGGTATATTCCGAACCATCCTTAAACTGATAGTATCCCAAAGACAACTGAGCCGAAGCCGATACCGAGCTGAATGCCAGCAGGGCAAATAAAAATAATGTATGTTTGTTCTTTCCCACGTTCTTAGTCTCTTTTTTAATTTCGTTCAAAAATAATCTTTTTACTTTTGCACGAGCCGGAAGGTTTATACTTTTTTACCTGCCACTACCTCTATTAAGTTTTCTTTGCAGAAATAGCGCTGAGACAGTAAAAGCAACTCATCAGAAGTCACCTCACGGATGGCCGCCAGTGAAGCATCGAAAAAGTCGGGTTTCAGTCCGGCCGTTTCGATGAATATCCAGGCATCTGAAAGAGAAAATGCCCCCTCGTACGAACGACACATATCCCCCAGCATGTAGTTGCGCACCATTTCCAGTTCTTCTGCCGGCACTTTGTCCTGACGCAGACGGTCCATTTCATGGTACACTTCCGTTATGACAGACTCCATGTATTCATTGGCCGCCTCCGTACTCACCACCAGCAGGCTCGTGCCCGGATAAGACACCAGTCCGGCCCCGATGCCGTAAGTATACCCCTTATCCTCACGGATGTTCGACATCAGACGACTGCCGAAATACCCTCCGAACAACGTGACCAGCACGCGCAGTTTCAGGTAATCAGGGTGCTTGCGGTCGAGTGAGAAACCACCCATGCGGAGCGAACTCTGCAAGGCATCCTCTTTCTCCACGTGAATCCGTTTGCGGGCATCCTTCACGATGTCCCACGTGCGTTCCACCTTCTCTGCCGTACAATTTCCCCAGGGCGCCTCTCCCCAGTGACGTTCGATGCAGCGCACCACTTCAGGCGTTACCTTGCCCGACACGTACATGGAGCAGTTGCCCGAATGATAGTGACGATGATAGAAATCCTTCAGCGCCTCCACCTGAATGCGTTCATAATCCTCCAGTTCGGCATAGCGCCCCAACGGATGCGAAGTACCGAAAAGCGAACGGTTCAGTTGCTTGCGAGCCAATACGTCCACCCGCTGGTTGTTCACCAGGAACTGCTGGCGGTTGATGTCACAGATAATGCGGAACTGCTCTTCCGGAAACACAGACTCCTTCACCAGTCCGGCCACAATCTCCATGGTGCGGTCCAAGTACTTCGTCAGTGTATACAGCGTCACAAATCCACAGTTCACAGAAGAAGAAAGGTCGAGCCACGCCCCGTAATAATCCAGCCGTTCAGCAATCTCACCCGATGTCATGCGTACCGTTCCCTCACGCAGCATGCGGTTGGTAAACACGGCCTGAAGCGGCTGCGACTGGTCGAGCTGCCCGCTCCGCACCAGCAGGTCGAAACGAATCACGTCCTCGTTTCCGGCCGAAAGCATATACAGCGGCATGCCGTTCTTCATACGGTGCAACTCCGGCTGCAAGATGGAGAAATGCTCCAGCTGACGGATGGCAGGCGCCACACTACGGTCGAGCTGCGTCATAGTGCCTCCTGCTGATTGCGCAGAAACTCTTCGGCCCGTGCCAGATCCTGCGGCGTGTCAATACCGATGGTCTCCACTTCGCTGATGCCCACCTTGATGGAATAGCCGTTCTCCAGCCAGCGCAACTGCTCCAGCGATTCGGCCAGTTCGAGCGACGACTGCGGAAGAGATGTAATCTCCTTCAACACCGGAGCGCGGTAGGCATAGAGTCCGATATGTTTGTAATACGTATGTCCGGCCAGCCATTCCTTCTTGTCGCGGTTACGCTGGTAAGGAATGATGGAACGGCTGAAATAGAGCGCCTTCATCTCCTTGTTCACCACCACCTTGGGCGAGTTCACGTTTTCCAGCGCATCAAATCCGTCGGAAGGCGTAAACGGTTTCACAAGTGTGGCAATCTGTGTAGACGCATCGTCAAAGCAAGCCTTCACGGCTTCCAGCTGCGAACGCTGGATAAACGGTTCATCGCCCTGAATGTTTACCACCACGTCATAGCCGCTGCCCACCTTGCAGTAAGCCTCATAGCAACGGTCGGTCCCACTCTTATGGTCGACCGACGTCATTACCACCTTTCCACCGAAGGCCTTTACAGCCGCTTCGATGCGTTCGTCGTCGGTAGCCACGTAAGCTTCGTCCAGCACACCGGCCACTTGTTCATAAACTCTTTGTATCACGGGTTTGCCTCCCAGTAGTGCCAAAGGTTTGGCGGGGAAGCGTGTGGATGCATATCTTGCAGGAATAATTCCAATAAATTTCATGGTTATTGTATTTGGGTTATACTTCGCAAATGTACGAATAAAAAGTGACAAACAGAAAAATGAACTTGCTATTCAGCCCTCTCAATGATTGTCTTTATCCATTCCGCAAACCGAGGACATTTCTCCAAGATAGATTTTATCCCGATTTCCAATGCCATCAGGTTTCCTTCCAGCACTTTGTTGTAGTCAGACTTTATAGCCAGCAATCTTTTGGAGGGAGCCCCTTCAGGAGAGGTATTGATATCTTCGGGATTGTCGTAGGATGAAATGATAGAAGCAGTCTTTGCTGCGAGTTCTTCCGAAAAATAGTACTCAAAACCTTTGTTACTGGAAAACAGCAAAGCCTCAAATTCGTGCAACTGTATGTAAGAGAAAAAACGACGGTCGTCTATAGCCTCATCGATTGCCGCTTCCAACGACCGTATTTGCTCCATTTTATTCGGCTTCTTCATGCAGTCCTCATAATGGGGCATGTCGTGGGGAAGTCTGAAAAAATCAATAAAGGTAGTTACAATATAATCGCTTTTTTCGGACATCAGAAGAGGCTTGATCGTGTTTGCCAGATGTGAGTAGCTCACCATTCCTCCCCGACCTGTCCTGCTTGTCCGAACCAAGACAGGCGTAACGCTCAATATACCAAATTCTTGCAAATAGGGAGAAATGACCGAGTTGACAAACTCTTGCTCCGTCTGCCCTTCGACGACAATGTACACACGTTTCATAACTGCCCTCCTATCATGTTTTTCTCCCACAAATCACTGAGAGACAATTCGTAATCGTCCATCCATTTTTCCAGCTCTTCCCGTTCCAGATGACGAAAAACCGATTGGTTGTCTGCCCTGTCCACCACAATAATGTCTTCCACCTCAAAGCAATTGACCAGATTGGTGGACTGAGTAGACAAAATAATCTGGCTTTTGAGCGAAGCCTGCTTGACAAGTTGGGCCAGTTTATTGATAGCGGCCGGATGCAAACCCAATTCAGGTTCATCAATAATTATCACTTCCGGCATCTTGGACTGCAACAGTAAGGTTGTAAGGGCTATAAAACGCAAAGTACCGTCCGAAAAGCTATAACCATCGAGGTACATATCTGTATCCCTCTCCTCCCATTCCAGACGAATTCTTTCCTTGTTGTTGGCATCCGGACGGAGCTTGAAGCCCTTGAAATAAGGAGCAATGGAACGTATCACACCCTCTATCAAGCGGAATGTCTTTTCATCGTTCAGCATCAATGAATACAGATATGCGGCAAGGTTGGAGCCGTTATCACGCAAATATTCGTTGTCGTTAATCGGGCAATCTCCACGCATGGGAGAAGTGGCACTGGTATCGTGAAAATGATAGACTGTAAAGCTACCTAAATACTTTCTCAAGTACGCAGCCCTCCATCTTTTATTATCCTTCAAAGAGGATTCTTCTACGGCAGAATCCCAAATCGTTCTGTTCCACTGTGAATAATCCTTTCCCGGCTTATGACAGTTATTAAAAAAATCTCCCGTTTTTTCAATATAGCCTTTGTTCGATTGCGATGGTTTAATCTCAAAGAAAAAAGCATTTGTATTGTCAAAATCAATCAATCCCTGGATAGACGGCGATACTTTTCTTCCCTGACGCAGCAAGTTATCAATCCCCCCTTTAGACAAGGTATAACTGCCAAAGCGTTGCTCATATATTGCCTTGGTCAATTCAAAGAATGAAATGAAATTACTTTTTCCAGCTCCGTTTGAACCGATTAACACATTCAGTCGATTCAAAGGCAGCGACAAGTCTTTAATGGACTTGTAATTCTCAATCAAAACTTGCTCTATCATATTCTATCTTAAATTCCGCTTTACCATTAACAAGCACTGTCTCTACCGGTTTTCTGTATATTTCCAGTTAAGGCTGTACCTGCGCATACGCTTCTATCCTTCATCCTGATTCAGATAGTTACGTAATATGCAAAATTAGAAAACTTTCTCAAAAGCCTTACAACAATCATCCTTTTTATTGAAAACGTACAACCAAATTCAGTACTTCCAAAACTTTTTTCTTCTAGTAATAATGACCCATAAAAAACGCAAGTGCATCCAAAACAAAACGCCTTTGCGTTTCAAACCAAACGCAAGTACGTTTTAAGTAAAACGCAAGGGCGTTTCATCTTAAACGTAAAAGCGTTTTTGTCCAAACACAAAGGCGTTTTTCAGAGGATTTTCACACCTCTGAAAATCAAACAATTACATTTTCTTAAATTTTACGGATAACCCAGTATCCTCCCACTACCTGCAAGAGCATTCCGGGAATACCGATGCGGAAATCCTGCAAGGCGGTGAACAAGCTGCCGGAAAGTGCCCACTCACCTAACGTACCAGCCAGCTGATAGAACAGCACCACGCCTAACAGCAATGGCAAGGTGACTTTCTGAAAGCGGGCTGCCACCAGACCGGCACCCACAGCCAACAGCACGGATTTCAGCAGGATGGCAGGCAGCACGGCAGGTGCAGGCATGCCGAAACACCACGAGTTGAGCAACGGCGAGAGTACGGCCGTCAGCAGTCCGGCCTTCCAGCCGTATTTATAGGCTCCTACCAGTGTGAAGAAATAAATGGGCAGCCAGGTGACTCCTCCCTGCGGCACCAGGTGAAAAAGCTGGGGCAGGACAATGTTTCCGGCCACAAACAACAGGGCGGTGACGTAGGTCTTCACGCGACTGTATCCCAATGTGTAAAGTTTTACGGTTGTTTCCATGTGTATTCGTTATTTTTCTGAGATTGTTTTTTCTTTTTCTCCGGCTTCACGCATGCGGTGTACAAAGTCTTCAATCACGGGATAGAGTTCCACGGGATTGTCCGACACGTCGCAAAGGGTTTCCAGCGGACACCGTCCTGTGCGGGTGCGGTTGATGATGCAGGGCACTTCTTCGGCATAGGCCACCTCTACCCCTCCTTTCCGGAGCAAGGCGAGTGCAGGGGTGCTGACCACCCGGGTCCATACGCGGGACACGCCGCCCAATACCATCAGGACGGCTGCTCCCTTTCCGATGACTTTATCGGCCAGCCAGGCTCCTTTCAGGAAGGCGCGGTCGGTGGCATACAGGTCGTACAGGTCGGCCACGCCCCGACGGGAGAACGTGCGGGTTTCTTCGCCCTGACGCACCACGCAGGAATAGCGTCCTTCGTTCAGCAAGCGTATCAATTCGTCCATCACAGTGTTTCCTGTTTCAGTTGTTCCACGTAGGCATCAATGCGGTGAAGCTCTTTCGGAATGTCGATGGACTGCGGGCAGTGCGGATTACATTGTCCGCAACCGATACAGTGACTGGCCTGACGGAGTTTCGGCACGCTGCGGTCGTAACCCACCAGGAAGGCACGGCGGGCCTTCACGTAATTCTCGTCCATGCGGTCTTTCGGCATGTTGCCCTCGTTCACGCACTTGTTGTAATGTACCAGCACGCCGGGGATGTCGATGCCATACGGGCAGGGCATGCAGTATTTACAGTCGTTGCAGGGCACGGTGGGATATTTCTGCATCAGGTCGGCCGTATCGAGCAGGAACTGGTTTTCCTCGTCGGTAAGCGGCACCAGCGGAGAATACGTGCGGAGGTTGTCTTGCAGATGCTCCATGTAGGTCATGCCACTGAGTACGGTGAGCACCTTTTCCGGCGTACCGGCAAAGCGGAAGGCCCACGATGCCACACTGCCCTCGGGATTGCGTTCTTTCAGGCGGCTGAAGATGTGGTCGGGAATGTTCGACAAGCGTCCGCCTAACAGCGGTTCCATCACCACTACCGGAATGTTCTTGCTGCTCACCTGCTCGTACAGGTAGTCGGCATTCACGTTACGTCCCGATGCGTGCTGCCAGTCGGAATAGTTCAACTGAATCTGCACGAAGTCCCAGTGCACCTGGTCGTGCATGGCCAGTGCCCGGTCGAATTCCTCTTTTGTGCCGTGGAACGACCAGCCCAGGCGGCGGATACGTCCGGCCTCACGCTCCTTGAGCAGGAAGTCGAGCAGACCGTTGTCAAGGAAACGGCCCTGCAACCCGCTTTTTCCGGGAGCACCCAGCATGTGCAGCAGGTAATAGTCGATGTAGTCCACCTGCAGGTTCTTCAGCGAGTTGTGGTACATCTTCACCCCGAAATCATAGTCGGAATTGGAGAAGTTCGACATTTTGGTGGCGATGAAGAACTTGTCGCGCGGATGACGCTTCAAGGCGATACCCGTCGATTTTTCCGACCAGCCCTGCACATAGACCGGAGCCGTGTCAAAATAGTTCACGCCATGTTCGATGGCATAATCCACCAGCCGGTTCACTTCTTCCTGATCGATGACGTTGCCGTCGCCACCCGGAGCCGGAAGTGTAGGCCAGCGCATACAGCCATAACCCAGCAGCGACACCTTATCTTCGTTGGGAGGGAACTGGCGGTAGGTCATCTTGCCGACGGGCACTTGCGTAGTGCTTTCGCCGGCTTTTTTCTTGTCGGGCGTACAACCGTAGAAAGCCGCGGTGGCTCCCACCGTACTGATGCCGACTATTTTAAGGAAATCTCTTCGATTCATCTGTTTTTTCTCGTCCATTCTCTTTCTATATATAAAGGTAAGACAATCCGATTAAAGTACACGATGGCGTTCATGGCCTTCCACGTAAATGGCACTCAGCGGACGGGCCGGACACAGGTTCTCGCAGGCTCCGCAACCGATGCAGCGTGCTTCGTTCACTGCCGGAATCTTCAGTGAATCGGGGTTCGACGGGTCGGACGGGACCATGGTGATGGCGTTCACCGGACAATGGCGGGCGCAGTTGCCGCACTCCTGCTTGTCGGTAAGCGGAATACACAAGTCTTTTACCCACACGGCATGACCAATCTGGATAGAAGACTTCTCTGCCTTGTCAATCTTATGAATAGCTCCGGCGGGACATACTTCGGAACAGCGCGTACACTCCGGACGGCAGTAGCCGCGTTCGTACGACATGTAAGGCTGCATGAAAGTATCCAGCGAGTGAGAAGGACGGAGCACCTCGTTCGGACAAGCCGACACGCAAAGCTGGCAGGCCGTGCAATGCGACTGCAGATGGCGGAGTCCGCGTGCGCCCGGAGGCACAATCGGAGTTTGGCGTACCGGCTCTTTCTTGTCCACGATGTCGGCCAGTCCGCCGTCCATCTTGATGGCCTCGGCCTTCTTGGCTACCTGCGCTTTCAGCACCGAACCGGCCAGCAGCAAGGAACCGGCCAGGAACTCGCGTCGTCCGGCGGTACGGTCGGCCGTTTCCGGTGCCGGAGCTTCGGCCTTTTCCGCTTTCTTTCCGTAGGCAAACCGATAGCCGATGGCTCCCTTATGGCATTTGTCCAGACAGTCCATGCAAGCCACACAGCGGCTGCCGTCCACCGCATGGTTCTTCACATCAATACAGGCAGCCTTGCAGTTGCGGGCACAAAGCGTACAGCCGTTGCATTTCTCCTTGTCAATCGTGATGCGGAACAAGGCAAAGCGGGCGAAGAATCCCAGCACGGTGCCCACCGGACAGATGGTATTACAATAGGTACGTCCGTTGCGTGCCGCCAGCACCACTACCAGTACCAGCATGACCGCTGCCACTATCAGCACCGGCAGACTCTTGAGCCAGACATCCACCGAATAAAAGGCATAGCTGTCCATGCGTTCGGCCATAGAAGCCAGCAGGTTGTTTCCCCACATCCACAAAGGCTGCAGGAAACTGTGTGCCGCACGGCCATACACGGCATACGGGTCGAGCAAGGCTACCAGGGCATGCACTCCCAACAGCATCGCCAGCACGAACACCGCCAGCACACCGTAGCGCAGCCAGCTTTTCGGCTTGGAATACGTGTAGGGCATCTTCTTGCGTCCCCGGCCCAGACGAGCCACCACGTCCTGAAACACGCCCAGCGGACAAATGACCGAACAGTACACCCTGCCCGCTATCAGCGTAAGCAATATCAAACACACGATTACTCCGGCATTCAATGCCAACAGGGCCGGAAGGAACTGTATCTTCGCCGTCCAGCCGAGCCATGCATGAAGCACGCCCGTAAAATCGACGAATAACAGCGTCACGAATACCAGGCACAGCATCCCCAGCGTGAGCCTGACTTTTCTCAGCATATTCACAGTAAAAGCAATTTTAGTTAGTTATTATATTCTTTCTATCACGTCTGCGTGGTAAGTCCTCACAAAAATAAGAGGAATTGCGTTTCGAAGAGTCTTTTTGCACAGTTTTTTACCACAAATAGTATAAATATTGGATTAATTTACGCAAAACGGCCATGTTTCCGGGCTCAGAACAGAAAAAGTGTCAGAAACATTGGTTATCTGAAGTACAAATTCTAATTTTGCCTGACTATTACCTAACAAAAGAACAGCAGTTACAATATGACATACGCATTTATTACGGCAGCCGAAGCCGCTGCCACCATTCATCATGGGGATACCGTCGGCATCGGCGGGTTTTCATCGGTAGGTACACCGAAAGCCGTGCCGGAAGCACTGGCTGCCTACGCAGAAGCACAGCATGCACAGGGGAAAGAATTCAAGATAGGCCTCATCACGGGCGGTGCCACGGGCAATCAGGTAGACAGCGCGCTGGTCAAGGCTCACGCCGTATCGTTCCGTACACCTTTCCAGTCGAACAAGGACATGCGCGAATCCATCAACCAGCATGAGGTGCAGTACTTTGACCTCCACCTGTCGCAAATCGGACAGGACGTGCGCTACGGTTTTCTGGGGAAAATCCACGTAGCCATCGTAGAAGCGTCCGACCTGACGGACGACGGAGAAATCATCCTGAGCACTTCCGTTGGTATCTCGCCCACCCTGCTCCAGATGGCCGAACGGGTTATCATCGAGCTGAATGAAGCGCATACGGGGAAACTCACCGACATGCACGACATCTATATTCCGGCCAACCCGCCTTACCGGACAGAGATTCCGGTGTATCACGTGAACGACCGCGCCGGACATGTCAGCGTGAAAATCGACCCGAAAAAGATTACGGGAGTGGTACGCACGAATGCCCGCGACCACATCGCTGCCTTTACGCCGCAAAATGAAACAACCCTGCAAATCGGACATAACGTGGCTGCCTTCCTGCTGCACGAATGGAAGCACGGAGCCATCCCCAAGGAGTTCCTTCCCCTGCAGTCGGGAGTGGGCAACATTGCCAATGCCGTACTGGGTGCACTGGGCGACGACCCGAACCTTCCGGCCTTTTCCATGTTTACGGAGGTGATACAGAACTCCGTCATCGACCTGATGATGAAAGACCGCATCCGCTTTGCTGCCGGCAGCTCGCTCACCCTGTCGGAAGACCGTCTGGACACGATGTACGAGCACATCGACACCTTCCGCGAACGCATCCTGCTGCGCCCGCAGGAAATCACCAACCATCCGGAAATGATTCGCCGCCTGGGGATTATTGCGGTAAACACAGCCCTTGAAGCCGACATTTTCGGCAACGTGAACAGTACGCACGTATCGGGCAGCAAGATTATGAATGGAATTGGAGGCTCGGGAGATTTTGCCAGAAACGCATATTTGTCTATCTTTACCACCCCGTCGGTGGCCAAGGACGGACTGATTTCGTCTATCGTGCCCCAAGTATCCCACGTGGACAGTACGGAACACGACGTACGCATCCTCGTGACGGAACAGGGCGTGGCCGACTTGCGTGGCAAATCGCCTTCGCAACGTGCCCGCTGCATCATTGAGAACTGCGCGCATCCGGACTACAAGCAACTGTTGTGGGACTACCTGAAACTTTCGGAAGGAAAGTCCTGCCACACGCCGATGTCGCTGCGCAACGCCTTCAAGATGCATATAGCGTACGCCGAGACGGGTGACATGCGAAACACCCAATTTGAATCATAAGAATGGAAAAATTCGACATACACATCCTGGGATGCGGTTCAGCCCTGCCCACTACCCGCCATCAGGCGACCTCGCAGGTGCTCAACATCCGCGAGAAACTGTTCATGATTGACTGCGGCGAAGGGGCACAGGTGCAGCTCCGCCGCGCCAAACTGAAATTCAGCCGGCTGAACCACATCTTCATTTCTCACCTCCACGGCGACCATTGCTTCGGACTGATGGGACTGATTTCCACCTTCGGCATGCTGGAACGTACTGCCGACCTGCACATTCATGCCCATGCCGACCTGCAACGCCTGCTGGAGCCTCAACTGGAATTTTTCTGCAAGGGAATGCCCTATCAGGTGGTGTTCCACCCCTTCAACCCCGGCGAACGTACCGTCATTTACGACGACCGCTCCGTCAGCGTGGAAACCATTCCCCTGCGTCATCGTCTGCCCACCTGCGGTTTCCTCTTCCGCGAGAAGCCGACACCGAACCACATCCGGCGCGACATGATTGACTTCTATGGCATCCCCATCTGCATGATGAACCGCATCAAGAACGGAGAGGACTACACGCTGGAAGACGGCAGGGTGATTCCCAACTCAGAACTGACTACTCCCTCCGACCCTCCCCGTGCGTATGCCTATTGCTCGGATACCGTCTACCTGCCCCGCATCGCGGAACAAGTGACCGGAGTAGATTTGCTGTTCCATGAAGCCACCTTTACTGAGAGTGAAGCCGTCCGTGCCAAACAGACCCTGCACTCCACCGCCGCACAGGCCGCCCGTATTGCCAGGGACGCACAGGTGAAACGCCTGCTCATCGGACACTTCTCCGCCCGCTATGAAGACGAGAAGGCCCTGCTCGAAGAAGCACGTGCCGTCTTCCCTGATACCCTGGCCGCAGACGAGGGACTGAAAATCTCGCTCTGAGAAGTTAAAGAAAACTAACCCTATTAAACCGAACCAACGGATTGTCGTCTTACAAAGCAATGATGACGAACCCGAACACGCCATGAACAATTATAACGAAAAAGAAACCATATTGATGCTTCAGGACCCGTCGACCCAGCGAAAAGCATTCGAACGGATTGTGAAGGCCTACAGCGAACAGCTGTACTGGCAGATACGGCGTATGGTGGTTTCGCACGACGATGCCAACGACTTGTTGCAGAACACGTTCATCAAGGCCTGGACCAACCTGGACTACTTTCGGGGAGAGGCCAAGCTTTCCACGTGGCTCTACCGCATCGCCTTCAACGAATGTCTGAACTTCCTGAACAAGCAGCGCGCCGAAAACCAGCTGTCCATCGACGATGCCGATGCAGCTCTGGCAAACAAACTGGAAAGCGACCCTTATTTCAACGGCGACGAAACACAAAGGCTTTTTCAGAAGGCTATTCTGCAACTGCCCGAAAAACAACGCATCATCTTCAACCTGAAATATTTTCAGGAAATGAAATACGAAGACATGTCGGAAATTCTGGGCACCAGCGTAGGCGCACTGAAGGCATCCTACCATCATGCCGTCAAAAAAATAGAAGATTTTTTTCACCAACATGATTAAACCTTTTTTACAAATTCGAATCTAACTTCCAAAGGAGGCAACAATATGAAAAAGGAAGAAACTGACTTATTAAAGAGATGTGGAACCGAGAACCCGTTCACAGTGCCGGAAGGTTACTTTGCAAACTTCACGGAACAGCTGATGGACAAGCTTCCGGAACAAGAAATACAGCCGGCACCTAAACTGACTCTATGGACCCGTGTCAAACCCTGGGTATACATGGCTGCCATGTTCTGCGGCCTGATGCTCAGCGTGCGGATGTTCGTGGGTGAAAAAGAAGCACAATCACCTGCCGCCGGCACTATGGGTGACATGGAATTTTCAGAAGTGCCCGATGAATACATCGACCCCATTGTCGACCAGACCATGATGGACGACTATACTCTATACGAGTATCTCACTGATGCAGATACGGAAATTTATAAATAAACCAACCATGATAAAAAGAACTTTTTATGCCCTGACTCTCCTGCTCATCTTGTGTGTGAGCGGCCTTCAGGCACAGAATACCAAATTCAGCAAAGAAGAATTCCGCAACCGCCAGAAAGAGTTTTTCATTCAGCAGGCGGGGTTGAACAGCGACGAAGCACAAAAATTCTTCCCTCTCTATTTTGAACTGCAAGACAAGAAACAGGCGTACAACAAAGAGGCGTGGCAGAAACTGCGTCAAGGCAAGAATCCCAATACCACAGAAACGGAATATGGCAAAATCGTGGAAGATGTAGTTCAAGCACGTATTGCAGCCGATGAACTGGAACTGGAATATGTGCGGAAATACAAACAATTCCTTCCGGCCAAGAAAATCTATCTGTTGCAAAAAGCCGAAATGCGCTTCCACAGAGAACTGCTAAAAGGGTTCAAACACGGTCAGAAAGGTCCGGAAAAGAAAAAATAAAGGATACGGATAGATTTTT
>NZ_DBEXBB010000339.1:0-3221 GCF_048170425.1 Phocaeicola sp.
TAGTCGGAGTATTTCCCCCGTTTTGGCTGCCAAACCTTATTTTCGGGGGAATACCTAAAGATACAAAAAAGCCAACTAATTCGCAATACTTTTTGTATGAATTAGTTGGCTAATTTTATACTATTTACTGAGTGTCCCAAAAAAGGCGGCCGCTTTCACAAGGAAAACAGCCGCCTTCACAAACATTATATCAGATTTCTATTTTATTCAGCCTCTCCAACTTGTTTCGGCATCTTATGCCCCATTGTCAAGTAAGCTACCGGAGCAGCTACGAACAATGAAGACAATGTACCGATTACTACACCCAGAATCATAGCGAATGCGAAGCTGCGGATACTGTCACCACCAAGGATGAAGATACTCAGCAACACAATCAACGTACTCAAAGAAGTGTTGATGGTACGAGCCAGAGTCGTGTTCAACGAATCATTGAACAGCTGCGTACGGTCGCGTTTCGGATACAAACCGATAAACTCACGTACACGGTCGAAGATTACCACCTTATCATTGATAGAGTAACCGATTGCAGTCAGAATAGCACCAATGAATGTCTGGTCGATTTCCAAAGAGAACGGCATCCATCCATAACACAAAGAGTATGCACCGATAATCAATACGGTATCCACCATCAATGCTACTGTAGCACCAATACTGAAAGCGATGTTGCTGAAACGAATCAAGATATACAGACCGATAGCAATCAAAGCCAATACAACTGACCATACAGCTGAAGTCTTAATATCGTCAGCAATAGAAGGACCTACCTTCTGAGAACTGATGATAGAACCTCCAGTACGATTATCACGGTCGATGAAGATTTCCAGTGTAGTACCTTCACCCAACAGATTACCTTCCTTCAATGCATTGTAAAGGAACTCTTCAATTTCTGCATCGATTGTAGGAGAATCTTCGTTGATACGGTAGTTGGTAGTCACACGGATTGTCTTTCCGTCTGTACCCAAAGCAATAGCCTGTACGTTTGCATCACCCACTTTCGGCTGCAGCAAGCTACGTACAGTTTCCGGCTGTACAACCTGTTCGAACTGAACCACGAAGTTACGTCCACCGGTAAAGTCAATACTCTGTGCAAGACCACGTACAAAGAATGAAATGATACATACTACAATAATAACTCCCCAGATAGTGAACGAACGCTTCGTAATACCCATGAAGTTATAGTGTACATTCTGCATCAGGTTCTTTGAAATGCCTGTAGTGAATGTCAGGTTCAACCACTTGTCTTTGTTCATGAAGTGTTCGTAAACCAGACGAGTCAAGAATACTGCTGAGAAGAATGAGCAGAGGATACCGATAATCAAGGTAGTGGCAAAACCACGGATCGGACCGGTACCGAAGTTAAACAGGATGATACCTGTAATGATAGAAGTCAAGTTAGAGTCGAAGATAGCAGAGAATGCGTTCTTGTAACCTTCAGCCAATGCCTGTTTGGTTCCCTTACCCGCACGGAGCTCTTCTTTCGTACGTTCGTAAATCAATACGTTAGCATCCACTGCCATACCCAGTGACAATACCATACCGGCAATACCAGACATGGTCAATGCAGCCTGGAATGAAGAAAGGATACCCAGTGTAAAGAAGAAGTTGATGAACAACGCACCGTTAGCCACCATACCCGGAATGAATCCGTACATCGCACACATATAAATCATCAGGACAATCAAAGCCACGATGAAAGATACGATACCCTGGTTGATAGATTCCTGTCCCAGAGACGGACCTACGATGTCTTCCTGTACGATACGTGCAGGAGCCGGCATCTTACCAGACTTCAATACGTTAGCCAAGTCCTTTGTAACTTCCGGAGTAAAGTTACCGGTAATCTGTGAGTTACCGCCGGTAATTTCAGAGTTTACACGCGGAGCACTGTATACATATCCGTCCAATACGATGGCAATTTCCTTACCAATGTTCTTCTTAGTCAAGGCAGCCCAACGACGAGAACCTTCAGTATTCATAGACATACTTACACAAGGCTTGTTGAACTGGTCGTATTCATCCTTTGCATCAGTTACTACATCACCTTCCAGCGGTGCACGCCCGTTACGTTCTGTCGACTTGATAGCATACAATTCGAAGATACGTCCGGTCTTGTCCATATCCGAAGCTTTCACACCCCACATCAGTTTCAAGTCGCGCGGCATTATTTCCTTCACAGCTTTCATATTCAGGATACGGTTTACATCAGCAGTATCCTTATAGTCAGCGTAACCTACGATACAGCCTACGCCGCTCTGGTTCAACTGCAGTACAGCCAGCAACGGATGTTCTTTCTTCAGTTCTTCAATATTTGTATTAGAAGCAGTAGCGGTTTCACCCTTCAGTGCGGCAGCCAGACTGTCTTTTGCAGATACAGCAGAAGCCTCAGCCACAGCAGTTGTATCAGTTTCTACCATTGCAGAATCAGCAGGAGCATCTGCATTCAGCAAGCCACGTGCACGGTTGTCAGCAGAAGCCAATACCGGAACAATGTCTTTTGCTTCAAATGTTTCCCAGAATTCCAGGTTGGCAGAACCCTGTAAAAGTTTTCTCACACGTTCCGGTTCCTTGATACCCGGCAATTCCACCATGATACGACCCATCTTCCCTTCCAGAGTCTGGATATTCGGCTGAGCGACACCAAAGCGGTCGATACGTGTACGCAAAACATTGTAAGAGTTGTCTACAGCAGCTTTTACTTCCTCGCGCAATACTTTTTCTACTTCTGCATCTGTGCTACGGGTATTTACCTTGTCTTTCAACTGCTGGGTAGCGAACAATTCGGCAAGCTTGCCTTCCGGAGCCAGTTTTTTGTATTCTCTGATGAACAGAGTCACAAAATCTTCCTGACTGCTAATCTGTTGTTTTGCAGCTTCCGCTACAGCCTTATTAAAAGCTTCATCCGGTTTGTTATCGGCCAACGCCTTCACTACATCTGGTACAGAAACTTCCAGAATAACGTTCATACCACCTTTCAGGTCCAAACCCAACCCGATTTCCATCTCACGGCATTGTTTCAGCGTATAAATCCCCAACCACACCTTCTGATTCTGCATGGAATCCAGGTAATGTGCCGAACCTTTCGGGTCCTCAGCCGCCTTGTTCATCTGATAACGTGTAACGAATGAGAACGAAAGATAAAAAGCACACGCAAGGGTCAGTAATACCGCAAAAACCTTTACAAATCCTTTGTTTTGCATGTTACTTTAGTTTATTATATTTAC
>NZ_DBEXBB010000340.1:0-4540 GCF_048170425.1 Phocaeicola sp.
TCACATGGATATTTCCTTATTATCATCTCTCACCGCCGTCCATTATGACGAAGGCAATCTGGCTTTTCTGAAAGCCTCCCTGCTCCATTTCGACTGTGGCATCCAACTGTTATGCACCAGTGGAGAAGGTATTATCTCCACCGGTGCACAGCAATTTCATCTGCATGAGATGTCAGAACTTATTTTCTGGGAAGGAAGTATCATGCAACTCATAGATGCATCCGATGATTTTCACGTCCGTTTTCTGCTTTACCCCAAGAAGCTCTTTCTACAGGCAGCCATTTCACTCGATACCACGTATTTCAACTACATGAGAGAGTTTCCACAATACAACCACGAAGAAGAAAGCTGGAAAAACATCAGTCTATGGATGAACATGGGACAGCTGCTTTTTACCCAGCCTCCTTCTGCATTCAGCGAACGGCTGGAACTGAATTTCCTGCAAGGTATGCTGATGTGGATTTTTAATTCCATCCCCGACACGTACGTATCAGTGGCCCAATCGTACACCCGGAAGCAACTCTTATTTCACAAGTTCATGCACCTGATTCACGAACATGCCGCACAAATGCATCAGGTATCGTTCTATGCCGGAAAACTCTGCATCTCTCCACGCTACCTGCACGAAATCACAGAAGCCTATTCCAACGGAAAGACCCCGAAAGCGCTCATCGACGAACAGCTGACAGCCGAATTGAAAGTCCTGCTCAACAATCCGGCTCTATCCATTGCAGAAATAGCCTCCCTCTGTCAGTTTCCGGATTCTTCTTACCTGAGCCGTTTCTTCAAGAAAAATACCGGCATCTCTCCCAAAGAGTACCGCACGAAAAAACAGCCCTGAATTACAGGAGTCCGCTTTCCATTTCATTACGGACTGCCGCCATCATGCCTTCCACTTGTGCCAAGGCAAACATACGTCCGTAGAAAGAATAACCGGGATTGTAACCTTCTTTTTCATCTCCCAGCATCGTACGTCCATGGTCTACCCGCATGGGCAGTCCGGGATTTTCTTTCTCAAAGATACGAATTAACTCCAGTAGATGGCCTCTTCCTGCCAGATGTGATGTCTCTCTGAAATCACCTTCGGGCAATATTTCCGTACTGCGAAGATGGACAAAGTGCGTTCTTTGGGCAAAACGACGGGCCAATTCACGGGTATCATTCTGGCTTCCGGAACTCAAGGAGCCGGCACAGAAAGTCAGTCCGTTATGCGGATTGTCCACAGCATTCAGCAGCCAGTCGATGTCTTCTTCGCTGGTGACAATACGCGGAAGGCCGAGCACCTGGAAAGGAGGATCATCCGGATGGATGCATAGATTGACTCCACACTCATCGCACACCGGCATCACCGCTTTCAGGAATTCACACAGATTTTCTCTCAGCTTCTGGCGGTCTATCCCTTTATATAAAGCAAGCAGTTCACGGAACTTACGGACGGGATATTGTTCTCCCTCCTGAATGTTACCGTCGATAAACCCTTGCGTTTTTACAATAATCGTATCTACCAGTTCGGCTTTTTCCTCAGGGGTAATACGGTGGTCCAGCTCTTCCACCTTCCGCAATTCTTCCAGCGAATAATCACGTTCCGCCCCTTCACGCCGCAAAATCTTCAAGTCGAAATAGGCAAACCGTATCCGGTTAAAATAAAGCGAAGAACTTCCGTCGGGCAAGGCATAATGCAGGTCTGTACGTATCCAGTCGATGACCGGCATGAAGTTGTAGCACACCGTCTTCACTCCGCATTTCCCTAAATTAGCCAGACTGATTTTGTAATTCTCTATCAACGTATCACGCTCAGGGCCGCCGTACTTGATAGCCTCGCACACCGGAAGACTTTCTACTACCGACCATCTCATGCCATACGATTCAATATAGTTTTTCAGGTCATTAATCGCCTCTATAGTCCAAACCTCTCCGTTGGGCACCTCGTGAAGCGCCGTCACAATGCCTTCCACCCCAATCTGCCGAAGCATGGAAAGTGTGATGCGGTCTTTCTTACCAAACCATCTCCAAGTCTTTTCCATCGTTACCGTTCCCTTAAATTATACTCCACTGAATGAACTGAATCCTCCATCGATGGGCAAAGTAACTCCCGTAATGAAGCTGGCCGCCTCACTGCACAGAAACTGTACGGCTCCATTCAGTTCCGAGATGTCACCAAAGCGCCTCATCGGAGTCTTGGCAATGACTTTCCGACTGCGTTCCGTCAGCGAGCCGTCAGGATTTATCAGCACGGCACGATTCTGGTTACCGATAAAGAAACCGGGGGCAATGGCATTCACGCGAATCTTCTCACTGAACTTCAAGGCCATTTCCTGAGCCATCCAGCGAGTGAAATTTTCTACTGCACTCTTGGCCATGGAATAGCCCGGTACACGGGTAATGGCTTCATAAGATGCCATGGAAGACACATTAATAATGCTACCGCTTTTCTGTGCGGCCATAACTTCTCCGAACACCAGGCAAGGATATACCGTACCGTTCAGGTTCAAGTCTACCACCTTGTTCAAGTCTTCTACCTTCATATCGAACACGTGCTGCGTTTCGGTCAGCGTACCTCCCGGGATATTTCCTCCCGCCGCATTGACCAGGATGTCTACCCTTCCCCACTGGGCCAGCACTTTATCTTTCACTTCCCGCAAGCTGTCCATGTCGAGCACATTGCAGGTAAAACCGCAAACTTCTCCCCCGGTCGTTCTAAGTCTTTCCAACGCTTTTTCCACCCGGTCGGAATGTGCTCCAATCACTGCGACTTTGGCTCCGGCTTTCAACAGGCCTTCAGATATGTTACTTCCCAATACTCCAGAACCGCCTGTAACTACAGCCACTTTCCCGGATACATCAAACAAACTGTTCATATTATGTCAATTTTTATCTGCCCCAAAGTTAGAGGAGAAATAAACATGAACATTTGCCAATTTTTGCAGGTTATTTGCGTAACTTTGCATCGTCTTACTTTTTCCTTTTCCCGACATGAGAAAGATACTCAATGAACAACTGGATATTACGGATGCCCACCCGCTGAAGGCCCGATTCTATGACTACAAGAACTTCACTTACCCATGGCATTTCCACAGTGAGTTTGAAGTGATTTACATTGAAAAGGGATATGGCCTGGGAATGGCAGGCGACGGCATGACCGATTTCTCTGACCAGCAACTGTTTCTTTTAGGTTCCAACCTTCCTCATTACCTGGAAAACGCATCGGAATATGACCTGAAGGAAGAATTAAGAGTAAACGGGGTAATCATCCAGTTCGAAAAGGATTTCATGCAATATGCTTTCTCACACTACAGCCAGTTCCAGGGAATCAACCGTCTGCTGGAAGAAGCACAAAGGGGACTACTGTTTTCATTATCCAATTGTACGGATGATATTCCACAAATAGTAAAGCGCATCCCGCAAAAAGAAGGGGTGGGACAAATAGTGGAGTTTCTGCAACTGCTGGATGCACTGGCGCATCTCACCCCCGAAAAAGTCATCTCCTCTCCTGCCTACGACCCGGTCCCAGCCCGGTTTAACGGACGAAAGATTGAAAAGGTGATGGCATTTCTCAACAAGCATTACACCCGGCAGATTAGCCTGGAGGACGTAGCCTCATACGCTGCCATGAACCCGACCGCCTTCTGCCGCTTTTTCAAGGATAACACCGGAAAGACATTCAGACAACATATCACGGACATGCGAATTGGCTATGCCTGCAAACTATTATTAAACGGGAAATGGAATATTTCGGAAATCAGTCTGGAGTGCGGATTTGAATCAACCGCACACTTTAACCGATGCTTTAAAAAACATACGGGTATGACACCTACTTCTTATCGGAGCAAAATTCAATAAACACGGACTTACTGTTCAAAACGCAAAGACATTTCAATTCAAACGCCTTTACGTTTCAGTCAAAACGCAAGTACATTTAAGATAAAACTCCTTTGCGTTTTGCTTAAAACACAAGTGCATTTCACCTCAAACGCAAAGGCATCTTTTTTGATATGTATTTTAGGAAATCATACCTACCATATTTTATACTATCTCACAGAAAAAACAACTCCATCAGGGAATCCAGACCTCCAGCTAATCCTACGTTTACCTCCTCCAATTACAAAAGCAGAACGATTGCTTAAACCAGATAAACTCAATGATTTTGGTACTACTCTATTTTAATTAAAAAAAGCGTAAATATCAAAACAAATGATAAACACTACGATATTATTAGAAAAATCATTATAATAAGAATCATTTCGCACATAAAAGCTAGGATATTCATCCTAAAATAAACAACACGCAAAAAGTCTCCATAATGCCCTTCTACATCCGAAAAACAAAGCATACAAGGAGATATGCCCACTTTCACTTCACACGTCCGACTTGTTTTATAAAACGAATTTAAGTTATATATCAGCAATCATTCGAGTATATATTGTAAACATTCATTTTGAAATGTTTTATATATTAGGCTATATTTGTTAAAACTAGATTTATCAAAACTTTTTTCTATTCTAAAACGTTTAAGATGTCATGGAAATGCTATTTTTATTAG
>NZ_DBEXBB010000341.1:0-6293 GCF_048170425.1 Phocaeicola sp.
AGAAAATAAATAGTTATGAAGTATGTAATTGTAGGTGGGGTAGCAGGTGGAGCCACTGCGGCTGCCCGTATTCGGAGAAACACGGAAAAGGCTGAAATCATTCTGTTTGAGCGTGGAGAATATATCTCTTATGCCAATTGTGGTTTACCCTATTATATAGGCGGGGTAATTCAGGAGCGCGACCGTTTGTTTGTACAGACTCCGGAAGCATTCTCTACTCGTTTCCGTATCGATGTGCGGGTGCGTTCGGAGGTGATGGCAATTGATACAGCCCGCAAAGAAGTGAAGGTACGTACTTCGGACGGAAAGGAATATACTGAAACATACGATAAATTGCTGCTTTCACCGGGGGCATCGCCTGTGCGTCCTCCTCTGCCAGGAATCGATAATGAAGGAATTTTTACCCTGAGAAATGTGGCAGATACAGACCGCATCAAAGCTTATATGCAGAGCCATGAGATAAAGAAAGCGGTGATTGTAGGAGGTGGTTTTATCGGATTGGAAATGGCTGAGAACCTTCATCATGCCAGTATTGAGGTGGCTGTAGTAGAGATGGCAGATCAAGTGATGGGACCGATTGATTTCTCTATGGCAGCGCTGGTGCACGGTCATCTGCAGCAGAAGGGTGTCAAACTGTATCTGAAGCAGGCAGTGGAAGCCTTTGAGAAGACCGATTCCGGACTGAAAGTCAAGTTCCAGTCGGGTTTGCAGGCAGAAGCCCAGCTGGTGATTCTTTCCATCGGTGTACGGGCCGAAACTCGTTTGGCCGTAGAAGCTGGATTGAAATTGGGAGAAATGAAGGGTATTTATGTGAATGAATACCTGCAGACCTCCGATGAGTCGGTGTATGCCGTAGGGGATGCCATTGAATATCCGCATCCGATTACCGGTAAGCCGTGGTTGAACTTCCTGGCTGGGCCGGCCAACCGTCAGGCACGTATCGTAGCCGACAACATGACATTGGGTAACCGGGTGAAATATGAAGGCTCTATCGGGACAGCCATCGCGAAAGTGTTTGATTTGACGGTGGCTTCTACGGGACTTCCGGCCAAGCGTCTGAAAGCTTTTGGCATACCTTATCTGTCGGCAACCATTCACTCCGGTTCGCATGCCGGATATTATCCTGGTTCCTTACAGATGGACATCAAGATTACTTTCTCTCCCGAAGACGGCCGTTTGTATGGGGCACAGATTGTGGGATACAATGGAGTGGATAAGCGCATTGATGAATATGCATTGGTCATCAAGCAGAAAGGAACCGTATATGATTTGATGCAGCTGGAGCATGCATACGCACCTCCTTTCTCTTCCGCTAAAGATCCGGTAGCTGTGTCGGGCTATGTGGCTGGCAATATTTTGAACGGCAAGATGACTCCTCTTTACTGGAGAGAGTTGCAGCAGACCGATTTGACTAAGGTGACCTTGGTAGACGTGCGGACAAAAGACGAGTATGAACTGGGGCACATTCCTGGAGCGGTGAACGTACCTTTGGATGAGATGCGTTCACGGATGAAGGAAATTCCATCGGACAAACCAGTCTTCTTGTATTGTGGAGTCGGGTTGCGTGGTTATTTGGCTTCTAACATTCTGAAAGAAAACGGTTATAAGGATGTGCGCAACCTGATAGGAGGTATCAAGACTTATAATGCGGCGGTTACTCCGGTTTGCCAGCCGGAAGAAACATGTGCCGTGACCTGCTCGTGTGAAACGGCAGAGGGAAATTCGGACTACAAAAAGGTACATGTGGTAGATGCCTGTGGCATACAGTGTCCTGGTCCTATCTTGCGTTTGAAAAAAGGAATGGAGGAACTGAAAGCCGGTGAGCAGATGGAAATTCATGCTACAGATGCCGGATTCCCGAGAGATGCAGAGGCATGGTGCCGCACTACCGGAAACCGTTTCCTTTCCTCAAAGTCGGAAAGAGGAATCTATAAGGTCGTAGTAGAGAAAGCTACTCCTTGTGCCATAGAGGCTTCCCGTCAGGATTCGGGAGAGAAGGGAAAAACTTTCATCCTTTTCAGTGATGACCTTGACAAAACTTTGGCTACCTTTGTGCTGGCTAACGGTGCGGCGGCTACGGGCAAGAAAGTGACCATCTTCTTTACCTTCTGGGGACTGAATGCCATCAAGAAGGAACGGAAGCCGTCGGTACAGAAAGACATTTTTGGAAAAATGTTCGGCATGATGTTGCCTTCCAGCTCCCGGAAGCTCAAGCTTTCAAAGATGAACATGGGAGGTATGGGCACGAAGATGATGCGTTACATCATGAACCGTAAGGGAATTGATTCGTTGGAATCGCTTCGCCAGCAGGCCATTGAGAATGGAGTAGAATTCATTGCCTGCCAGATGTCGATGGACGTGATGGGAGTGAAAAAGGAAGAGCTGCTGGACAACGTGACTATCGGCGGGGTAGCAACCTATATGGACCGTGCCGAGGAAGCCAATGTAAATCTGTTTATTTAAGTATGGAAAAGATAAAATGTATCTGTGTGATGAGAGAGCTCTTTCGGGCTCTCTCTGAACTTGAATCCTGCTTGATGCAGTCGCATGGAGTATCGCTGAACGAAGCCATGGTGTTATGTGCCATTGGTAAGGAACGGGTAGCGGCCAGTACGATTGTAGAGCGTACGGGGTTGACTCCCTCGCATGCCTCCAAAGTGATTCGTGCGGTAGAGGAGCGGAATCTGTTAGTGCGTACCTTAGGTGAGAAAGACAAGAGACAGATGTATTTCTCTCTGACAAAGGAAGCACATAATTGTCTGAAGGAGATACGCGAGCAGGGGATAGAGATACCGGAACTGTTGCAACCCTTGTTTGCTTCTTATGTGGAGGGAGTATCAGATTCGTGTGAATAAAGGTGAGTGAAAGGATGAAAAAAAAGAAATTTGAATTGGAAGTACCGGGTGGAGCCGACAAAGTCTTGTTGCACACTTGTTGCGCACCGTGTTCATCGGCCATTATTGAATGCCTGTTGAATCATGGCATACGTCCTACTATCTATTATTGTAATCCGAATATCTACCCGTTGGAGGAATACAATATCCGTAAGGACGAGTGTACCCGCTATGCCCAGTCGTTGGGCTTGGATATTGTGGATGCAGATTATGACCATGCATCCTGGCGTTGCACGGTGGCCGGACTTGAAAACGAACCGGAGCGAGGGGGGCGTTGCCTGAAATGCTTCAAAATGCGTCTGGTCGATACAGCCTGTTATGCACATGAGCACGGTTTCTCAGTCATCACGACTACGTTAGCTTCCTCTCGCTGGAAAAGTCTGGAGCAGATTAATGAAGCAGGGCATTGGGCTGTAGCTGCTTATCCCGACGTAACCTGGTGGGAACAGAACTGGCGCAAGGGGGGCTTGAGTGAACGCCGTATAGCCATTATCAAAGAATATAATTTCTATAACCAGCAGTATTGCGGCTGTGAGTTTAGTATGAGGAAGCATGACGAAGAGCCTACTCCTTCTTCTCTTCCTCCTTCTTCGCCTCAATAGGCATGGTGTTTTCCTTATAGGCGGAGAAACCTTTTACTTTTACGCGTTCTTTTTTCTCTTCCTCGTTGATAGCTGCCTGGCCTAACTGGTTCATGTTGTCTTTTATCACATTGTGCATGTCAAAGAAATAGTCCAGCAGCATTTTCAGGTGTTCTTCCAGTTCTCCTTCGTTTGGAGAGAAGAATGTGTGGCAACGGGAGTGTAGTCCGATGGTCTTTTCATCCTCGTCCACCATATAGACGGTGGTGACCAGTGAATTCACATTTGCCAGATTGATGATTTCTTTCAGGAAAGGAAGTGCTTCGTTATCGGCATTGATGGAACCCCACCACGGATTCCAGATCATGATAAACCGGTTTTCTTCTTCCGCTGCAATATAAAAATCGTCACCCTGATATTTGAAGGTAATATGATTCTCTTCATTCACTTTGGGTTGGCAGCCTATTTTTTTCAATACACTGATGACGAGGTCTTTTGTCGTGACTTCATCCAGCTCGTCTTTCGTCATTCTTTCAATGTGTTCCAACCGTTTCTGACGTTCGCGCAAGAAGCGCAAGATAAACAATACAACCGGCCATAGGGCTAGTGCTATGACGGCGATTAATAAGGTTATTTCACTGATGTGTGTCATGGTATGGATTTTTAAGGTAAAAAATGGGTTTTTCTTTACATATTCTAAAGGTAACAATTTTATTTGAAAGGGTGGATACATTATACTTTTTTAAATAGGATTTATGCAGCAAAATGGGGAGTTTGTTGTTTATAATATGTAATCAATTAAAAAGACACAGATTTATGAAAAAAAAGGTATCAATTCTGATATGTGTACTGGCCTTGATTGTCGGACATACTCAGGCTCAGGAAATAGAGTTGACTAAAGAAGAAAAGAAGGCTCTTCAGGAGAAAATAGACAGTATTCATCATGCAGAAGCTATGGAAGCGGT
This sequence comes from Phocaeicola sp., assembly GCF_048170425.1. Lineage (GTDB taxonomy): Bacteria > Bacteroidota > Bacteroidia > Bacteroidales > Bacteroidaceae > Phocaeicola. The sequence goes on from NZ_DBEXBB010000341.1 coordinate 4,441, forward strand.
TAATGCGAGGAAGTTTACCCTCGAAGCCGATCAGGTAGTGTTCAAGTATGGGCAGACGGCCTATGTAACATCGAATACCAACTTTGTTTCTGTGAATGGAGAAGATGCTGTGGTACAGGTGGCTTTCAATATTCCGGCGGCAGGTCCTAATGGGCTGGGAGGTGTGACGGTAGATGGGAAGGTTTCTTCTTACGAAGTAAAGACTGATAAAAAAGGCACGCTCTATTTGTCTATGAATGTGATGGGAACTGGCATTTCGGCGCGTTTGGACATCAGTATGCCGAAAGGAACGAATAATGCTACAGTCACTATTACTCCAAACTTTAATTCCAATCGTCTGACCCTGAATGGGGTGATACTTCCAGCTTTCAAGAGCTCAGTCTTTAAAGGACGTTCAATTTGATAAAACAAGATGAGTTATGAGAAAAATGTTGTTTTTTGCGTGTCTGTTGTTGGGGTTGTCGGCATGTGAGAAAGACCCTGACATGAATCAGCTGGACGCGGATCTGGTGGTCTATACCGATTATGATAAGGATGCCGACTTTGGTAGTTATAAAACCTATTTCTTGCCTGACAGTATTTTGGAGGCTGGCGGGTATCGTGCTACTTACTGGAAGGATGAGAATGCAAAGGCTATTATTAATAAGGTAGCTGCAGAAATGGATGCGCGCGGATACACCCGTATCCTTGATCCGGAAAAGAAGGAAGAAGCTAATGTGGGCTTGCAGCTTTCCTACGTGGCTCAGACAACTCAGGTCATTACCGGTGGCTATTGGGGTGGCTGGTGGGATTATGGTTTCTGGGGGCCTTGGTCCGGATGGTATTATCCGTATCCTGTATCCTATTCTTATAATACCAATACTTTGGTGATGGAGATGGTTGACCTGACTGCCGATGAGGACGGCACACAGAAAAACCTTCCGGTGGTGTGGTATGCCAGCGCATCAGGATTCCAGTACAGCGGACAGTTTAATCAGATGATGTTGCAGAATTCAGTGGTACAGGCTTTTGAGCAGTCACCTTATATCAAATCGGTTAATTAATTAGAGGAGGAATTTGAAATGAAGATAAATGTATTGAAAAAGATGGCACTGCTGGCCTTTATGTGTCTGGGAGTGGCTGTAAAAGGATTTTCGCAATACGATATCAGCAAGACTATTTTGAAAGTGGACTGGCAGATGAATGCGCCTTTTTCCACTGATTTTGCAGATAAGTTGAGCGGATGGGGAATGAATTTTGAGTTGGGCTATCAGTTTACGCCCCGTTGGGAAGCTGGAGTCTTTGCTTCTTTCCATACCAATCATAAGTATGTGGCACGTCAGACATTGTCATTGTCGCCTACAGAGTCACTGACTACTGATCAGCAGCGTTCGGCATTTCAAGTACCGTTTGGTGTGATGGGGGCATATAATCTTTCTACCAACCGTTATGTAAGGCCTTACATTGGAGTGAAGGTAGGTGCCATGTTTGCTCGTAATACCACTTACTTTGGTAGCGGAGGAGTGTACGACGAATCCTGGGGATTCTATGTTTCTCCGGAAATCGGTCTGAAAATTCATCCGACAGGAAAGAAATGGGGATTCCATGTAGCCGGCTACTACAGTTATGCTACCAACAAGACGCAGACATTGACTTGCGACATTGAGGGGCAGAATCATGCCGGTTTCCGTCTGGGGGTAATCTTCTGATAGAATCGGGATAGAGTATAAAAGAAAAGAGGCTGTCTCAAAATAAATTTGAGATGGCCTCTGTTGTGTATGCTCGGCATGAGTATTAGCTAATGGGTGCAAGTCCCCAATGAGCCCTAATAGCGGGAATCATACAGCCAATAGCAAGGGTGTCCATCGCGAGGT
>NZ_DBEXBB010000342.1:0-3867 GCF_048170425.1 Phocaeicola sp.
TTAAGTAAAGTTTTCTTTTCAAACTTTCGTATTTATTCAAAAGAAGGGAAGAATGGCATGTTATTCGTTAGATTTCTGTCGCCAGGTAAAATAAATCCAACTTTGAAAAAAGATTGGTTAAGTGGAATGAAATGATTTTCATCTTTCTTTGGCAGTACTGGCAATTTGTTCCTTGCTATTGGATAAAGAGTTATAACATAAGAAAGGCTGCCCAAAATTGAATTGAGACAGCCTTCCGGTATTTTTTCTAAAAGAATTTATTTGGCAATTACCAGATAATAGTTTTTCTTTCCGCGCTGTACGAGCAGGTATTTTTCATCCAGCAAGTCAGCTGTGGTAATTTCCTGGTCAAATGCAGCCAATTTTTCTTTGTTCAAAGAAACGCCGCCACCCTGAACCAGCTTACGCATCTCACCTTTTGACGGGAAGATGGCAGCCTTTTCAGTAAATAAGTCTACAGCCTTGATACCGGCTTCAATATCTGATTTGGCTACTTCGAACTGAGGAACGCCTTCGAATACAGAAAGCAGGGTATCCTCATCCAGTTTCTTCAATGCTTCAGAAGTGGCGTTTCCAAACAAGATGCCAGAAGCTTCTACAGCAACGTTGTAGTCGGCTTCAGAGTGAACCATGATGGTTACTTCCTTGGCCAGACGTTTCTGGAGCACACGCAAGTGAGGAGCCTGTTCGTGTTCTGCAATCAGGCCTTCTATTTCTTCTTTGCTCAGTGAAGTGAATATCTTGATATAACGTTTCGCGTCTTCGTCGCTTACATTCAGCCAGAATTGATAGAACTTGTAAGGAGAGGTATATCGTGCGTCCAGCCAGATATTTCCTGATTCTGTCTTGCCAAATTTACCGCCGTCGGCTTTTGTAATCAACGGACAAGTCAGGGCAAATACCTCACCTCCGTTGGTACGGCGAATCAATTCTGCTCCTGTAGTGATGTTTCCCCACTGGTCAGAACCACCCAACTGAAGCTTGCAGTTTTTGGTTTCATACAGATGCAGGAAGTCATATCCTTGTAACAACTGATAAGTAAATTCAGTGAATGAAAGACCGTCGCGTGCTTCTCCGTTCAGACGTTTCTGAACCGATTCCTTTGCCATCATGTAGTTCACGGTGATGTGCTTTCCTACGGTACGGGCAAAATCCAGGAAAGAGAAGTCTTTCATCCAGTCGTAGTTGTTTACCAGTTCTGCACGGTTAGGGGCATCCGATTCAAAATCGAGGAATTTGCCCAACTGCTTCTTGATACACTCCTGATTGTGACGCAGGGTTTCCTCATCCAGCAAGTTACGTTCTTGTGACTTGCCTGAAGGGTCTCCAATCATACCGGTTGCACCTCCTACCAGAGCTAGCGGTTTGTGGCCGCAACGCTGGAAATGACGTAACATCATCACGCCACACAAGTGACCGATATGCAACGAGTCAGCTGTAGGGTCGATACCCAGATAAGCTGTCACCATTTCCTTCTCCAGCAATTCTTCTGTGCCCGGCATCATGGTATGTACCATTCCACGCCATTTTAGTTCATCTACAAAATTCATCGAATGAAATTCTTAGTTTAACATGTTTATTTAATAAATAACTGGAGCAAAAGTACGACACTTTATCTGAATAACCAATTTTTAGCGGTTAAAAAAGAGACGGTTAGCATTTTCTCTAATGTGTGTAGCTATGTGGTCGGAAGTTGTTCCGCGCAGGGAGGCAACTTGCTCGTAGAAGGCTGGGAAATCTGTTTCTTCTTCGTCACTTTCCAGCAATAATCTTTCTGTGGGAACGATAGATAAGGCTTTTTCCTGGTATTTTTTTCCGAAGGAGAGAAAAAATCCATGCCGAATCAATTCTGCGGCAAGTTCTTTTTTTCCTCGGAAACCATGTATAATCCAGGCTTGTGCAGGATGATATTCCTTATGCAAAGCAATCAGTTCTTCGGTGGCTTTTACAGAATGTATGAGCAAAGGTAATTGACATTGCTCTGATAATTCTATCACTTTTCTGAAGGCTTGAAGCTGGAGAGTAAAAGGTGTGTTGCATATTTTGTCTAGTCCTGCTTCTCCTAATGCGACCACACGTGAATCACTTTGGATGATTTCTGTCAACCATTCTATTTGTAATTGAAAATTTTCTTTCGTGAGATACCATGGGTGTAGGCTGGCAGAAATGAGTTGTGCTTGCAAGTATGCGGGAATTGCCCTGTCATCCATACTACAATTGAGGATGGCGGTTGTGTTTGTATCGGGAAGATGGTGTGTATGTACGTTGAAAAAAGGTGTAGTTATCATGAAGTCTGTTTTTAAGGTACAGGGTCATATCCTGAGCCTCCCCACGGATGGCAACGAAGAATACGCCGTATGGCTAGATATAATCCTTTGAAAGGACCGTGCTTTTGTATTGCTTCTATGGCATATTGAGAACAAGTCGGAGTGAAACGACAGGAGGGAGGCGTAAAAGGTGAAATGCAGTTCCGGTAAAAATAAATAGGAAGCAGGAGCAGGAAAGAAATTATCTTTTTCATGCCAGACGTTCTGCGGTAAGTTGTAATAATTTGACCACTTTTGCTTCTACATCAGCCGAGTCGTGGAGTTCATTGTCGAGCCAGATAAAGGCTATGGCGATTTTCTTTCCCGAGTTTTTTAAAGCATCAAGCAGGATGTGCTTGTGCTTGCGATAGGCTTCACGTACTTGGCGCTTTACACGATTGCGCTTGACAGCCCGTTTGAATCTTTTTTTAGGAACGCTAATCAGGATAGTAGCTGCCGGCAGATTTTCTCCCTCTATCGGCATATATACGATACGCAACGGAAAAGCAGGTAGTGATTTGCTGCCTCCCGTAAACAGTCTTTCAATCAGAATCCGGCTGTTCAGTCGTTCTACTTTCGGTAAGGTAAATTGGGGAGAATCGCTCATAGAGGTATATAATAAAACAAAGCGAAGTAATGAGGATATGGATTGCTTCGCTTTGTTTTCAGACTTATTTTTATTTGTTATGTTCGCGGATAAACATATCCAAGGCTGCCGGCATGGAAGGTGCTACGCTTGAAGGAGCTTCCAAGTCAAGACGCAACCCTGTATCCTTTACTGCCTTGGCCGTCGTTGGCCCGAAACTTCCGATAGCAATATCTTTCTGTTCGAAATTCGGGAAATTCTTCATCAACGACTGAATACCTGCCGGACTGAAAAATATCAACATGTCGTAGTTGAATTCTTCTTCTGGAGTAAAATCATTGCTGACAGTACGATACATGACGGCTTCCGTATGCTGGATGTGGTTTTTGTCGAGCAAATCTTTTACCTCGTCATTGTGCACATCTGACATGGGGATAAAATATTTCTCCGTATTATGCTTAATGATTTGTGGAAGCAGGTCAGCAAATTTTCCAGTAGCACCGAAAAATACTTTACGCTTGCGATATTGAACGTATTTCTGAATATACAAAGCGATGGTTTCCGATGTACAGAAATATTTCATTGTTTCTGGAATCGTTACACGTAGCTCTGTACACAGACTAAAGAAGTGATCGATAGCATGGCGTGAAGTAAACACAATAGCTGTATGGTCTAAGATAGAAACCTTCTGCTGTCTGAATTCTTTAGCTGACAAACTTTCTACTTTGATAAACGGGCGAAAATCTATCTTCACTCCGTACTTCTCAGCAATGTCAAAATAGGGAGACTTTTCTGTCGTCGGTTTTGGCTGAGAAACGAGGACTTTCTTTATTTTCAACGTTACTAAAAATTTAAAATCAAAATGTTATTTATATATATCAACCCTTTCCAGAGGAAAAGCAGGGGGATAATTTCGAGGGTGCAAAAGTACAGAATTAAATGTAAAATGCCATGAAAATGATTAAAAAAGTTCCT
>NZ_DBEXBB010000343.1:0-5616 GCF_048170425.1 Phocaeicola sp.
GAATTTATTTTATGAAGGAAAGAACTCTGTAAAATAAAGTATAGACAAACAGAAAGTTCATTTGAATGGACAATTTTAATACCATTTATTCCCTAAATAGTCGTATTTTTGGAATCAAGTAAAAAAGATATATAACCCTAATTCTAACTGTATCACATGAAAAAAAAATTATTCTATTGCCTTCTTTCTTGCACTTCACTTTGTAACATTACAAGTCATGCATTGGAGGTTTCCAAAACGTATGTTCCCCAAAAGAAAAGCATGTATCATAAAGAATGGATTGACTTCAACAAAAATGGTCGGAAAGATATTTATGAAGACCCTAAAGCACCATTAAACGACCGAATTGAAGACTTGCTTTCCCAGATGACCATGGAGGAGAAAACCTGCCAGATGGTCACGCTTTATGGATATCAAAGAGTGTTAAAAGATTCATTGCCTACCCCCGAATGGAAGAATCAGCTATGGAAAGACGGCATCGGAGCCATTGATGAGCATCTGAATGCATTCCGCGGATGGGGCGTTCCTCCAATGCAGAATGAACTGGTATGGCCGGCTTCAAATCATGCCTGGGCTCTGAACGAAGTGCAACGCTTTTTTGTAGAAGAGACACGTCTGGGAATACCGGCAGATTTTACCAATGAGGGTATCCGCGGAGTAGAAAACTACATTGCCACCAATTTCCCAACCCAACTGGCACTCGGACACACCTGGAACAGGGAACTGATACGGCAGGTGGGTTACATTACAGGACGGGAAGCCCGTCTGCTGGGCTATACCAATGTATATGCTCCTATTCTGGACGTAGGGCGTGACCAACGCTGGGGACGCTACGAAGAGGTATATGGAGAAAGTCCTTATCTGGTGGCCGAACTGGGTATCGCCATGGGAAAAGGGCTTCAAACCGACATGCAAGTAGCTGCTACTGCCAAGCATTTCATAGCCTACAGCAACAACAAAGGTGCCCGCGAGGGATTTGCAAGAGTTGACCCGCAAATGTCATGGAGAGAGGTAGAATATATACATGCCTATCCTTTTACAAGGGTAATCAAGGAAGCCGGCATTCTGGGAGTCATGAGTTCCTACAATGATTATGACGGATTTCCCATCCAAAGTAGTTATTACTGGCTGACACAGCGGCTGAGAGGTACCATGGGATTCCGGGGCTATGTGGTATCCGACAGTGACGCAGTGGAATATCTCTACAGCAAGCACAAAACGGCAAAGGACATGAAAGAAGCAGTCCGACAAAGTGTAGAAGCGGGGCTGAATGTGCGCTGTACTTTCCGCTCACCGGAATCATATGTCCTCCCGTTGCGTGAACTGATTCAGGAGGGAGGACTCAGCATGGAAACTATTGACAACCGGGTACGTGATATCTTACGTGTCAAGTTCCTGACAGGACTATTCGACGCACCCTATCAGACAGACCTCGCTTTGGCTGATAAAGAGGTCAACAGCGAAACACATCAGCAAGTGGCCTTGCAGGCTTCCCGCGAAGGACTCGTGCTGCTGAAAAATGCAAATAACCTGCTTCCCTTGGACAAAGCACAGATTAAACGTATTGCTGTATGCGGTCCGAATGCCGACGAAGCGTCCTTTGCACTTACTCACTACGGTCCCGTAGCAGTAGAAGTGACTACCGTACTGGAAGGAATCAAACAGCAGGTAAAGAAAGGGACAGAAGTAACCTATACCAAAGGATGTGACCTCGTAGATGCCAACTGGCCGGAATCGGAAATCATTTCCTATCCGCTTACCGCAGAGGAAAAAACAGAAATTCAAAAAGCTGTCGACAACGTCAAGGAAAGCGATGTAGCCGTGATAGTGCTAGGAGGAGGTATCCGCACCTGCGGAGAAAACAAATCACGTACCAGTTTGGAGCTTCCCGGCCGTCAGCAACAGCTTCTGGAGGCAGTAGTAGCCACCGGAAAACCCGTCGTACTGGTACTGATAAACGGTCGCCCGTTAAGTATCAACTGGGCCGATAAATTTGTACCGGCTATTCTGGAAGCCTGGTATCCTGGCTCACAAGGAGGAACAGCCATTGCCGAAGCACTCTTCGGAGACTATAACCCGGGAGGAAAACTGACTGTTACCTTCCCTAAAACCGTGGGACAGATACCTTTCAACTTCCCGGCCAAACCTGCATCGCAAGTAGATGGCGGACAGACACCCGGAATGAAGGGCAACCAGTCGCGCATCAACGGGCCGCTCTATCCATTCGGATACGGACTGAGTTATACCACTTTTGAATACGCCGACTTGCAGCTCTCTTCTCCCGTCATTACCGACAAAGAGCCGGTCACCGTGACCTGCAAAATTAAAAATACCGGTACACGAAGCGGAGATGAAGTGGTACAGCTGTACACACGCGATGTCATCAGCAGTGTTACCACGTATGAAAAGAATTTGCGCGGCTTCGAACGCGTACACTTGGAACCGGGTGAGACCAAAGAAGTCCGCTTCCAACTACTTCCACGTGACTTCCAGCTACTCAACAAAGACAACCACTGGGTAGTGGAGCCAGGTATGTTCCAAATCATGATAGGAGCTTCTTCCGAAGACATCCGCCTGAAAAAAGGACTTGAAATCCGGGCTTACGGACAGGCATCCGCCAATGAGACCATCGAATCGGACCCGCGTGACTTTATCAGTGCCAGTAAAAACAAAAGTCACATTATCCATGTAGTTGACGGGGATTATTCCACTACCTGGAAAGGAGAAAAGGGAGAATACATATCCTTCGAACTGGCAGAAAATGCCAAGGTAGACCATATCAATGTAGCCTGGAAGAATGCAGAAGCCGGCACACATTACGAAATTCAGATTTCCAGCGGAGGCGGACAGTTCCTTCCGGTACAAAGCGGAGAAGTTACTCCCAATCAGGAAGAGACTATCCGGTTCAACAAGACAGGAGGCAGCGACCTGCGTATCCTGATAACTAATGGAAGTGCAGAAATTGCAGAAATCAAATTGCCGGAACTGAGAAAAGAGTAACTTTGTCCCGATGAAAGAAAATAACAAAGTTCTATTGGGAATGAGTGGCGGCACCGACAGTTCGGTTGCCGCCCTTCTATTGCAAGATGCAGGCTACGAAGTGACTGGCATCACCTTTCGTTTCTATGAGAAAGACGGAAATACAGAATACCTGGACGATGCACGTGACCTATGCCACACCTTGAGCATACCTCATCTAATTTACGACGCACGGGAAATGTTTCAGGAAAAAATCATACGCTATTTTATTCAGGAATACATGGGCGGACGTACTCCGGTGCCTTGCACGCTCTGTAACAACTACCTGAAATGGCCCTTGCTGCAACAGGTAGCTGACGAAAAGGGTATTTACCATCTGGCCACCGGGCACTACGTCAACAAACAAAAAATAGATGGATACTGGTACATTACCTGCGGAAATGATACAGATAAAGACCAGTCTTTCTTCTTGTGGGGACTTCCACAATCCATTCTGGAGAGAATGTGCCTCCCTATGGGTGGACTGACCAAGTCCCGTGTACGCGAAATCGCCGCCGCACGCGGATTTCTGAAAGCCGCCAAGAAGCGTGACAGTTTAGGTGTATGTTTCTGCCCAATGGATTACCGTACCTTCCTGAAAGCTCATGTACCCGAAGGAGAAATCATCCCTGGAAACTTTTATGATGAGCAAGGACTGAAAATCGGGAAACATGAGGGGTATCCGTTTTACACCATCGGACAGCGAAGAGGGCTGGGCATTCATCTGAACAAAGCGCTCTTTGTCAAGGAAACCATTCCTGAAGAGAATAAGGTAATTATCAGCGACAACCTGCACGCACTGGAAAAAAATGAGATGTACCTCACACACTGGAACCTTGTCAATCCCAACGCAGTGCTTGGGCACGAAGATGTCATTGTCAAAATACGCTACCGGAAACAAGCCAACCGATGCACTGTCACCTTACTGGACGACCAGCGACTGCACATACAACTGCATGAGCCGCTGGCTTCTATTGCCAGCGGACAGGCAGCTGCATTTTATCGGGGAAATATTGTATTAGGAGGAGGGATTATTGAATAATCAACAATCCTTCTCTCTGCATTTTTCAAAGAAATAATCTGTAAAGAAACGCGCGTTTCTCTTCATTGTTTCCCGTCCATGTTCCTCGCCCAACGCACTGTTCAGACAAGCATCCGGAAGCATATCGGCATCCTGCAAGGCACAACTCAAATCGTAAGGTATCACATTGGGATTCAATATAAACATGGCAGCCTGCTTCTTGGCTGCTTCAGCATCATAGAATGTATTATCCGGTGAGGAAATGCATTCACACAATTGCATTTGAATATGTATGCCGGTATGTGGAGAAACCATCAAGACCAATCCGTGTGTCGCGTCCATCTTCGGCAACTCCATTCCTTCATTATTCTTATATCCCAATTTCTGAGAAAGGAAATCCTGCACTTCTTCTTCTGACTTGCAGAACACAAATTGCTTGCCGCCGGATGCTTCCATAAATTCATCGAATGTTTTCTTAATGCCCTCACGTGCAGCAATTCGCTGGTCAATCTCTTCCTTCACTTTCTCCTGGAAATCGGATACAACCAGCATACTATCTTGCCACCAGACTCCTCCATACTGAACCAGCCGGCAACTTAATATGGTCACTCCTTCTTTACGACCTTTCAAAGAATCCATATTCAAAGAATCTTTCCGAATACCCAGTTGTTCTCCTTCTTTCTTTGACAAATCTTTTACAAACAGGAATTTTTCATCTTCTCCTTCATAAAGATACATTTCCTGAGGAAGAGCTTTTACTTCAGCCCACAAAGCTGTTTCAGGATGACTCTTTCCTATCAAAGCCAGCCATTCTACTGATGTCAAGGAAAGTAAGTTTTTGCGTCCTTCAAACAAAATGTTCTGCTTTACATCGTACGACAAAATATGCGGATTGACATTCTGTCCCATCCGTGCAACCGTATCTACCACTCTCTGATATTCACCTCGGTTTTCAAAACCTACATAACTGCAGAAGTGGAACCACTCCAGCACACTACGATAACGCATGTAATCGCTTTCTCCAAAAGCCTCCCCATATAACATCGCATGCAACCGCTCATTCTCTGGAGCTACTTGAAACTCTTCCGACAAATAATCATAAATCTGATTAGCCAGTTCCTCAAAAACCGAATTTTCCGGATTCAATACACCACCAGCCTGCTTCTCCATGCATTGAAGATAATGCCATAACAGAAACTGCAAATCTTCTGGATTCACTTCTCCCGGATAATAGTCTTTTTCTTTTTCCGAAGTCATGAAGGGAACAAGACAACCATACCGCTTACGGCATTCCTCAGAGAATGCTTGCCAGATTCCAGTCTGTGAAATCACGTCCTGAAACCAGAGCGTCAAATAAATGGCAATTCCATGCACTGAATGTTCCGGATAACGTCCTCCGACAAAGTCCTTCAAACATGCAGCTATATGATTGGCAACGTTTACATAGTACGTGTCTACTTCATCCTGTCGTTCATATGGGTGAAATAACATCCACTCTTTTACATATATCTTTTTCATATTACCGGAGATTTTAAGTTCTGGAGTGCACATGTAAAATAATTATGAGAACAAGCAAG
>NZ_DBEXBB010000344.1:0-18038 GCF_048170425.1 Phocaeicola sp.
TAGATTTTTACATACTTAATAGGTGTTTTGAAGGTCGTTAAAAAACGCCTTTGCGTTTGGCTTGAAACGCAAGTACGTTTCAATGCAAACGCAAAGGCGTTTTATCTTAAATGCACTTGCGTTTTGATTCAAACGTCAAAGCGTTTTGTCTTAAACGCAAGTGCATTTTTTGCTGGATGAAGATTTGTGTGAAAATCAATAGGTTAATCTTCTGCTGGAGAGTTGTGTCCTGCTTCGAAAAATAATGAATCGCCCAGTGTGATAAGGATGGAATCGCTGTCACAATAGTGAGGGAAATAGTCGTTGCAATCCCATGAACGGTCCAGTTTTTCTTTAGGATTTGGGAATTTCTTGGCATAAAGTGCGGCAAGCTCCGGATTAGCCAAAACCTTTTCCATGAAATAGCCGAACACCGGAAGTGCCGTGCGGCTGCCCTGTCCCAGTTCTCCCGTGCGGAAATGAATGCTGCGGTATTCTCCGCCTACCCAGGCACCTCCCACTAGATTGGGACTGATACCCACAAACCAGGCATCGGAGTGGTTAGAAGAGGTACCGGTCTTCCCGCCGAACTCCGTACCCTTATCAAAGATACGGAAACGCCAAAGCGCTTGTGAAGTTCCTTTCGGACAAGTAAGTCCACCTCTTAACATCTGTTGCATAAGGTAGGCACTGGCGTAAGGAATAGCCTGGGTTGTTTCGACTTCTTTTTGGTAGATAACTTTTCCGTCTTTATTTTCTACACGGGTAATCAGTATGGGCTGAATGGCTTCTCCATCGTTTACCACGGTGCCGTATGCAGAAACCAGCTCCAATAGCGATACGTCAGAAGCTCCCAGGCTAAGGGCCGGTGTTTCTTCCAGCTTGGTCTGGATTCCCATGCGGTGTGCGGTAGTGGCTATCTGGTGGATGCCCACTTCATGGGCTATGTTGGCAGCAATGGTGTTGACTGATTGGGCAAACGCCATTTTCAGGGACATGGTATCGAGAGTGGCACCTCCATTGGCATTGTGAGGCATCCAGAGTTTCTTTTCTCCATTTTCTTCTACTTCCCAGGGAATGTTTTCATCCACACGCAGGTCGCAGGGAGATAATCCCTGGTTCATGGCTTCCGTATAGACAAATAGTTTGAAGGTAGAGCCAGGCTGACGCTTGGAAAGTACCTTATCGTATTTCCATGACTGGAAATTGATGTCGCCGACCCATGCTTTTACTTCTCCCGTATGCGGAGCGATGGCCACAAATCCGCAGTGCATGAAGCGTTCCATGTAGCGGATAGAGTCCATGGTACTGAGCAAGGTATCTTTTTGCCCGTGGTCATAGTCGAATACCTTGCATCGATGAGGCTGGTTCAGATAGTAGGTAATGGAATCAGTCTGGTGGCCGTATTTATGGGAAAGATCTTGGTAGGCCGGTGTCTTTTCGGCCAGTTCTTCAATGAAGCGTGGAATTTCTTCTCCATTCCGGTCTCTCCACGGAACTTGTGTGCCCCAGTGTGCATCAAACCGTTTCTGTACTTCGCGCATCTGACGGTTGACTGCTTCTTCGGCATATTGCTGCATCCGGCTGTCGAGTGTCGTATAAATTTTCAGTCCGTCACTGTAGAGGTCTGTATTATTTTCCTTGCACCATTCTTTCAGCTCATTGGCGATGGCTTCACGAAAATAAAGTGCCAGACCGGTATTATAGCTTTCCTGTTTGAATTTCAGAATAGTGGGAAGTTTCCGGATAGAATCCAGTTGATGTTTGTTCAGTACATGGTGTTCATAGAGCTTTCCCAATACCACATTCCGTCGTGAAAGACTGTTCTTGGGGTTGATTTTAGGATTATAATAAGTAGTAGCTTTCAGCAGACCGATAAGCGTGGCAGCCTGTTCCACGGTAATTTTATCGGGAGTCGTACTAAAATAGGTGTGGCAGGCCGTCTTGATACCGAATGCGTTGCTTCCGAAGTCTACCGTGTTGAGATACATGGTCAGAATCTCTTCCTTGCTGTACAGCATTTCAATCTTGACGGCTGTAACCCATTCTTTAGCCTTCATAATCAGCAGTTTTACTCCGGGGATATGCCCCAAGAGTCCGGTAGAGTATTGAGACCGTACCTTAAACAGGTTTTTGACCAGTTGCTGGGTAATGGTACTGGCTCCGCGTGCCGTTCCGTGAGCTACATAGTCTTTGGCGGCAGCAAATACTCCTTCAAAGTCGATGCCGAAATGCTTGTAAAAGCGTTCGTCTTCCGTGCAGACCAGCGTCTTGACCAGTATTGGAGAAATATCCTTGTATTCCACCGGTGTACGGTTTTCTGAATAGAATTTTCCAATCAGTTTTCCGTCGGCACTGTAAATTTCGGAGGCAATGTGCTGTATAGGCTCTTTGATGTTGAACATGCTCGGTGATTTTCCGAACAACCATAAGAAGTTGAGGTCAATCATGACTAATAGGACAATGAGCATGCCGATACCGGTCAGGATTCCCATTCCGGTACGCCCATACCATGGCAATTTGCGGAAAGTATGTACATACCAGCTTATGCACTGTTTTCCGATTTTGACTATCCGGCTCAGAAGCTGTTGAAAAAGTCGGATAAGAAATGATGCTGCTTTTTTCATATCTCGTTGTTTAACCATGCGTCAATCAACTTTCGCGCAATACTTAGTTTCTTGGGGATTTCCGGCAGGTGGTCGCGGTGGTAGAATGCTCCGGCACTCAGTTCTTCATCCTGTAATTTGATGGTTCCACTCTCATATTCCGCATAGTATCCCACCATGATGCCGCTTGGATAAGGCCAGGGCTGGCTCCCAAAATACTTCAGGTTTTTGATACGGATACCGGTTTCTTCCATCACTTCGCGGTGTACGCACTCTTCCAGTGTTTCGCCAGGTTCCAGGAAGCCGGCTACCAGTCCTTTGAAACTGCCCCGGAAGTTGCGTGCGTGTACCAGTAGTACACTGTCCCCTTTCTTTATTAAAACGATGACAGCAGGAGAGATACGCGGATAGATTTCCTGTCCGCAGTGAGGGCATCGTTTGGTGATGGGGCCCGTCTGTGTGGTGGGGGTGCCGCAAGCCGGACAAAAGCGGCTGTTCTTGTCCCATGTCAGTATTTGAGAGGCTTTCCCGGCGCATTGGTATTCTTCCAGCGGCAGTACATCGTACGAGGCGCGCAGGTCTGTCGGAATAAATGGGGTGTCTTGTTCTGTTAGTGCTTCCAGCGGAAGGGCACATGCTTTTGCCGGATGGCCCAGAATTTCCCCGACGGTATGTATGGGCGTATCAGCAGGAAGCTGTGCGGGAAGTTCCACGGAATATGGGATGTGGAACTTGTCTCCGTCTTTAACCAGAAGGAGCTGCTGTTTGGGGCAAAAAATAAACCAGCCGCACAGCTCCTTTTCATCTTGTTTCATCGTTATCTGTCAATTTAGTTGTTCAATCCTTTCATGGTGAGCTGAATACGTTTCCGCTCGTGGTCAATGCTCATGACTTTGACACGTACATGCTGATGTATGCGTACCACGTCGGCCGGATTGCTGACAAAACGGTCAGCCAGTTGTGACACGTGCACCAGCCCGTTTTCCTTGATACCGATGTCGACAAAGCAGCCAAAGTTGGTGATGTTGGTTACGATGCCGGGCAGTTCCATTTCTTCCTGCAGGTCGTCCAGGGTACGGACATTCTTTTCAAACTCAAAGACTTGTATTTTCTGGCGAGGGTCTCTTCCCGGTTTGTCCAGTTCCTGAAGAATATCCGTCAGAGTGGGTAAACCAACCGTGTCGGTCACGTATTTCTTCAAATCAATTTTACGGCGGAGCTCTTTGTCTTTAATCAAGTCGGCTACGGTGCAGTTCAGGTCTTTAGCCATCTGTTCCACAATCGGGTAGCTTTCCGGGTGAACCGCAGAATTGTCCAGTGGATTCTTGGCTTGCGGAATACGGAGGAATCCAGCGCACTGTTCGTAAGCTTTGGCACCCATTCTCGGCACTTTCAATAACTGGCGGCGTGACTCAAACGGACCGTTTTCGGTACGGTAGTCCACGATGTTCTGGGCCAGTGTAGGGCCTAATCCGGAAACATAAGTCAGCAGGTGCTTGCTGGCGGTGTTAACATTCACACCCACCAGGTTGACACAACTTTCTACGGTCTGGTCGAGTGAAGCCTTCAGCTTGGTCTGGTCTACATCGTGCTGGTATTGTCCCACCCCGATGGATTTGGCATCAATCTTCACCAGTTCAGCCAATGGATCCATCAGCCTTCTGCCGATGGATACGGCACCACGTACCGTCACATCATAATCCGGAAACTCTTCGCGGGCTGTTTTCGAGGCGGAGTAAATGGACGCTCCGTCTTCGCTGACGACGAATACCTGTACTTCGCGGTCGTAACGCTGGCTGGTTACAAACTGCTCTGTTTCGCGGCTGGCCGTCCCGTTCCCGATGGCAATGGCTTCGATTTTATATTGTTCCACCAGTTTCACAATCTTTCGGGATGCCTGTGCATATTCAGATTTGGGCGGGTGGGGATAAATGGCTTCATTATGCAGCAGGGTGCCCTGTGCATCCAGACAGACCACTTTGCATCCCGTACGGAATCCGGGGTCGATACCCATCACCCGTTTCTGTCCCAAAGGAGGGGCCAGCAATAGTTGACGGAGGTTTTCTGCGAATACCCGAATAGCTTCTTCATCAGCCTTCTCCTTACTGAGTGCGGCAAACTCAGTTTCAATGGCAGGTTTCAGCAAGCGCTTGTAGGCATCGGTGAGAGCTTCTTCCACTTGGTGCGCACATTCGTTGTTTGCCCGTACGAATAGCCTTTGCAGGCGTTCGTTGCATATATCTTCATCTTCCGGGAAAATGGTTACTTTCAATACTCCTTCCGATTCTCCCCGGCGAAGGGCCAGCAGGCGGTGGGAAGAACATTTCTTCAAGGGCTCACAGAAATCAAAATAGTCTCGGTACTTGGCCGAAGCTTCTTCTGCTTCTTTTCCTTTGACCACTTTTGACTGAATGAGGGCCTGGCGCTGGAACTGGTTGCGCATCAGGTTGCGCGACCGCTCGTCTTCGCTGATTTGTTCTGCCAGAATATCGCGTGATCCTTTCAGTGCATCTTCCTCGTCTTTTACTTCTCCTTTGACGAAGTTTCGTACCTTGGCAGCAAGATTATTTTCCTTTTGCATCATGAGCAAGAGGGCCAGCGGTTCCAGTCCTTTGGCACGTGCAGCTTCGGCTCTGGTTTTTCGTTTGGGCTTGAAGGGTAGGTAAATGTCTTCCAGTTCAGTCGCATTCCAGCAGGCTGAAATGCGGTCTTGTAGTTCTGGAGTCAGTTTTCCTTGTTCTTCGATGGTGGAAAGTACAGTTTCCTTTCGTTTGGACAATTCACACAGTTTCTCATATCGTGTTTGAATGTCGCCTATCTGCACTTCATCCAGTCCGCCGGTAGCTTCTTTACGGTAACGGCTGATGAAAGGAATGGTCGCTCCTCCCTGGAGCAGTTTAAGTGTATTGGCTATGCGATGTGCCGGCAGTTTCAGTTCGGCGGCAATCATCTGGCTGAATTCTTCCATTGATAGGGGCTTTATATTATTTGGTTGCAAAAGTAGTGAAAAAATAGCATAAAAAAGCGGTTGGGAAATCTTTCGTATTTGGGTATTTTAGGAAGTATTCTGCGGGAATGTCGGCAACTTCTCGTATCTTTGCAAAAACTTATATGAAAGTCTGCGAAAATGAAGACTAGACGATTTTACTCTTTAATCAGCCTGATCACATTACTCGGTATGGGTCAAGGGCATTTGAAAGCCTCGAATAATGAGGAAACCATCACATTGAAATTTGTAGAGACGAGCGATGTGCACGGATGCTACTTCCCCTATGATTTTATACAGAACAAGCAGATGAGAGGAAGTCTGGCCCGCGTTTTTTCGTACGTGAAGGAAGAACGTGAGGTGTATGGCGACAATCTTATTTTGATGGACAACGGTGATATTCTACAGGGACAGCCTGTGGCTTATTACTACAATTATATGGATACCACTTCCGTACATGTCTGTGCTGCCATGCTGAACTATATGCGCTATGATGTGGGCAACATGGGTAATCATGATGTGGAGACAGGTCATGCGGTGTACGATTGTTGGGTGAGACAGTGTAACTTTCCGGTACTTGGTGCCAATATCATAGATGTGAAGACTGGAAAACCTTATTTGAAACCCTATGAGGTATTGGAACGGGATGGAGTGAAGGTTGTTGTACTGGGAATGATTACTCCGGCAATACCTTCCTGGTTGCCTGAACAATTATGGACTGGACTTCGTTTTGAGGACATGGAAGCATGTGCGGCGAAATGGGTGAAGGAAATTCGTGAAAAAGAACAACCAGATGTTTTGATTGGACTGTTTCATTCAGGAATGGATGGAAAGAAACTGGACAATGTGGTAGAAAACGGTTCGAAAGGCGTGGCTGCCAATGTGCCGGGATTCGATGTCATTTTTATGGGACACGACCATACCCGTTGGAATGAAAGAGTGGCCAATGCATCGGGCGATTCTGTGCTGGTGATTGATCCGGCCAATACGGCAAAAGTGGTGTCAGAAGTGACCGTAACGGTGAAGAAACAGAATGGAAAGATTGTATCGAAGCAGGTCGACGGAAAGTTGGTGAACATGGATGACTATGTCGTGGATAAGGATTTCATGCATACTTTCCAGAAACAGTATGAGGAAACGCAGGCTTTTGTGTCCCGGAAAATCGGACGGATTGAGCATACGATTTCTTCTAAGGATGCGTTCTTTGGCCCGTCTGCTTTTATTGATTTGATTCATCAGTTGCAACTGGATATTACCGGAGCGGATATTTCTTTCTGTGCGCCTTTGTCGGCTTATGCCGAGATTAAAGAAGGAGACATTCGTATGAGCGATATGTTCAACTTATATAAGTTTGAGAACATGCTTTACACGATGGTGTTGACCGGAAAGGAAGTAAAGGATTTTCTGGAAATGTCGTATGACCTTTGGGTAAACCAGATGACTTCGCCAGATGACCACCTGTTGTTGCTGAACGAAAAAGACAACGGTTTCGGTCGCTTCCGTAATCCCAGCTTCAATTTTGATTCTGCGGCGGGTATCATCTATACAGTGAATGTGACCCAACCATACGGAAAGAGAATTACGATTGAGCGGATGGCCGACGGTAAACCGTTTGATATGGACAAGCAATATCGGGTAGCCGTCAATTCTTATCGTGGAAATGGAGGAGGAGACTTGCTGACCAAGGGAGCAGGTATTCCTAAAGCAGAATTGTCAAAACGTATTGTCTTTTCAACGGATAAAGATTTACGCTATTACCTGATGAAACGGATTGAGGAAGTCAAGGTACTGAATCCGGCTCCGCTGAACCAGTGGAAGTTTGTTCCTGAAAAATGGACTGTACCTGCCGCTAAGCGTGATTACGAATTTCTGTTTGGAAACAAAGATAACGAATAAAATACGTAGGAAGACGGAAAATGTGTAGAGGGTTCCGCAAACATATACGACTATGGGCATTGTGTCTGGCCACTTTGTTTGCCGCATATTATGCCACGACTTCCCTGTTTGCCCACGTGCATGTGGTAAACGGGGTGATGCTTGTGCACTCGCATCCCTTCTCGCATTCTCACTCTCATAGTGACGGGCAGACATTGGCGCTGCATTTTCTGTCGACTTTTTCTTCATTGGAGCCTGGGCATACGGAAGTAAAGACTCCCGATTTGCATCTGCTCTATTCATTACCTTATATAAAGAATACATTCCATGCCGTATGCTGTTGTACGGAAGGGATGTACCTTCGTGCTCCTCCTGTACCATCGTTCTTATTGGGAATTTGAAGAACATAGTATTAATTTTTTAGGAGCAAATAATGAAAAAATATATCAATTTGCTGATGGGAGTGGTATGCGCTCTTGTCAGCTGTACTATTGCATACGCTGATGGTCCTGTAAAAGAAGGAAATGCCATTGTGGGACATGTAATTGAGAAAAGATCGGAAACAGGATTGCCTTATGCTACCGTGTTGTTGGTGGAAACTGGAGAAGGTACGGTGACGGATGCCGGAGGGTATTTCCGTTTTAAAAAGCTTCCGGAAGGTGAATACACCTTGAAGGTGCAGATAATGGGATATACCACTCAGGTAAAGAAGGTGACAGTGAGCAAAGACTTTGTGGTCGACATGCATTTTGTCATGGAGGAAGAAAGTATCATGACGGATGAGGTGGTAGTATCGGCCAACCGGAATGAAACCAGCCGTAAGGTAGCGCCTGTGGTGGTGAATGTGATGAATAACAAGTTGTTTGAGATTGTCAATTCTACTGATTTGGCTAAATCGCTGAACTATCAGTCGGGATTACGTGTGGAAAACAATTGCCAGAACTGCGGTTTCCCTCAGGTGCGTATCAATGGACTGGAGGGGCCTTATTCACAAATCCTGATTAACAGTCGTCCGGTGATGAGTGCGCTTTCGGGCGTGTATGGACTGGAGCAGATTCCGACCAATATGATTGAACGTGTGGAAGTGGTTCGTGGAGGTGGTTCTGCCTTATTTGGAGCCAATGCCGTGGGAGGTACCATTAATATTATTACCAAAGACCCCGTGCGCAATTCGTTTCAGGTGGCTTCTACCATGTCGAACTTGAACGGAAAGGTGTGGGAACAGTATATGGGAGCCAATGCGTCATTGGTATCTTCCGACAATTCGTATGGCATCGCGCTGTATCAGTCTTATCGCAACCGTAATCCGTATGATGCGGATGGAGACGGATTCTCGGAATTGGGTAAACTGAATATGAATACATTCGGATTGCGGGCATATTACCGTCCGACACAGTTCAGCCGTATCAGTCTGGAATATCATACTACCAACGAGTTCCGTCGCGGAGGAAACAAGTTTGACTTGCAGCCTCACGAAACGGATATTACGGAACAGACCAAGCACATCATTAACAGTGGTGGACTGACGTATGATGTTTTCTTCAATGAGTACAAGCACAAGCTTTCTGTATACGCTTCGGCACAGCACACCGACCGTAACAGCTATTATGGGGCAGACAAGGCGGCGAATGCATACGGAAAAACCAATGACTTGACCGCTGTAGGTGGTGCTATGTATGTAGGCAACATGGACAACTGCCTCTTTTCTCCGGCGACCTTTACCGGTGGACTGGAGTACCAGTATAACTCCTTGCATGATGTGATGACAGGTTACGGACGTGACTTGAAGCAGGATGTGAAGATTGCCAGCGGATTTGTGCAGAATGAATGGAAGCTGGATTATTTCACGATATTGGCAGGGTTCCGCTTGGATAAACACAATTTGGTGGATGATGTGATTTTCAGTCCGCGTATTAATACCCTTTGGAAGCCTTCAGATAAATTTCAGGGACGTCTGACCTGGTCGACGGGTTTCCGTGCGCCTCAGGCATACGATGAGGACTTGCATGTGGCAGCCGTAGGAGGTAAGGCCATGGAAGTGCGGCTGGCAAAAGGATTGAAACCGGAACGCTCCAACAGTTTCAGTGGTTCTGTAGACTGGAGTTTCAATTTCGGACATTTCCAGTCGAACTTGCTGATTGAAGGTTTCTATACGGCGTTGAACGATGTATTCTATCTGGAAAGTTTAGGAAAGGACCCTGTATCGGGCACATTGGTGCAGGAACGCAGAAACGGGAACGGTGCACGAGTGTATGGAGCCAATATCGATTACAAGATTGCCCATGGAAAGGAAGCACAGTTGCAGTTAGGCTTTACGGTACAGCGCAGCCGTTACACGGAAGCGGTGAGATGGAGCGAAGATGAGGATGTAGCAGCTATCAAACGCATGCCGCGTACGCCGGATTACTATGGGTACTTTACGTTCAGTTCGGCTCCGTTGAAGAACTTTGACTTTTCTCTTTCCGGCGTATATACGGGACGCATGATTGTTCCTCACTTTGCCGGATACATCGAGAAAGACCGTCTGGAACATACCCCTGACTTTATGGATTTCAACCTGAAGCTGAATTATACGTTTGTGCTGAATGACCATTTGAAGTTGCAGGTAAACGGAGGTGTGCAGAATATATTCAATGCTTTCCAGAAAGATTTGGATAAAGGTATGAATCGTGACTCCAAATATTTCTATGGGCCTACCCAGCCGCGTACATACTTTATTGGGATAAAGTTCTTTAATTAATTGATGATAACTATTTGGATGGCGGTGTCTCTCGGTGGAGGCACCGCTTTTTTTATGTGTTGTTCAAAGTGTTTTCATGTAAGGCCAGTACTTCCCTTGCAGTACTGTAGTACTTTCCTGAAAGTACTGGAGTATTTCCTTTGCGGTACTGTAGTACTTTCGTGGAAGTACTGGAATGCTTCATGAACAGTACTAGTTTTATGAAAGAGTGATGCATTGAAGCGCTTTCTGCCTGGCAGATTGTGTAAAAACAAGACATTTCGCTATTTTTGTGGGAAAATAAAAGAATGTATGAAAAGAGCAGCATTGATTTTTGCATTGGGTCTGTCACTCAGCAGTGGTACCTTTGCGCAGACTTTCGAAGATTATTTTGTAGACAAGACGCTTCGTCTGGATTATATATTTATGGGAAATGCGGACAAGCAGGATATTTGTCTGGATGAATTGTCGGCTCTTCCGCAGTGGGCAGGAAGACGTCATCATTTGTCGGAACTTCCATTGGAGGGAAATGGAGAGATAACCATGAAGGATAAGGCTACCGGGAAGGTTATTTATCGTACTTCTTTCTCCAGCTTATTTCAGGAATGGATTGGAGAACAGGAAGCCAAGGTGGTGAAACGAGGATTTGAGAATACGTTTTTAGTTCCTTATCCCAAACAGCCGGCAGAAATCACCGTCGTTTTGCGGAATGCCTCCCGTGAAGTGAGTGCCACGCTGGTACATGAGATTAATCCTTCAGATATTCTGATTCATCAAAGGGGGGAAGGAGAACTGACACCGCATCGCTACTTGTGGCAAGGAGGTTCTTCAGACAAATGCATTGACGTGGCCATTATGGCAGAAGGTTATGCAGTTAATGAATCAGACTTGTTTTATAAAGATGCGGCGGTGGCGTGTGAAGCTTTGTTTGCACATGAGCCGTTTAAGAAGTTGAAAGACCGCTTCAACATTGTGGCTGTATTCAGTGAGTCAAAAGATAGCGGGGTAAGCATTCCCCGAAAGGATGAATGGAAAAAAACAGCCGTAAGCTCGCATTTTGACACGTTTTACTCCGACCGTTATCTGACTACCCGTAGCGTGAAAGCCATTCATAACTGGTTGGCAGGCATTCCATACGAACATATCATTATCCTTGCCAATACGGATACCTACGGAGGAGGAGGTATTTACAACTCCTACACTTTAACTACGGCACATCATTCTATGTTCAGACCAGTTGTGGTACATGAATTTGGGCATAGTTTTGGGGGACTGGCCGATGAATATGCGTATGATGAGGCTCCCAGTCCGTTGTATCCTTATGATATAGAGCCTTGGGAACCGAACATCACGACTTTGGTTCATTTTGAAGATAAATGGAAGGATATGCTGGAACCGGGAACTCCTGTGCCGACAGCACCTCAGACCGATGAAAAACTAATTTATACAAAAGTCGGGGTATACGAAGGGGCAGGTTACACTAAAAAAGGAATTTATCGTCCGACCACGGAATGCCGGATGAGAATCAATGAGGCACCTGTGTTCTGTCCCGTATGCCAGCGTTCCTTGGAGCGGACGATTCGTTTTTATACAGAGTAATAATTTCTAAATCTATTAGTTATGCTTCAATTTACACCACTTCAAACCACAGACAAAGGCTATTCTTTTGTAGAAAACCTGTTGCATGAGTCTTTTCCTGAAGCGGAGCGGAGGGATGATGTGGGACAACGAGATAATGTGGATAACTGCGCAGCCTTTACCTGCTACTTGATTTCAGATGATAGGCTTCTGGTCGGGCTTATTACTGTGTGGCGGTTTGCCGGTTTTTCTTATGTGGAGCATCTGGCTACTTCTCCATCTGTACGCAATAAAGGGTATGGACGGAAAATCATGGAAGTTCTCCTACGACAATTCCCGGGAGTCATTATTCTGGAAGTGGAGAAACCGGTGGACGAATGGAGTCGCCGACGTATCGGTTTTTATCAGCGGTGCGGATTCCGTTTATGCGAAAAAGAGTATGTACAGCCTTCGTACCGTAAGGGAGGTGAAACACTTCCCATGTTCCTGATGTATGTAGGAACAGAAACGATAGACAAGGAATTTGAATCTATACGGGATGAAATTTACCGTAGGGTATATGGGGTAGAATCCGTATAATATACAAAAAACGCGGAAACTTGATTCATTGACATATCAGTTTCCGCGTTTCTTATGGGAGGATTATTGCCAGCCTCCTCCTAAGGCCTTGTATAAATTAACCATCGTAATCTGTTTGTCACGTACGGCATTACTTAATCCGATTTGGGCATCCAGGTAACCTCGCTGTGCATCCAGCAAATCCATGTAACCAATTACTCCGTTGATATATTGCAGCTGAGCCAAATCAAGTGTGATTTTCGAAGACTGCTCCAGTCGCAAGCGGGTTTCATAGATTTCTTTTACCTTGTTATATTCTGCTATGGCATTGTAAGCATCCTTGAAAGCGTTCAGTACCACTTTCTCGTATGCGTAGGCAGCTTGTTCACAGGCAGCTTTCTTTGCTTTCAACATGGCCCGGTTTTTTCCCATGGCGAAAATAGGCTGAAGAATGGTTCCCGCCAATAAGTAATGAGGCGATTTGAACAGATGAGAAAGTTCGTCGTTTTCTGAACCATGGCTAGCTGTCAGTGTCAGTTTAGGAAACATATTGGTATAAGCAATTCCTACGGCTGCATTGGCAGCAATGACGGCCTGTTCTGCCTGGCGTACATCCGGTCGACGTTCCAGTAAGGAAGAGGGGAGTCCCACGGGTAAGGAAGCTGCATGAATTACATCTTCAGGCAGGACTGTTCTTTTTATGTCGTGAGGATATTCTCCAGCTAAGAAGGCTATTTCATTTTGTTTCAATGTAATTTTCTTTTCCAGATCGGGAACCAAAGTGGCTGTTCTTGCCAATTCCACCTGTGCCTGACGGAAGGCCGTTTCTGAAGTCAGTCCCCCTTCGTAGCGGATACGTGCCAGATGCAGACTTTCCCGGCGGGCATCTACTGTCTTTTTCACGATAGACAGTTCATTGTCGAGAGCCACCAATTCAAAGTAGGATTGTGCCACTTGTGCCACCAGACTCATTTTCAAGGCCCGCTGATTCTCAATGGAACCCATAAACTCGGCCATACTTTTGTCTTTGGCCCAGCGCAGGTTTCCCCACAGGTCGATTTCCCATGTAACTCCCAGTTTTATATCATACTGGTCGTCTGATTTATAGTGTCCGCCTCCGTGGTCTTCGCCTTCTTGTTCTGCATAGAACTTAAGTCCGACTTGAGGGAAGAGGTTTGCATAATCAATACGTTTCATGGCAGCCAGTTCCTTGACTTTGGCTGCTGCAATCAGCATATCCTTGTTGTTGTCCAAGGTCTTTTGGATGAGTTGCTGAAGGATCGTGTCCGTATAAAGCTGTTCCCAGGGATAGTCACCAATAGATACGGTATCTACGCTTGTGCTGTCGAGGGTAGAGGGCAAATCTATCTGAGGACGGGTGTATTGTTTCCCGATTTTGCAGCCTCCCATCAGGAGGGCTGCTACGGGAATCACCAAAATTTTATATAGTTGATTTTTCAGTTTCATAAGCTACATCTGTAAGGTTTACTGTTTCGCTTTAATTTTGTGGGTAGCTTTGTAAATCATTACAAAGAAGAACGGCACGAGCAGAATACCTACGGTAACAGCTACTATCATTCCGAAGAATACACCGGTACCGATGGCCTGTCGGCTGGCTGAACCCGGACCAGAAGCAATCACCATTGGAAGCATACCCAGGATGAAGGCCAGTGAGGTCATCAAGATGGGGCGGAAACGCAGGCTGGCTGCATGAAGAGCAGATTCTACGATATCACGTCCTTTATCGACTTCGTCTTTAGCGAATTCCACAATCAAAATGGCGTTCTTCGCGGCAAGACCGATAAGCATTACCAGACCAATCTGAAAATAGGTGTCATTTTCCAAACCGCAGAGGGTAATACCCGCATACGCTCCTAAAACGGCTACCGGAAGTGAAATCAATACGGCGATAGGCACTGTCCAGCTTTCATAAAGGGCTGCCAGGAACAGGAAGACGAACAGAAATACCAGCGCCAGGATGAGTCCGGTTTGTCCGCCGGCTTTCTTTTCCTGATAGGACAGACCGCTCCATTCAACACCGATATTGTCGGGTAATTTTTCGCGTGCAATTTGTTCCAGCGTTTCCATTACCTGACCGGAACTTGCTCCATTGGCTGTGGTTCCTCGGATAACGGCTGTATTAAACATGTTAAAGCGTCTGATACTTCCCGGTCCGGTTGTATAATCAGTAGTTCCAAGGGCTGTCAGCGGAATCATGTCACCATCAGATCCTCTTACAAAGAACAGACCGATATTGTCGCGTTGCTGACGATACGGAGCTTCTGCCTGAATGTATACACGGTAGATACGGTTGAACATGTTGAAGTCATTCACGTAAACAGAACCAGTGTAAGCTTTCATGGTAGAGAATACATCTGCCATCGGAACACCAGCCAGTTTGACTTTATCGCGGTCTACATCGAAATACAACTGAGGGATTTCTGCCTGAAGAGACGAAGACAATCCAGCTATTTCTTTCCGTTGTGAAGCGTAATACATCAGCGTATCCGTAGCTCTCACCAAATCGTCATACGTGGCATCGCCACGTGCTTCCAGCTGCATTTCAAAACCACCGGCAGTACCAAGTCCGGGAATTACCGGAGGAGTAGAAAGATACACTTTACTTTCCGGATAGGTTTCCAGTTCTTTCCGTATGCGGTCCATTACTTCATCAATGGTAGTATTGTCACGTTCTTTCCATTCTTTCAGGATGACGGTCAGCTGGCTTCTGGCCTGACTGGTACCTACACGTGGACTGCTACCTGTTACATTCTGTACGTATTCCACAGCCGGGTCTTTCATGATGAAGTCGATTGCTCTGTCAGTTATGACACGTGTTCTTTCCAGAGTGGCTGTTTCCGGAAGTTCCAGTTCCACGGTGAAATATCCTTGGTCTTCTATCGGGAGGAAGCTGGTCGGAACGAGGCGATGGAACATATAAATGAAAACCAATACCATTCCAAAACCTGCCATTACACGGCGCGGGTGCTTGATGACGTGCTTGATGTAGATAATGTACTTATTGTTTCCGATAGCCAGCCATTCATTAATCAGTCTGAATACTTTGTTCTTGGGTTTATTCGGATCGACTGGTTTCAGAATCAGCGAACACATTACCGGACTCAGTGTCAAGGCTACAACCGTAGACAGAAGTACAGATACTACAATGGTAATAGTGAACTGGCGATAAAGCTGTCCGGTGATACCCGACAGAAAGCTTACAGGGACGAATACCGCTGCTAATACGAGTGAGGTAGCGATAATAGCTCCTACCAGACCCTCCATAGCTTTCTTGGTGGCTTCGTATGGGCTGAGTTTTTCTTCTTCCATGATACGCTCCACATTCTCTACTACTACAATGGCATCGTCCACCACAATACCGATAGCCAGTACCAGTCCCAACAAGGTCAGCATGTTCAGTGAGAAGCCGAATATCAGCATGAAGCCGAAAGTACCAATCAAAGAGATAGGGACTGCTACGACCGGAATCAGTGTGGCACGCCAGCTCTGCAGTGAAAGGAATACCACGATGATTACCAGCACCAATGCCTCGAACAATGTTTTGTATACCTCATGAATGGATTGTGAGATATAAGTGGTCATATCGAACGGGAAGTTGTACTCCAGTCCTTCCGGGAAACTTTTACTGATTTCCTTCATGGCCTCTTTTACGCTCTGTGCCACTTCCATGGCGTTGGCTCCAGGAAGCATGTAGATTCCAAGAATGGCTGCATTTCCTCCGTTTATACCACTTTCTGTACTATAGGAAGAAGCTTCCAATGAGACTCTGGCCACATCGCGCAAACGTATGAGTGAACCGTCAGGATTGGCACGCAATACAATCTCTTCAAACTGGGAAGCCGATGATAAACGACCTTGTGCTGTAATAGGTACTGTAATATCCACTCCGCTTACGGGTTGCTGTCCGAGTACACCGGCAGCCGATTCGCGGTTCTGGTCTTTCAACGCGTTCTGAAGGTCTTGTACCGTAAGTCCGAAGTTAGCCAGCTTGGCTGGGTCTGCCCATATTTGCATGGCATAGTAGCGGCTTCCGATGTTGGAGATACGTCCTACTCCTGGAATACGGCGGAGCAGGTCGAGTACATTCAGTGTGGCGAAGTTACTCAAATAAATTTCGTCGAATTTAGGATCGTCCGAGGTCAGACACAGTGTCATCAGCTGACTGGGAGCTTGTTTTTCTACGGAGATACCATTCTGAACAACTTCTGCTGGCAGACGAGATTCCGCTAGTTTGATACGGTTCTGGATTTCTACAGCTGCCAAATCAGGGTCGGCAGAAATGTCGAAAGTGACAGTGGCAGAGAATCCTCCTGAGTTGGAACTGCTGGACTCCATGTAAAGCATACCTGGAGTTCCGTTTAATTCCTGTTCAATCGGAGTGGCTACAGCTTGTGATACGGTTACGGCACTGGCTCCCGGATAGGAGGCGCTGATTTTTACCACGGGCGGAGTAATTTGCGGGTATTGGTCGATAGGCAGCATCATCAAACCGATGATACCTACAATCACGATTAATATAGAGATGACAGCCGAGAATACGGGCCTGTCAATAAAAAAGCTGACTTTCATGCGTAAATTCGTTTAGGGGTGAGTTATTTTTCCTCTTTTTTCGCTTCGTTCTGTAATTGTTCCGGGTCTTGTACGCGGACTTTCATTCCAGGAGCCAGTTTGTGGAATCCTTCGTAGACAATCATTTCGCCGGCCGACAATCCGCGTTCTACTACTACATCGTTCTCGAATTCAGGGCCTAACTCAATGAATCGTCTTTCCACGGTTGAGTCTTTTCGCATGACAAAAATATGAGCTCCACCTTTTTCAATGATAAGAGCCTTTTGGGGAACTACTGTGGCATTTTCACGTACGTCGAGCAATACCTTTACTTTGGTGAACTGTCCCGGCAGCAATACGTGGTCCGGATTGGCCAGTTCGGCACGTACGGAGAATGTTCCAGTTTTAGGATTTACCTGAGGAGCTGCAAAGTCTACCAGACCTTTATGCTCGTATACAGTATTGTCAGGCAATGTGATGGTTACAGTAGGCTGCCAGGAGCGGGTTGAGTCTTTCTGACCGAATGTAACGTTTCGCTCCTTGCTTTTTAAATAGTCCAGGGCTGTCATGCTGAAATCTACCAGAATGGTATCACTCTTTACGATAGTAGCCAGCAGCGATTTTCCATTGCTGCCTACCAGTGTTCCCAAGTCGACGTGACGTTCACTGATTTCTCCGGAAATTGGCGAGCGTACAATCGTGTAGCCTAATTCTTGTTCAGCTTGTTCTAAGTCTGCCTGGCTCATACCCACGCTTGCCACGGCTGTTTCGTAAGCTGCTACCGCATTGTCCAAATCCAGCTGGCTGGCCGCATTCTGTTCATACAATGGACGGATACGCTCCAGGTCACGCTTGGCTTTTTGTGCTTGGGCTTCATCTTTTTTCAGCTGTGCGCGTACTTTGTCTGCCTTGGCACGATATTGGTCCTGATTGATGACAAACAATACTTGATTACGTTTGACTGAGGTTCCTTCCTCGAATAGCATTTGTTCCAGAAAACCTTCTACACGTGCACGTACTTCCACAAATTGCTGGGCACGGATACGTCCTACATATTCTCCGAAGATTTGTACATTTTGCTGGCTGGCTGGCATAACTGATACGATGGGCGTTTCAGATATGGGTTTCTTTTCTCGAGTAAAAATAAAATAAAGCGATAAAATGACTG